>JAZQWK010000138.1:0-5631 GCA_045632325.1 Eubacteriales bacterium
GTAAAGTCGAGGTAAAGTGTTCCCGTGGGATCCCATGCGCGCGGTGTCAGGGATAGATTGGAGATATCAAATGACTGATTTGGATACATACGATATAACGGAAGAAACAGATTTAATTTCAGTGTGAAGACGTTTCCTGTCCGTGTGTCGGCGATGATCGGATCACCCGCACCGATATCCTCGCCGCTGTTGTGAATGAGCACATACCTGCCATCCGGGGAAAATGTCACAACGGGATTCAAAAAGCCGGAATTATAGTCTTCTTCTCTGACAAGCTCGGTTTCCTCTCCCGTCAGCAGATCGATTAAAATCGGGTAATGATATCGCCACCGGGTTGCAGTTTCAAAATCTTTGACAGAAAAGAAGATTTTCTTTGTTCCGCCGGGAGAGTAGAATTCCAGATCGTACAGTGACGGTTTGATTGCATAAACTGCTTGCCGTGCGGAGAGTATTCTGTATCCCATGTGTGAGGGGCTATTCTCAATCACGGACTGAAGATACGGAAGTGCATCTTCGCCCAAGGCGGCAATGGCGGCAAGCGCATCTTTGTTAACAGCATAATACTTCTGATAATGCAATGACATCCGATATAACTGTTCTGCGATATCCTCGGTCATTGCATCATACGGTTCGGGACCGAGATCGGGTTCATATTCTGTTTCATATGTGAGGGACAGCTGGGTATCTGTGGCAAGATCATATACAAATTCGCCGGTGATCTCACCGATATCGGAAACGCGGGACTGTACGATGAAGCCGAAGCGCACCGCAGTGTCCGATTCCCATGAGAGAATCTGCATCTGCAGAATTTCATTGTTAATGACTCGGATGTTGATACCGAAGCGTGCTTCCAGCTCATCAATAAACGGCATATATCTGCAGTCGAGAATCCGATCACGGTCAAGATCGAACAGCAGGCTTTGTGCGCTGATATCCGGGTTATACGCATTGGCTTCAAAAAACAGACAGCGGTTGTTCGGTGAGGTACGCAGATCGGGAAAAGCCGTAGGATCGAGGCGTGCGGCGGCAAACATTGCCCGAAATCTGTACTCATACATCGATCCCCAGTATGCATTGAGCAGTCCCGTTTCTTCGGGGGATTCGGCAAGCCGCAGTAAGGTCGGGACAGCGGCATTGCCCAAGCCCATCAGGATGCGGTAGGAAGCAGAGGTATACCTGCTTTCCAGCGTTTGGTCAATGGATCCCATTTTTGCAACTAATTCTGCAATGCGCTGATCGATTGTGGTATCACTGTAATCTCCGAACAGAATGTATCCGACCTCCATGCCGATCTCCATGCCGATCTCGGTTTCGCTCATCGGCGGGTCTGTGATCGCTTCATATTCCGACCATGAAAGCGGCGTTTCCTCACAGGAAAGGTCGGTCAGACTGCCGTCGGGCTGATAGCGGAACGTGATTTTGAGTGCGAGGGGATTGGGCTGTTCGCCGTAAGTCTGCATTGCGATGGAAATACTGCCGTCGTCGTTCCATGCAAGAATCTCAAAATCGGAGTGGTAACGGAGGTTGGGATCGGGATATTGTCCCTCGATCAAATCAATGACAGTGTCGCACGTCAGGACTCTGCAACCGTCGGAATTCAGAAAAAGCATGGTTTCATCATCGTACCTGCGTGATGTGATGACGGCGGTTTGTGCGTCCGGTGACCATTCTGCGGAAGGATTGCAGATTTCGGTCGATGAAGACGCGACGGTATGCTTTTTTGTGTCTGTGAGATATGTACCAAAGGTTGCGATTCCTTCGTTGTACATATTCTGGGGCGAACTGTTGAATCGGGAAACATGCAGTCGTAAGGTCAGTTCTCCTGTGGGTGAGGGAATTGTCATATCATAAACCGTTCGGTCAATATCATACACTGCCTGCAGTGCTATGCCGCGGCGGATGTAGGTGAATTGGGTGTTACCGTTGAAAAGGTTTTCTCCGATTTGCCGCAGATACGGAATTGCGGGATGTCCGATCTTCACAATCTCGTTGAAGATGTCCCTGTTTTCGGCAATGATATCGGGCATATAGTACGAATTGCCGGTAACAGAGGATGCGATGATATCAAGATTGCGGTCGATGAGTGTCTTCTGCTCCTCTGTCAATTCGATCGGAACAGGTGTTGTGATGGCTGCGGTTGTTTCCGCGGGTTCTGTCGTTTCCGTGATTTCCGTTACATTCTGCGTATGGATAGCGGTGGTATCCTGCGTATCGCTGCTGTCGGTCTGACAGGCGGTGAGCGTAAACAGGCAAAGAAGGATTGCGGTCAATATGACAATGTGAGATCGTTTCATTGGCTTGCTCCTTTGTGTGTTTGGATGGTGCTTGGACAGTTCCGTAAAAGTATTATATCATTCGCGGATTTCGCTGTCAATATGTCGAATGATATCGGAAATATTTTTACGGTTTCTTTACAGTATCGTAATTTCTTCTGTGTTCTTACTTTATATAGACGTTCTATTGGCAAAAAAGTTCCCTCTTTTTCAAAATTTCTCAAAAAAATTTTTGCACTGCCGCAAACCCATTGCAATCCCCGTCATTTTGTGATATACTGTACCCATCAAAATAACAACAAAGTGAGGAACATCATCATGAAATTCGATCTCGATTACACCTTAAACGTGCTCAAAGAAATGCTTGCCATCGACAGCCCGACGGGGTTCTGCCGTGAGGTCGGCATCTGGGCAAAGGAACAGTTTGAAAAGCTTGGCATTCCCGCGGAAATCAAGCGGAAGGGCGGCGTGCTTGCCGACCTCGGTGCGCTCTGCAAAAAGGAAAACGACGACAACGCGATTCTGCTCTCTGCGCACATTGACACGCTCGGCGCGATGGTCGCTGAGGTCAAGGGCAGCGGTCGTCTGCGTGTCAGACCTGTCGGCGGTCTGTCTGCATCCAACACCGAAACAGAATTTGTCAAGGTTTACACCCGCGACGGCAAGACTGTGGAAGGCACGCTCCAGCTGTGTGATGCTTCCGCGCACGTCAACGGCGGTGTCAACTCTTCTGTCCGTAACTGGGACAATGTTGAAGTCGTTCTTGACGAGGTCGTTTCCTCTGCCGCTGACACCAAGGCGCTCGGCATTGAAAACGGCTGTTACGTCTGTGTCAACCCGCGTACCGTCATCACCGAATCCGGCTACATCAAGAGCCGTTACCTCGACGACAAGCTCTCTGCGGCAATTCTGCTCGGCTTTACCAAGTATCTCGTTGACAACAACATCAAGACCGACCGTCATATCTACATCCACTTTACCACCTATGAAGAAGTCGGTCACGGCGCGGCTGGTATCTGTCCCGCAGGCGTTACGGAAATTTTCGGTGTCGATATGGGCTGTGTCGGTAACGGTCTTACCTGCACCGAGCGTGAGGTTTCCATCTGCGCGGCGGACGGTTCCGGTCCTTATGACTATGATATCAACTGCAAGCTGGTTGAGCTTGCAAAGAAGCACGACATCGGTTATGCTGTCGATATGTATATCATGTATTCCTCCGACTGCTCTGTCGCTGTCCGCAACTTTGACCTGCGTCACGCGCTGATCGGTGCGGGTGTCTATGCATCCCACGGCTATGAACGCTCTCATGTGGACGGTGTGCTCAACACGATGAAGCTGCTTGCGGCATATCTCTGCGAGGAGCAGTACCCCAATGAATGATGAAACAAAACGCATGAGGAGACCTTCACCCAAGCGTGTGATCGTCGGCATCTGTATTGTCATCTCTGCGTTTTGCTTTACCGAGTATCTTTTGTCGGTAATCTCCTATGCAGGAACTGCTTTTTCTTACGCTCTTCCATTGGCGGCGGTAACGGTCGTCGTCATTCCGCCGCTGACCGAGCGGTTCTGGGAATCACATCTGCCAAAGAAGCTGTATGCGGCGGCACGGGGACTGTACTGCTTTGGTGTGATCTTCTTTACGGTTACGTTCTGCATCTTTCTCGGTTTTTTGTCCTCGTATGAGCATACGGACGTGCCCAATGACGGCAAAACCGCGGTACTCGTTTACGGATGCCGCGTCAAAGGGACGGAACCCAAGGAAATGCTTGCCGAGCGGCTCGATGCGGCACTTGCTCTGCTTGACGAAAATTCCGATGCGATTGCACTGGTTTCCGGCGCGACTGACGAGGGTGAGGTTTATACCGAGGCGCAGGTCATGGCGTGGTATCTCGAAAAGCACGGCATTGCTCCCGAACGGATTCTGCTCGACGAGGAAGCGGAATCGACCAAAGGAAATATACGCGGCTTTCTGCGGCTGATTAACGAGCACGGACTTGGGGATTACGACTTTATTTCCGTCTCCTCGACGTTTCATATGCCGCGCATCGCGTTTCTCTGCGGCAAATACGGGCTGGAGTCCGATTATGTCGGCGCGAAAACCGAGCGGCTGCAGCTGTGGTTTCCGTCGGTCGTGCGCGAATACATGGCGTACGTGAAAATGCTCGTTCTTAATTCTTACGAATAATATAAGGAAAACAATATGAAACCGATATCCAATCAAAACTACATTCCGCGCGGTAATCTTGCCGCGCGTGCGGGACTGCTTGCCGCGCGGCTGGAAATGCGCGAATACCGTCCCGAAACCGTCCTGAATATGGACCAGGCGGGATGGCCGGGCGACTGGGAGGGCAGAACGATCCTTGCTCTTGTCCGCATCGCCGAGACTACGAAAAAAGAACCTGCATATCTGCATGAGATCGTCGATATCGTGCTCTCTGCCCGCAACGAACGCGGGTATCTCGGTCCGGTCTATGACGGAACGACGGACGGTGGTGCGCTTGTCAACGAGCAGCAGCTGTCGGGACACGCATGGCTCCTGCGCGGACTTTGCGCGTATTACGGTTATACCGGACGCAAAGACGTCTATGACGCGGCGCTGACCATCGGACGCAATCTGTTCCTGCCTGTCAAGGATTTGTATGCCGCATATCCGATTCGTCCCGAAGAACGTGTCGTTGGCGGAGACATGGCGGGCAACTGTGCGGCGGTTGTCGGGAAGTGGATCATTTCCACCGACACGGGCTGTGCATACATTCCGCTGGACGGCGTGAGTGCCCTTTATGAAATGACGCATGATGACGAGATCGGCGCGCTGCTCGACGTCATGATCGAAAACTTCCTTAAAATCGATTTCCTCGGCATCTGTGTACAGACCCATGCGACCTTGACGGGCACACGCGGGATTCTGCGCACCTACCGTATGACGAACAACGAGAAATACCTTGCGGCGGCGAAGAAGCTGTTTGCCATGTACATTGAGCACGGCATGACCGCTAACTATGCCAACTACAACTGGTTCGGACGTCCCGAATGGACGGAGCCGTGTGCCGTCATCGATTCGTTCCTCTGCGCAATGCAGCTGTATGCGGAAACAGGCGAGCGTGACTATCTGACGCTTGCACAGCGTATATATTACAACGGCATCGGCTTCGGTCAGCGTGAAAACGGTGGCTTTGGCTGTGACAACTGCCTCGGTGCTGTCGGGGTGGAAAACAATCGGATTCTGCGTCTGCACTGTCCCGAGGCGTACTGGTGCTGTACGATGCGCGGCGGTGAGGGCATTGCGTCGGTTGCCGAATATGCGTATCTCGTTGACGGAACGACCGTCACGGTACCGTATTTCTCCTCCTCCGATGCG
>JAZQWK010000139.1:0-4855 GCA_045632325.1 Eubacteriales bacterium
AGACCTACGACCACTTAAAGCGCGTTTCCATCGACCACGAGCCGCAGGGTACCTCGACGGGCTACTCCGCCATTGACCGCGTGCTCGTCGGCATGGGCAAGTCCGACTTGATCCTCGTCGGTGCGCGACCCGGTATGGGTAAAACCTCGTTCTGTCTGAATATCGCCACCAACGTCGCCAAGGCAACCAAACAGGCCGTCTGTATCTTCTCCCTGGAAATGTCCAACGAGCAGCTCGTATCGAGAATGCTCTCCTCCGAGGGTCTGATCGATTCGTACGCCCTGCGTTCGGGTGATCTCAAGCCGGAGCAGTGGTCACAGCTGGCACAGGCTGCGGCAATGCTGTCGGAATGTGAGATCTATATCGACGATACGACCGGCATTACGGTCACGGGTATGAAGGCAAAGCTGCGCCGCGTCAAGAATCTCGGACTCGTCGTCATCGACTATCTGCAGCTGATGCAGAGTGACAAGCGCATCGACAACCGCGTTCAGGAGGTCGGCGAAATTTCGCGTAACTTAAAGATCCTCGCAAAGGAGCTGAACGTCCCCGTCATCGTCTGCGCACAGCTGTCCCGAGGTCCCGAATCGAGAACCGACAAACGCCCGATGCTGTCCGACCTGCGTGACTCCGGTGCGATCGAGCAGGACGCCGACGTCGTCATGTTCCTATACCGCGACGAATATTACGATACCGACCCCGAAAAAGCCAATACTGCAGAATGTATCCTGTCCAAGAACCGTCACGGCTCCACGGGCACGGTCGAGCTCGGATGGCAGGGTCAGTTCACGCGCTTCTATTCCCGCGATACCGACCGCGACGCGCCCGGCAGCCCGCCACCTGCAAAGTAATCCCATGCAGCCGACAGAAACCAAATCACACGATCCCATTCTGCGCAGATTCCGATCCGTCATGGCAGAACATACTCTGCCGCGCGCGGACAGTCATATCCTCATTGCGTTCTCCGGCGGTGCCGATTCCACGGCACTTCTGCACCTGACGCAAACCCTTGCCGATCTGCAAAAGCTTCCTCCGCGCATCACCGCACTCCACGTCAACCATGGCATCCGCGGTGAGGAAGCCGCACGCGACGCCGACTTCTGCCGCAGCTTTTGTGAGAATCGGAATATCCCGTTTGCGCTCTTTGAAGCGGACGCACCGGCAGAAGCCGAACGGTTTTCGCTGACGCTGGAAGAAGCCGCACGGAATCTCCGCTACCGTCTGATCACCGCGTATCTGGAAGCACATCCCGATATCACCTGCGTTCTGACGGCACATCACGCCGACGATCAGGCAGAGACGGTGTTATTCCGACTTCTGCGCGGCACTTCCCTGCACGGGCTTGGCGGTATTCCTTCCGTGAGGATGCTTTCCGTTCCCGACGCACAGGCACCGAACGGCACACGCGCGGTACCGCTGATCCGTCCGCTGCTTTCCTTTACCAAGGAAGAGCTGGCAGGCTATCTGGCATCTCATCACGTCGCGCACGTCACCGACTCCACCAACGCACAAAACGACGCATCCCGCAATCTTCTGCGCAATACGCTGATTCCCGCCGCAAAAACGGTCAACCCTGCGTTCTGTGACGCATTTCACCGTCTTTCCGCGCAGGCAGAAGAAGATGAAGCCTGTTTTTCTGCTCTGACCGACGCCTTTTTTCGGGAGCACGCCGTCACGCCGACCGATCCGATCCCGACGGACGCACTGCTTGCCGCGCATCCCGCGGTACGCCGACGCATTTTGGTCGCCGTTTACGCCGCCTGCCGCACGCGTGACAGCCGTCTGAAGCCGCTTTCCGCCGCGTATCTCGACGCAATGATGCACACCGTACAGACGGGATCGCAAGCCGAACTGTCCGCAGGATGGCATTTTCGCGCACAGGACGGCAAATGCCGTATGCAGAGGCGCACGGCCGAAGCACCGTCTGACGATTACCGTCTGACGCTCGCTGCAGGTGAGATCACGGAGATTCCCACGGGCGGTTGTTGTCTGTTGTGTGACGGTTCCGTGAAATCATCTGAAAATTTCGCGTATTTGAAAAATATTTACAATTTCGTTATATCAACGCACATAAATTCTGATAAACTATTAGATGAAGTTTATTTGCGTCCGCGCCGTGACAACCAAACCGACCGCTATCTGTGCGGAGGCTCTCATAAAACGGCAAAGGACGCACTCAGCGCACACCGCGTTCCGACGCGTCTGCGCAAGATCGTACCGCTCTTCTGCGACGGCGACGGCATCGTCTGGATTCCCTTCTGCGGTATCCGCGATTCCGTCAATCCGAAAGCCGCAGAACCCGGTGCACCGATTTTCGACCTATATTATTTTTACAATAGCGAGGTATAAGCATATGCATCCCGATATTGAACGTGTACTCATCTCCGAAGAAGAAGTTGATGCGATCATCTCCCGTATCGCATCCGAAATCGACCGCGACTATGCAGGCGAAGACAAGCGACTGCTTCTGCTCTGCATTCTCAAGGGCTCCGTCGTCTTCATGGGTGAGCTGATGAAGAAGCTCACCGTCCCCGTGGAAATCGACTTCATGAAGGTTTCCTCCTACGGCTCCGGCACCAAGTCCGGCGGCAAGGTCAACATCGTGCTCGACCTGCTCCGCCAGGATCTTGACACCTGCGACATTCTGATTGTCGAAGATATCATCGACTCCGGCAGAACGCTGTCGTATCTCTGCAATTATCTGTCACTCAAGGGTGCGAAGAGTGTCAAAACCGTAACACTGCTTGACAAACCGTCCCGCCGCGAGGTCGAATTCACACCGGACTATCACGGTGTTGAAGTGCCTGACTACTTTGTTGTCGGTTACGGTCTTGACTACAACGAACGCTACCGTGCGCTCCCGTATGTCGGTATCCTCAAGCCCGAGGTCTATACCAAGTTCTAACGCTCCCACGCGCTGCAACAGCGGCTGCCGCGCTG
Organism: Eubacteriales bacterium; assembly: GCA_045632325.1. Lineage (GTDB taxonomy): Bacteria > Bacillota > Clostridia > Oscillospirales > CAG-272 > RGIG3925. The sequence goes on from JAZQWK010000139.1 coordinate 2,941, forward strand.
CATTACCCAATACCCGCCGCTGAGATTGGATCGTGCTATGAAGAACTCCCTCAAGGTGATCATTTTCTACGTCGTGCTGATAGCCATCGTGCTGTTTGCGTCGAGCGTGGTCTTTGACACCGTCGAACAGGAACAAACGCAGTACAGCGATATCATCACCTTGTTCGTTGAAGAAAAGGTCGACTCCTTCGTTCTGACCTCCGACAACGAAATGCAGATGACCCTCAAGGATCAAACCGTCGTTGTCTATCAACTCCGCAGTTATGAAACCTACGAGCTGAACTTCTCGGAAATTGCAGAACAGCAATATCTGGAAGGGATCCTCTCCGATTACGATATCATGCCGCCGACCACCTATCCGTGGTGGCTGTCCCTGCTTCCCTACGCACTCGTCATCGTCTTCTTTATCGCGATGTGGGTCTACGTCATGAATCAGGCAAACGGTAAGGGCGGAGGCAGAAACAATATCGCCGGCTTTGGCAAAGCACGCGCAAAGCTCGGCTCCGACGAAAAGAAGAAGGTTCTTTTCTCCGACGTCGCCGGTGCTGACGAAGAAAAGGAAGAGCTGCGCGAGATCGTTGATTTTCTGCGCGACCCGACGAAGTTCACCAAGCTCGGTGCCAAGATCCCGCACGGCGTTCTGCTGATGGGCCCTCCCGGTACCGGTAAAACGCTGCTTGCAAAGGCAGTTGCGGGCGAAGCGAACGTCCCGTTCTACTCCATCTCCGGCTCGGACTTCGTGGGAATGTACGTCGGTGTCGGCGCATCCCGCGTCCGTGATTTGTTTGATACCGCAAAGAAGAACCCTGCGGCGATCATCTTCATCGACGAAATCGACGCGGTCGGCCGTCACCGCGGTGCCGGTCTTGGCGGCGGTCACGACGAGCGTGAACAGACCTTGAACCAGCTGCTCGTCGAAATGGACGGCTTCGGCGGAAACGACGGCGTTATCGTCATCGCCGCAACCAACCGTCCCGACATCCTCGACCCTGCTCTGCTCCGTCCCGGACGCTTCGACCGACAGGTCACCGTCAGTTATCCCGACCTGCAGGGACGTGAAGACATCCTCAAGGTTCACGCAAGAAACAAGCCCTTTGAAGGCGACGTCAGCCTGCGTGAAGTTGCACAGACCACCGTCGGCTTTACGGGTGCCGATCTTGCCAACCTGCTCAACGAAGCGGCGCTCCTCGCGGCTCGCAAGGGCAAGCATCTGATCGGTAAGAACGATATCGAGGAAGCAACGATCAAGATCATCGTCGGTCCGCAGAAGAAGGGCAAGAAGCGCTCCGAGCACGATATCAAGCTGACCGCATATCACGAAGCAGGTCACGCGATCTGTACGCGTCTGCTTCCCACACAGGACCCCGTTACCCAGATCTCGATCATTCAGTCCGGACGCGCAGGCGGCTTTACGCTGTCCCCGCCCGTCGAGGATAAGTCCTATATGTCGAAGCTCGGCATGGAGGAGGAGATCGTTTCCCTGCTCGGCGGTCGTGTCGCAGAAGCCATCATCTTCGGCGATATTTCCACCGGTGCGTCCAACGACATCCAGCGTGCTACCAATATGGCGCGCTCCATGGTCACCAAGTACGGTATGAGCGACAAGCTCGGTCCGATCGTCTACGGCTCTGAACACTCCTCCGACGAGGTCTTCCTCGGCCGTGACTTCAACTCCTCCCGCAACTATTCCGAAAAGACCGCCAACGAGATCGACGAGGAGATCCGTTCGATCGTCGATACGGCTTACCGTCATGCAGAACAGCTTCTGCGCGACAACATCGATAAGCTGCACTTCATTTCCGAGTATCTGCAGAAGAACGAGGTCATGGACGGTGCGCAGTTTGCAGCCGTGATGGACGGAAATCCCACGATGGAGGATCTTGACGCGATGGTCGCCGAAAAGCGCCGCCAGAGC
>JAZQWK010000140.1:0-34482 GCA_045632325.1 Eubacteriales bacterium
GCATTGATGAGGTTGCCCTTGTAGAGCTTCAGCTTAACGTCACCGGTAACGGTTTCCTGGGTCTTGTCAACGAATGCGCAGAGTGCTTCGCGCAGGGGTGTGAACCACTGGCCGTTGTAAACGAGGTCAGCCATCTTCGGAGCGATCATTGCCTGCTGGAAGTGGAAGGTTTCCTTATCAAGGCAAATGGTCTCGAGGACGTTGTGTGCCTTGTAAAGGATGGTACCTGCGGGCGTTTCGTAAACACCGCGGCTCTTCATACCGACGAGACGGTTTTCAACGATGTCGAGCAGACCAATGCCGTTTTCGCCGCCGACCTTGTTCAGGTATTCAACGAGCTCGATCGGCTTCATGTCAACGCCGTTGACTGCGGTCGGAACACCCTTTTCAAAGTGGATGGTAACGTAGGTGGGAGTGTCGGGAGCCTGTTCGGGAGAAACGCCGAGTTCCAGGAAGCCTTCCTTGTTGTACTGCGGTTCGTTTGCCGGGCTTTCGAGGTCCATACCTTCGTGGGACAGGTGCCAGATGTTCTTGTCCTTGGAGTAGTTGGTTTCGCGGCTGATCTTCAGCGGGATATTGTGTGCTTCCGCGTAGTCGATTTCTTCGTCACGGGACTTGATATCCCATTCACGCCACGGAGCGATGATCGCCATATCGGGTGCAAATGCCTTGATGGTCAGTTCAAAACGAACCTGGTCGTTACCCTTACCGGTACAGCCGTGGCAGATGGCGTCAGCGCCTTCAGCCAGTGCGATCTCAACGATACGCTTTGCAATGCAGGGACGTGCATGGGAGGTACCCAGCAGGTAGTCTTCGTACTTTGCGTCAGCCTTGAGGCAGGGCCAGATATAATCGGTGATGTATTCTTCGCGCAGGTCTTCGATGTACAGCTTGGAAGCACCGGTCTTCAGTGCCTTTTCTTCCAGACCGTCAAGCTCGGTACCCTGACCGACGTTACCGGAAACAGCAACGACTTCACAGTTGTTGTAGTTTTCCTTCAGCCACGGAATGATGATGGAGGTATCCAGACCGCCGGAGTAGGCGAGAACGACTTTTTTGATGTTTTCCTTTTTCATGATGATTTGCCTTTCTTTTATATCAAGTCAATATTTATCAAAACGATGGTATAATTATACAATATTTCAAGAAAAAATGCAAGATGCAGAATGACGAAATATATAGATGTGTCGCGTACCCTACTGTGCACATAAGACAATTCCAGCTTTTTTCGTGTATCTTTCGGGTGATTTTGCGTCATATTCGGCGATATACAGAAAAATGTATATTTATTTCAATTATAGTCATTTTCTGCATATTTGTCCTCATATACGGACACATCAGCAGAACAGCGAAGCGCGTGTACGCAATACACACGTCACACGGTCGGCAATATCGGCACGGTCACGCGCGGGATAATATTCAATCATCTGCGGCAAAGTGTTTTTCAAAGCCTCATCCATATCCGCGCGGTTTGGATGCAGATACTCGCCAAACTGTTCCTGTGCCGTATGCATCATGCGCGTGAAGTTCATCGAAAACGGCGCGGCACGAAGTGAGGATAACAACGCCTGCGGCGCAATATCATAACGGCAGACCTGCGTATTGGACAGAAGCGCGGCACCGAGATCGAAGATCGGACAGTAGTCAAAGCTGCCGTCGGTATTCCGCAAAACGGCGATGTTGTTCAGATGTCGGTCATCGTTCGCAAACAGCGTATCAATCTCAAAAAGCAAAGTCAGATACGCCCCGAACTCCTTCAGACCAGTGATCTGACGAACCGTATCGGCAAGCCAAAGGATCCGCTGTTTATCCGAGGGTAATCCCGCTATCACAGCGCGGTAATCAGAACCGACATACTGCCGCAGAAGCTGTGCCGCCGTGACAATGGACTGTCCGGGTGCTAAAAAATCGGGAGCGGAACATCCGGTTCGTTGTCTGCCGTCAACGGCAATCAGTTCCATACGGTAGGAAACTGCCCGAAACGGAAGCGGCCACTGCGATAACAGGTGAGAACAAAGCACCTCAGCAAGTGCTTCATAGCCGAACAGATCGAGCTTATACCATCGACCGTCCTCACACCATTTTTCTTGATTGCCCTTGGAGGAGGTCAATGCGATCTGTCGGATCTCCTTTTTCGGCGCACTCATGACAGTACAACCTCCATCCATTGGTGATCTTCCGCCATTCTGCCGCCGGTTTTCTGCACGATATCAAACACGTTGTACTCATCCACACCGATGGCATCGAGATATTTGCGCAGTCCCGCACGGGTGCGCGGCATACAGCGATCTTCCAAAAATTCCAGCAGATCGTCCCACGTCGGGGTCAACGTCACGCCGAATGCCGTGCTGAGCACATCATCCGTGTAATTCTCCACGCAGACGGTATGTGCATCGTCATCCGCCAAAATGACGGAACAGAGCTTGTCCCGATCGTAATAGGTAAATCGCCACAGCCTGTGTCCTGCCGCCCGTGCCGCTGCCTCAAATTCGGTCAGCGGAATCGGCGACGGTTTCACTTTTTGCGTTTTCATTGCGTCTTACGCTTCCACGAGCGCACAGAACTGCTCGACGTCCTCCGCAAATGCGGCAAGACCTGCAGCCCAGAATGCCTTGTCCGTCAGATCAACGCCTGCGATCGCCGCAGCATCCTCAACGGTATTGACGGAGGTGGCATTGAGCAGCTTTTTGTACATCGGCACAAAGTCCGCACCCATTTCCTCATATTTTGCGTAAAGACCGCGCGCGAACAGACCGCCGAACGCATAGGGGAAGTTGTAGAACGACAGACCGCCCGAGTAGTAATGGCTCTTGCAGACCCACATATACGGATGGAGCGTGGATTCATCAAGTCCGTCACCGTAGGCTTCCTTCTGTGCATCGAGCATCAGTGCGCAGAGGCGGTCGGCATCGAGGAATTCTCCCTTTCTGTGTTCAAAGACAGACGCTTCAAACAGGTAGCGGGAGTAGATATCGCAGATAATCTGCGTTGCATCCTGCAAACGGGATTCCAGCAGTGCCAGCTTTTCATTTTTATCGGTCGCACGCGCGATGGCGGTACCGGTGACGAGCGTTTCGTTGAAGGTCGATGCGGTTTCTGCGACGGGCATGGTATAGTCCTGCGTCAGCGGAGAGTGCGAGAAGACCATCATGTCGTGGAAGGAGTGACCGAGCTCATGCGCCAGCGTGACGATATCGCCGAACGCGCCGTCGAAGTTGGTCAGCACGCGGCTCTGTCCGATCGGTGCGATACCCATATCGAACGCACCGCCGACCTTGCCCTCACGCGGGAAGAAGTCGATGCGGCGTTCCTCAAAGGAAGCCCGGACCAGCTCGTGCATCTCGCTGTCAAAGCCGGCGAAGATCTCCAGCAGATAATCCTTTGCTTCCTCGACGGTATATTTCTTGTCCATACCGCCCATCGGCGCGAACATATCCCACCACGGAAGCGCGCCTTCGTGACCGAGTGCCTTTGCCTTTGCACGGAGGTACTTGCGGAACACAGGCATATAGTCGACCATCGCGCCGAGAAGAGCATCGAGCGTTTCGCGCTTCATGCGGGATGCCTTGAGTGCCTTGTCAAGGGGAGACTCGTAGCCGCGCACATCACATTCGGTCAGAACCTGCTGCTTGATGGAGTTGAGCGAAAATGCAACGGCATCCTTGACCTTATCGTAACAGGCAAGCTCTGCGTCGTAAGCATCTTTTCTCACAGATGCATCGGCATCATACGCGAGGTTGCGCACCTCGGTCAGCGTGATCTGCTCGCCGCGATAATCAGTTTTGACCGAGGAGGTCAGATAGTCGCGCATATCGGACCATGCGGATGCGCCGGAGATGTTCAGGCGCGCAAACAGTGCTTCCTCGCGGTCGGAGAGCAGATAGCGGTTTTCGCGCTTGATGGACTGAAGCACAAAGCGGTATTCGTACAGAGAAGCGTCCGCATCGATGACAGCATCGAGGTCGTCAATCGCAGCAACGCGCTGACGCAGAACGGTATCGGAAGCAGCCGTTGCGCTGAGCTTCATCATCAGATTACCCATCATGCTCGCCGCTTCCATATCAGCCGTATTGGCAGCGGAACGGAGCTGGGTATAGCAGATCAGCTTTGCCGCAAGGGTATTCGCCTGTTCATACAGGTCGATATAGCGGTGCAGAAATGCGTTTGCGTCAGCAGTTGCTTCTTCTGCCGCAAAAGAATTGACTTCTGCGATGACCGCATCCATTGCAGCGAGGTCTGCCCGGAAAGTGTCGGTGTCAAAGCCGTCGTAGAGCGGGGATAAGTCCCATGTGTAGTTCATTGTTGGTTCTCCTTTGGGTTCTTTTTTATTATGATTATATTGTAGCACAAATATGTGAACAAGTCATGTAAAATAAAGGAGAACGGCGATTTTTTGTGCCGTTCTCACTTATGTGTCTACTTTATTCAAACCTCATTCAAACAACTTCATCTGCTCCACCCTGCACGACTTCATTTCCCGCTCGGAAATCACATCTTCTGCCGTGACATGCCCGCACAGAAGCGGCGACGACGGATCGTATTCAGCGATACTACGCTCGGTCAAGGCTTGACTGTGGTTGGCGTAGCAGTAGATACAGCCGTTTTTACAGGTGTGATACGTCCCGATGTCAATACTCTCAGCACATCCGCACGCGCCGCGCTGATTTTTATCGCGTCCGACGTTGAGCGGAACACCGCCGATGCGGGACAACCGCTGTGCATCGATGCAGGCGCCGTGTCCGATGCCCCATCTGCTGTAATCTCCATCCTCGGAGCAGGTATTGATCGATAGACCGTGTTCCCGTGCAATTTCGGCAAAGTGTGCGGCAATTTCATCGGCTTCTTCTGCGGTCGGCGGACGAATATTGAGCGGCGCAATACGTCCTTTGATGTTCCGATAAAGATCAAGAAAGCTGATGACACAGGTATCGGTATATCCGGCAAGAAGATCACACATGACGCGGAATGCCCTGATATGATACTCCATCGTATATCTGCCATTGAACAGAATCGGGTCATACCGCCAGATGACACGCTCCGCACCGATCTCAGATGACAAATGACGGAATGCGGAAATCAGCACCTCCCGCTTGGACGGTAGATTCTGCTCGATGTCCTCCCCATACGGTGTCAGCGTAAACTGAACATAATACGGATAATCACACAGACGTTCCAATCTGTCCATCATCGGAATCGGATTTTTCGTCCAGAAGACAATGCCGTCCACAACATCGGAAGAAAGGGATATGCGGCTGACTCTGTGCGGATTCATCGGATTGCGGACGAGGACATAACCCTCCCGCAGTCTTTGGAAAAACCAATCCGCATAAAACGCGGGAATATCGGTGCGGCGGCTGGCGCTGATAATCATGCCTTGGGTGTAATCTTCGGCATCGCCGTCATACGCAGATCCGTACATCCGTAAGGAATCATGTCAACCTTGACCGTTTCCGCAGCTTCCCTGCTCTTCGGCAAACGCGCACAGACAAACGCAAAGCCGTCTTCTCTGCCCCAGTCGATCCTGGCAAGGTTCGCGGTGATCTTGACGCACGGCTTCGTTTGGTCAAATACCGCACAGTCGGCGGGAATCGGCGCACATTCGGTATAGATAAAGTCTTCATCTGCAAACGCATAACCCCAATCTTCGGTCGGGATCAGCATATAGTCGCAGTACGGGAACTTGCGCTCGACACCGCCGCGGGTGTATTCGCGCATGATCTTGTTGTAGGCAATCGGCACGGAATACATCAGCGCGCCGCGGTTGACACAAAGCAGGTCTTCATACAGCGCGGATTCCAGCTTGATGTCATAGCCAAAGGTCAGCGAAAGCTCCGTTGTTCCCTGCCATGTGCGGGATACGGATGCGACCGTTCCGGGGGTCAGCGCTTCGCCGTCAAGAACCGCGGTCTTTGCAAAGCCGGGGATGCGGATATCAAGCGCAAAATCCACGGGCGCATCGGCGGTAACGGTCATTTTCACGGTATCGCGGAACGGATAACCACCGGAGATTTCCAGTTTGACGGGTGTTCCGTGCATCGTCGTATTGACCGTCATCGGAACGGGAGACGCGATAAACAGCGCGTTTTCATTCTTCATAACAGAAGACAGCGCAAACTTCGGCCAGCCCTGCGGCATATTTGCGGTACAGCATCCGTAGTTCGGTTCCAGACCGAACAGGTTGGCTTCCTGACCGTTCGTGCCGAAGACACACGCGGTGATATCGGGTGCACAGCCGATCTGATTGATCTGCTGGTCATACTGATGTGTCCACATATCCGCCGAGATCGTCGCGGGAAGTGCATTAAATGCAAGACGCTCGAGAATATCACCCCACCACGGATTGCCCGTGATCGCCAGCAGCCATTCGTCGGAATACATCGCCTCGACAACACCGCACAGCTCCGTGCCCTGAATCGGTGCGCGTCCGGATAGACACTCGTCGCCCGTGAAGTGCCCGTTTGCCATGCCGTGATACGTCATCAGCGTCTCATACATATGACGGGAGAAGTCATCGGATACCTCGCCGCCCAGCCGCTTCTGCCACAGGGTTTCCGCCTTGATCGCCATCGACAGATTAACGACGTGCGTATCCCACTGCCACTTGCGCTCGGGTGTTTTGTACTGCTCAAATTCCTCGTCGATGAGCTTGCAGTAATCCTTGCCCTGATCGTGAAGCAGATCACAATAGTCGCAAATCCACGCCTCATGCGTACGCTCATAAAGCCAATACGCCGCAATCAGACCCTCAAACCAGCGGTATTTGCCCCAGTTGAACAGAGGGTGTTCCGAAAGATGTCCGATTGCCTGTCGGAGCGCACGGGAAACGGCGGTCTCAATGCGGTCGGTGTAGCTTGGCTCACAGTCGGCATACACGACGAGCACCTTCGTCAGAAGCAAGAGTGCCCACATATCGTAACCTGCACGTTCGTCCTCGTTACACGGGCAGATCCAGCCGTCTGCGCACTGACCGTCGAGAATCGCGTCGATATACTTCTTTGCGCGGGCGATCATGTCGTCATCACGAAGCAGATACGAAAGCGGCACAAAGCCGTCCAGCCAGTACGGGACGCGCTCCCATCCCTCGCAGCTGCCGCCGATCCAACGGGAATCGCGGACGTCGGGCCAGATCTTGTCAAGGTTGCCCGCAAGTCCGTCGGCTTCGGTTTTGAGCTGATTGTAAAGCCAGCCGGTGGGGGTCAGGTCGGCGGCATTCAAAAAACCGTATTTATTTTCGGTGATTTTCATGGTGGTTTTCATCCTTTCTTCCATGGATTCTGTCTGAAAACAGTGTATCAGAAAAACGAAAGTTTGTCAAGGAAAAACCGTATTTTGGCAGAAAAAATCCCTCTCCGCGTTTGTACACGGAAAGGGATTGCAACACTTATGTGATTTACTGCTTCTTGGGCAGCTTGATGGAGAACGCCTTGACGAGAACGTCGAGTGCGTAAACCATGCCGATGATGGCAGCGATGACGATAAAGATCGCCAGCATACCGACACCCATGTAGTACAGATTGGAAACGAAATTTGCGGGGTTGAAAGAGAATGCGGATTCCGCAGCTGCGACGGTGGTGACAACCTCGCCGTCAATACCGCCAATGGCTTCGATGACATCGGTAACAGCATCCGTAACCGCTTCCGTCGTTGTCAGAAAGAATTTCTTAAAAAACATCGTAACTACCTCCTTATGCCATAAAGAAGTTCAGAATCAGACCGCCTGCGATAACGGATGCAATCTGACCGGAGACGTTGACACCGATGGAGTGCATAAGCAGGAAGTTCTGCGGGTCTTCTTCCAGACCCATCTTGTGAACGATACGACCGGACATCGGGAATGCGGAGATACCTGCCGCACCGATCATCGGGTTGATCTTCTTCTTCATAAACAGGTTGAGGAACTTTGCGAACAGGACGCCGCCTGCCGTGTCAAAGATAAACGCGAATAGACCGAGGCCGAGAATCAGCAGGGTGTTGACGTTGAGGAACTTGTCAGCGGACATCTGGGATGCGATCGTGATGCCGAGGAAGATCGTGATGAGGTTTGCAAGGACCTTCTGTGCGGTTTCGGACAGGGAGTTGAGAACGCCGCATTCACGGATCAGGTTACCGAACATGAGGAAGCCGACGAGCGCAACGGATGCGGGTGCGACGATACCTGCAATGACGGTGATGATGATCGGAAACAGGATACGGGTGGTCTTGGAAACTTCCTTTGCCTCGTACGGCATACGGATCATACGCTCCTTCTTGGTGGTCAGCAGCTTGATGACCGGCGGCTGAATGATCGGCACGAGTGCCATATAGGAGTACGCCGCAACCATGATGGGAGCGAGGAACTGGGAGTTGAGCTTATTTGCAACGACGATTGCGGTCGGACCGTCGGCTGCACCGATGATCGCGATGGATGCCGCGTCATTGATGTCGAAGAAGATAGAAGCGAGGCAGAGGGTGAAGAAAATACCGAACTGTGCCGCCGCGCCGAAGATCATCAGCTTCGGATTGGAAAGCAGCGGACCGAAGTCGATCATCGCGCCGATACCGATGAACAGAATCAGCGGGAAGAGTTCGTTTGCAATACCGGCATCAAACAGAACGGAGAGCGCACCGGGTTCGGCGACACCGTTGTGGATCTGCGTGATCGCGCCGGAGCCCGGCAGGTTGACGAGAATGGTACCGAAGCCGATGGGAAGCAGCAGGGTCGGTTCCATATCCTTCTTGATTGCAAGATAGATCAGAATGCCGCCGATCGCCCACATGACGAGATACCGCCAGTCCATCTGTAAAAGGTTTTCGTACAGGATTTCCATGGGTGAAATATTCCTTTCTTTTCAATGTCTCACGCGGTCATCTGACAGCGTTTTTCTATAAGTAAAACGCATTTTTGTTTTTGGAATCTTCTTTGCAAAAGCCCTATTTCAAACGAAAATGCGACTATGATATTATATCATATTTCATGGGAAATACAAGTATTTTCACGGATAATTAACAGTTTGTTCATGTTTTGGAACATTTACCAAACGACGTTTGCAAATGCGATGCAGCTGTCTGAAAACGATGAGGCGTCGGTGAGAGCAAAAAACAAAATCCGCCCCTTGACTTTTTCACGGTATCGTGATATACTATAGATGAACACAACGAAGGAGGAACTGCAGTTGCCGGTATTATCACGTTTTTACGGTATTATTATCCGTATGTATTTTTTACAAAGCGAGCACAACCCACCGCATATTCACGCGCTGTATAACGAAGACGTTGCGGCAATCGATTTCATGACGGGTGACGTTTTGGAAGGGCATCTTCCGCCCAAAGCCATGAGTATGGTTTTGGAATGGATCGATCTGCATAGAGAAGAACTGGAGCATATTTGGAAAACACAGGAGTTTCGGAATATTCCGCCGCTGGAATAAGGAGGTTTTTGCTATGTTTCATAAAGTCAAATCCGTTGCCGCTCTGCCGAACTATCGTCTTTCTATACAGTTTGCAGAAGGCGTGACAAAGCTGTACGATGTCAGCGGTCTGTTTGAACGCATCCCCGTATTCCGGACGCTTCAAACCAACCCGGAGTTATTTTATGCGGTTTCGGTCGATGTCGGCGGTTACGGCATCATCTGGGACGATATGCTTGATTTATCGTGCGACGAGCTGTGGGAAAACGGTACTGCGGTACAATCGCCGTTTGACGGATTGATGTCCTTTCACGACGCGACAGAGATGTGGGGACTGCACGAAAGTACCCTGCGGAAAGCCATTGCCTACGGAAAACTTGTCAACGGTGTCGACGTCTGCAAATTCGGCAAACAATGGGTTGTCTCCACGGAAGCGATGCGCCGTGAATACGGTGAGCGCATATAATTGTTTATATAAGGACAAATCAAAAGTGACCTGTTTCAGAGCCTGAACACTCTGACAGCGTCACTTTTTTCGTTTCTTGGTTTACTGCTTCTGCGTCTTCCGATACGCCTCCATGACCTTTTCCATGCCCTCGAGCAGTCCCATACCGCGCGGGAGCTTGGCGTTGATGCACGGTTTTTCGCCGGCAGACAAGGTCAGCTTGATCGGCGGAACATACGCTTCTTCCAGTGCGCGCTGTGCAGCGGTTTTCGGAGCAGTACCGGCGGCAGCTTCCTGTGCAGCACGGGTATTGCCGGCAGCGGCAATGGCGGCGGCACGGGCAAGCGGCGTTGCGTAGCGCGGCGCGGGTGCCTTGGGCTTCGGTGCGGCTTTGGCATCCTCCGCGGCTCTTTGCTCGGCGGCTGTCGGAAGTGCGTCTGCCATGAGCAGCTTTGCCGTCGTCGACCACGCGGCACCGTCAAAATAGGTGGGGTAGAACGACACGGTCGTCATCTTTGCCTCGATACGGGAGAAGCACAGTGCCGATGCCTGCGCACGCAGATACGCGACCTCGACAAGGTTCTGCGCGGCTTTCGGCGGAGCACCGAATCGGTCGGCAAGCTCGTCGAGAATGTCCGCCTTGTCTTCAGGCGTTTCAATCGCGGCGATCTTCTTATAAAGATCAATACGCTGGGCACCCGACTTGACGTACCGTTCGGGCAGGTAGGCGTCAAGCGAAATGTCGATGACCGCTTCTGTCTTTGCCTTGACGGTACCGCCCTTTTCTTCGAGAATCGCTTCATTGAGCAGCTTGATATACAGATCGTAACCGACCGATTCCATGTGACCGTGCTGTTCCGCACCGAGGATATTGCCCGCACCGCGGATCTCAAGGTCACGCATCGCGATCTTAAAGCCGGAGCCGAACTCGGTGTATTCGCGGATCGCCTGCAGACGCTTCGTTGCGATTTCCGTCAGCACCTTACCCTTTGGATAGGTGAAATACGCATACGCGCGGCGGGACGAACGTCCGATGCGTCCGCGGATCTGATGCAGCTGGGACAGACCCATGCGGTCGGCGTTTTCGATGACGAGCGTATTGGCGTTGGGAATGTCGATACCCGTTTCGATGATCGTCGTGGAAATCAGAATATCGATTTCGCCGACAAGCAGCTTCTGCCAGATATCGGAAATTTCTTCTTTGTCCATCTTGCCGTGCGCAATCGCAATCGATGCATCGGGTGCCAGCTGGGAAACCCGTGCGGCACACGAATCGATATCCTCGACGCGGTTGTGCAGCCAGAAGATCTGACCGCCGCGGCGCAGTTCCTTTTTCAGCGCCTCGCCGAGAATCAGCTCGTCGTATTCGAGTACGTAGGACTGGACGGGAACACGGTCGCCCGGTGCTTCGTCGAGGACACTCATATCGCGGATGCCCGACATTGCCATGTTCAGCGTTCTCGGAATCGGCGTCGCCGACAGCATCAGACAGTCGACGTTTTCCGACATCTGCTTCAGCTTTTCCTTATGCGCAACACCGAATCGCTGTTCCTCGTCGATGATGACCAGTCCCAGATCACGGAACGCGACGTCTTTGGAAACGAGACGGTGCGTACCGACGATGATGTCGATTTCCCCGCGTCTGACACGGCGCAGAATTTCTTCCTGCTGGGTCGGTGTGCGGAAGCGCGACAGAATTTCGACGTGAACGGGCAGACCGCGGAAGCGGGAGAGGATCGTCTGGTAATGCTGCAGTGCGAGAATCGTCGTCGGGACGAGAATCGCGACCTGCTTGCCGTTTTCAACCGCCTTCATTGCGGCACGGAGCGCAACCTCGGTCTTGCCGTAGCCGACGTCACCGCAGAGCAGACGGTCCATCGGCGTCGTTTTCTGCATATCGCCTTTGATTTCCTCAATCGCCGTGACCTGCGAATCGGTTTCCTCATACGGGAAGACCGACTCAAACGCACGCTGCATATCGTCATCGGGCGCAAACGCGAATCCCGGCTTACGCAGACGTGCGGCGTAAAGCGCGATCAGCTCCTTTGCCATGCTCTTGGCGGCGGCTTTGACGCGGGCTTTCGTCTTGCCCCATTCGGTACCGCCCATCTTGGACAGCTTGACCGTACCGTCGTCAGCGTGTGCGCCGATGTATTTGGAGATCATATCAAGCTGTTCGCACGGCAGAAACAGCGCGTCCTGTCCTGCGTATTTGATTTTGACATAGTCGCGGCAGGTGCCGTCCACTGCCGTGATCGTCTGGATGCCCATGTACTGACCGATACCGTGATTGACGTGAACGACGTAGTCCCCGACGGTCAGATCGGCATAGGAAAGGATCCGTTCTGCCGCAGATTTTTTCTTTTTGTTCTTTTTTGCACGACCCGAAACGGCTTTTGCGTAGGCGGAATGGGTCGGATAGGTCGACAGCACTGCAAAACGCGACTCGGGCAGTTCAAAGCCGATCGCATCCAGCCCCGACAGAATCGTCGGAACACCGGGTGTGAGGTCGGACAGCGGAATATCGTGTGCACGGGAGAGATTCGCCGTAATGCCGTCGTCAAACAGCGTATCGCGCAGATTCTTTGCGGAAAACTCGTTTTCGGCAAGCAGAAGCAGACGGTAGCCGCCGGCAAGATAGCCGCGGACGTCCTCGCACAGCGTTTCGTAGCTGTCGGCGTAAGAAATGAGCTGTTTGGAGCGGAACGTGAAGATGCCCGACAGCTTTTCCTTGGCCCCTGCCGTGAACGTATCGCAGAGCAGTGCGGGCGTGCGGTTGATCGCATACGAAAAGTCCGCCTGCCAGCGTGTATACTCGGCGTATTTGGGATTGATCGTGCCGTCCTCCAAAAGAGCCGTGATCGCCTGACGGACGTGCCACTCGGAGGAGGTCAGCCGCTCGGTGATCTTTGCCGTGTCAAAGACGAGCACGGGAGCGGTGATGCGTCCGCCCTCGTCGTCGGCAAAGTAGTCGAGCAAACACTCCTTTTCGGGGTAAAGACAGGTGATATATTTGTCGAGATATCCGGGCTCCGTACCGCCGTCGAGCGCTTCCAGCTCCACGCGCAGCGCTTCCTTGCCCGCCTCCGTTTTACAGGATTTTGCCTGTTTTGCAATCAGCGCACGCAGCTCGGTCTTCTGCTCGGACGTCATCAGTACCTCGCGCGCGGGCGGCAGGAAACACTCGGAGATCTGCTCGATCTTGCGCTGGGTCAGCGGGTCAAAGATCCCCATCTGATCGATCATGTCGCCGAAGAACTCCATACGCACGGGATTCGTGCCGTGAGCGGGATAGATATCGAGAATACCGCCGCGCAGGGCGTATTCTCCGACACCGTCAACGAGGTCGCAGCGGACGTATCCCGCATCGGAAAGTGCCGTCACAATGCCGTTCAGATCATAGTCCAGATCCATATCGATGGAAAACGAGCGCTCCTCCAATACCTTGCGCGGAATCGTGTACTGCAATGCCGCATCGGGCACGGCAAGCACCGCGTCACAGGTGTTTTTCTGAATGGCACAAAGCGCCGCAAGCCTCTCATGCTCGTACTCACGGGAGGCGGTGACGTTATGGAAAATGAAGTCGCGCAGAGGATAGACCATGACGCGCAGACCCGCCTCGGCCAAATCCGTCTGGATTTTCAGCAGTTCCTTTTCGTCGGACGGGATACAAAGCACAGGCTTATCGGGCGACAGCTTGCGCAGCTCCGATACCATTGCGGCGTAGAACATATCGCGCGCACCCTCTGCAAGACCGGTGACGAGCATCGGATGGGGATTGCGCTCCAGCCTCTGCATACGGTAAGTATCGAGAATCGCGGAAAATTCCTTCTCCGCGCGGAGGATGTCGTATAATAAGGTAAAATTGGTTTCGGGCATAAAATCTCCTTTCGATGGCAGTGAAAGGCTCCCTCCCCGAGGGAGCTGTCGACGAAGTCGACTGAGGGAGTCACAATTTGCACTCTCTGATCAAAGTTCTCACGCTACTCCCTCCGTCACGCCCAAAGGCGTGCCACCTCCCTCGGTGAGGGAGGCTTATATTACTTCCCTCCGTTGCACAGACGTGCCGCGAGGTCAAAATCACCTTTCATGATCGCCTTGGTGCCTGCAATCAGGTCTCCGTGTCTTGCGTCAATCGCGTCGCCGTCGGCCAGCGGCAGCTTTCCGAGCACCCAATCGGCAAGATCATATTCCGGCGTGGGCTTCTGTCCGACACCGATCTTAATGCGCGGGAAATCCTGCGAGCCGATGCACTCGATGATGCTCTTGAGTCCGTTGTGACCACCTGCGGAACCGTCTTTGCGGACACGCAGACGACCGGGCGCGAGGGAGATATCATCGGAATAGACGATGATATGCGCCGCATCGAGCTTATAGAAGTTTGCGGCTTCCGCAACGGCCTTTCCCGATGCGTTCATGTAGGTCTGCGGCTTCATCAGAATGACGCGCTGACCGTCGATCACACCCTCACCGATGAGTGCGTGATACTTTGCGCGGTCGATCTTGCATCCGATGGACAGTGCAAGTGCGTCGATTGCGGCAAAGCCGACGTTGTGACGCGTACGGATGTATTCCGTGCCGTGGTTGCCGAGTCCCACGATCAGCCATGCGACCTGACCGTTCTTGGATGCAGGTGCGGATTCGATTTTCTTAAAAAGATCAAAAATATCTGCCATTGTTTTGCTTCCTTTTATCATGATTTCATATTTACAGACGACAAAAGGCGGAACGTGGGCATATTGCCCGCTTCCGCTGTCACAGTCTGTTGGGTTATGCTTTTATTATACCGCAGATGAGCGGAAAATGCAAGAGGATTGGGTAAAATTTCTGCGCGGCTTTGTCGTGACGGCTCACCCGTCATCCCACAAAAAATCCGCCCATCATTGGACGGATTTTTTGGTGCTTTAGGATTGCACCTTCTTCGGGTCCTTGTGTAAATCACCCGACAAAAACTTCATCGCTCTCTCAACGGCATCCTTGGAATCATACCACGGCTCGTCGTTGTAGCGGTAGTCGAACTTCTTGCAGAACCACGAGACGTCGTTGCCGATCTTTTCCAGATACGCGTTTTCAATGCCGGAGACCTGTTCCCAGAACGACGCAAACGTCTTTTTGTTCATCGAACGGCGCGCCTGTGCGATGAACGCACGGTAATGCGGCAGGCAGAAATACGGCTGTGCGGCGCACTTGTCGCGGAATTCCTTTTCGTTTTCCCAAAGGTACGCGGCGGTGTCGAGCATCTTGCCGAATGCAAACGCGATTCTGCCGCAGACGTAGCAGGAGTCCTCTAACTTTTCAAGCTTCGCTTCCTGATCGGTGCCTGGCGCTTTGAGAGACAGGGCTTTGTTCTTCTGTCCCTTTGCGATTTCGGCAATGTGCGATTCGAGGATCAGACCCATGCCGAGGCGGTTCTTACGGACGAACATCATCTTGAAATGCGTGTCGCAGAAGCCCTGTGCGTTCGTTTCGATGCGCACGTCGGGTTCCATCATCGCCGCACCGAGAATACGGTCCAGCTCGTTTTCCTCCAGCGTATTGTACAGCGTACAGAACGGACAGCCGCAGGACGCGTCGTCACGGGATGCTTCAAATGCTTCGTTGACGGGTATGGTATATATCTTTTCTGGCATGATCGTTACCTTTCTGTTATATATTTGGGGCAAGGCAATAAGCCACAAGGCATGAATACTTTATGCAAAATACAGCGAAAAGAGCTTCGCATCGAACATACGGAACCGCAGGCGAACGGTGCGTCCTTCATACGCGGAAAAATCACTGCCGTCGGCAAAGCGAACCTCGCGGTCGGTGGTATCGCCGAACACCTCAAAGCTCTCGCCCGCAGACAGCTTGTCGCCGTTTTCATCGAGAACATCCACGTAAATATACCCTGCAGCGGAGGTGGAGAAATTCAGATGCAGAGCCGTTCCCGTGAATACCATGGGCTTGGTCACAACGACCTGCTCTGCCATGTCCGCTTCCAGACAGGCAAAGCCGTCCTTGCGTATCGTATACTGCCGCAGAACGGCGGGCTGTTCGGAGCCGATGCCCGTTTCTACGGAAAACAGGGCGTAGGTATGCACGCCCGTATCGACCAGCGGATAGGACAGATAGCAATCGCCGTAGATCCAGTTGTATGCATCCTCCAGCCCGGGCGTCATATAGGCTTCCGTGTACCGATGGAAATGCACGCCGTCGCGGCTGCACATGAACATGGCATCCGTCGTCGCCCGCGTGAAGCGGTCTTCAATGGAATGACCTGCAAGCAGCTTCGTCTGCAGGCTGGCAAACTGCTCGTCGTTGTAGGTAAAGGTCTTGCGCTCCACGTATCTTGTGGGAAAACCGACGGTGATATGCGGCGCACGCGGATAGATCATCACGTTGTTCGTGTACATCTGATAATCCAATCCGTCGTCATACTGCAAGGGCGTCTGTTCACTCCAGTTGACAAAATCCTCCGAGGTGATCAGACGGACGTCGCGGACACAATCGCCACTCACCCAGTGCAGGTCGCGGACGTAGCCGTAATACTTACCGTCTTTCCAGAAGAACGTATTCAGAGAATCAAACCGTCCCTTGTCCGTGACGTAATACGGCTGCTTGAAGTGATAGCCGTCACCCGAGGCATAGCACCACAGTGTGCGGATATCCAGCTTCCGATCACGGAATACCATGGAGAGAACCTTATAGCGTTCATCCGCAGGGCATGCGGGATTCGTATCGTAAAAAACGCAGAGCGAGCTGTCGTCCAGCCCGTCGACCACGACGTTGGTACTACCGCCGTCATCATCCGGGAAAAGGTCCAGCGCAGGACGCGTCCAGTTGACGCCGTCCCGACTCTCGATCACGTGGAGCTTGTAATGGCGGTTGGCAAGGCTGGGATTGAACGTAATATAATACAGCTTATAGCCGTCGTCGTCTTTGACAACGTTGGGATAACTGATGGAATATGCTTCATCCGGGCGGTCAAACACAAAACCGACGCCCGATCTGATCGGGGAGATCACGCGGTGGCGTGCGGTCGTTTTCTCCGTATCCACGAGAAAATCGTCCCAGAAGACCTCGCGTCTGCCGCCGATGGAAATGACGTTGTTGTCCATGTCGTACATCCTTATTTTTCTTGTAGGGACAGGCGTCCCCGACTGTCCCGAAAACATCAAAGCAGGGACAGTCGAGGACGCCTGTCCCTACATATACATCAATCATAGATTGAGACGGGATTACTCGTCTGCGAACATACCCTCGAGCACCAGCGTATCGATGTCGAGGAACGCCTGCGTGGACATCGAGCCGTTGCAGCGGATTTCACGTCTGGCACCGCAGCGGGAACAGGAAACATAAATCTCATCGCGGTCGCAGACGATATCGTATTCGCCCGTTTCTCCGCGTTCGGTACAGCGGCAGACGATCTTGTCGTCGGCTTCCAGCTCGCGCACGACGAACAGCACCATATCGTAGATGTGGTTATCGGTGAAGTTGACGTCGTCGTAGTACGTTTCGTCATCGTCGTCCGATTCGTCGCGCAGAAGGTCTGCAATCGACGCGTCGTCGCCGTAGCCTGCTTCCTTGAGCATATCGAGCAGCTGCTTTTCGTTGTCGGCAAGGCTTTGGAGCACCTCGTCCTTGTGACCGATGAAGCAGATATCAACGCCCGTCATACCGCAGGGGATCGTGTAAATGCTCTGATCAAAAAACGCTGCGTGGGACAGGACATACTGGTGGGGTTTGGGACAGAACATACACGGCACGGTCAGACGGATCTTGCCGTCGCCGCACTTCTGAATGAGCAGTTCAGAGTGTCCGCAGTCGCATTTCAGCTTGATCATATCGCCGGACAGCGCAAAAACGCCGACCATGGCGAGGATGCCCGAGCCGCAGTGCGGACAGCGGTAGGCAATCGTGGATTCTGTATTTTTCAGTACCATAGTTATTATCTTACCTTATTGTTTTTGACAAGACCCGTAATCAGCAGGACAACGGCAATGATGCCCGCCGCCGCCATGATGGTGTATGCGATCATCTCGGAGGTGATTTCAACACCGGCAATCGTGGGCGGTGTCTGCACCTCGTCGGTGACGGGTTCGGTTTCAACGGGAGTCGTTACGACGGGGTCATCCGCGGGAACGTCGGTATCGACAGGCTCCGTTTCGGATTCTGCGGGCGCAGGAGCAACTTCTGCCGCGGGTGCGTTGGTCGCAAGGAACGCGTCCATCAGCGCCTGTTCGGCAAATGCCTGATGCCAGATTTCATGACCGAGCTCGGGGTAAACGGCATAGGTGAAATCCTGTACATTTTCATATTTGGTATTGACAAGATCCGCAAGCGCACGGACGGAATCGGGCGGCGTTACCGTATCGTTTTCGGACAGGAACGCATAGACCTTGGTTGTCTCAAAGACCTTCGCTTCCAGATCATTCGTGATCGTAAAATCGGTCGTACCCGCAACGAGATACGCGGCGGAAATCGGGATCATACCGTCGTTGACCTGCAGCTCGATCAGCTCGTAGCCTGCGGTCGCACCCATGGAAATACCGCCGATCAGGATGCGGTCTTCGTCAATGGGCAGCAGCATGACGTGGTTCTGCACAAGGTCAAGCAGGAGATTCAGATAGAGATTACTGTTTGCCGTCCACGTTGTACCCTTGGGACACTGCGGCGCGAGGATGATATACTCGGATGCGTTGCTGCCTGTGAGGAACGCATTCATCAGACCGTTCTTTGCGTCGTTTGCAATATGGGAAACATTGTCATCGCCGCACAGATCTTCGTCATGAAGCCAGAGCAGAAGACCGTATTCGCGGTCACGCGGGATCTCGATCACGGGAGCATCTTCCACAGGCTCCGTCACGGCGTCCTCACCCTCTGCCGGTGTTTCATCGGCGTTTTCATCTGCGGGTATATCCCAAACCACATTGTCCGCACTCTTTGGGAATGCCGCGGCGATGGCATCGGGCAGATAGACACGGTACTGCAGGATCGCCGTCTCGGAGATCGCGGTATTCTGATACGCATGCGCATCCATAACACCGCGCAGGTCAATCGCCGCAGAAACGGGAACCGCGGTGACAACCAGCATCAGAATCAGCGCAAAGAGCAGGGGAAGTACGCAAAACTTTCGTGTTTTCATTTCTTTGGACCATCCTTTCTCGGGGGATATGGGCGTTTGTCGTTGGGATTCTGCGGATTTTTGAAGAACTGATAGTAGCCGCATTTGATCATACCGTTATACAAGCGGCGGATCTTATCGGCGCGGCGGCCGTAATGGAACTCAAACTGTTCATCCGAGGTCAGAATGTAGATCTGCCAGCGGTCCAGCGTTGCAAAATGGCGTCCCATCGCGCGGTAAAGCTCGAAAACGGATTGCTCGTCCATGAGACGTTCACCGTAGGGAGGATTGCAGACGATCGTACCGCGTCTGCCGCCCGTTCTGATGCGCAGTGCATCGTGCTGGAACGTCTTGACGACGGTCTGCATACCTGCGCGAACGACGTTATCCTGTGCTGTACGCACCATGTCGCGGTCGATGTCGGATGCCCACGCTTCAAACGCAGTATCCATATTCTGCAGATCGCGTGCTTCTTCCCTTGCCTTCGTCCATACGTCGGCGGGAATATCCATAAAGTCCTCGGAAATGAAGGAGCGGTTCAGACCGGGTGCGGTCTTGGTCATATACAGTGCCGACTCCAGCGCGATCGTACCGGAACCGCAGAACGGATCCCAGAACAGAACGTCCTCTCTCGGTCTTGCAATGCGCACCATCGCGGCGGCAAGCGTCTCGCGAAGCGGTGCGGCACCTGCGGCGGGACGGTATCCGCGCTTGTGCAAGGGTGCACCCGAGGTATCGATCATCAGCGTTGCGCGGTTGTCGAGGATGAAGAATTCAACCTGATATTTGGTGCAGTCCTCGGAAAACCACGAAACACCGTACTGTGCGGACAACCGCTCGACGATCGCCTTTTTGACGATGGACTGACAGTCGGGGATCGAGTACAGCTGACTTTTGATTGCGTGACCCTTGACGGGGAAGGCGTCGTTTTCGCCGATCCACATCTCCCACGGCAGGTTTTTCGTGCCGTCGAACAGCTCCGTGAAGGTGAACGCATTGAACTGTCCCATCTGCAGATAGACGCGTTCCGCACACGACAGCCACAGATTGCATCGCGCAATCGCCGAGATGTCGCCGCGGAAGGTCACGCGTCCGTCGATGGTGGAAATGCGTTCATAGCCGAGCGCATCGATTTCCTCACCGACGAATTTTTCCAGACCGAACAGGCATGTTGCCACATAAGTATAAAGTTCTGCCATGCAGTGATTACTTCCTTTTTATTTTCTTCTTATATTTTAACACAGATGGGTTGGTTTTTCAATAGGTTTTGTAGATTTTGGTAGGAACTGACGGGCGTTTTCGGTATGATGTAGGGACAGGCGACCTCGACTGCCCCTATGCAATTACCGGGACAGTCGGGGACGCCTGTCCCTACAAATTTTAACGATTGCGCATATCTGATGGGAAACCGTCCCCACCGCCTTATTCTTCCACAACACCGATATTGGGGTTTTCCCGACCGAGATCGGTGAGCATATCGAGCATCGCCTGATACAGGGTCACCATACGGGAGGACTGCTTTTCGCGGTTGATGATATGGAAGGTCACGGCTCCCGTTTTGTTGAAGCCGCTTAAAATGTCGTGCAGCGCATCGAGGTTGCGTCCGTAATAGTCGGGCAGGAGAAGCTCGCGTTCCAGATAGTCGTGCAGTACCTTGCGCGAGCGCAGTTTTTCGCAGTTGATAAGGATGTCTTTCATGGGTGTTTGCTTTTTGGATACCTTTCGTGGATGGATGCTGTAAAAACGTTATTGCGGATAGAGCTGCTCAAAGGTTTCGTAATGGTCGGCGGTATACCAGATATTGCCGTCCGTATCGTAAACAAGGCGTTCACCGCCGCGAAATCCGCCGTCATAGTTGACGTCACATTCGGTGTAATCGCCGCCCTCAGGGAGCAGACCTTCGTAGTTGCCGAAGCGGTCACCGCCGATGACAGCCCCGGGCGCAACGTCCCAGAGATTGCCCTCGGAGGAGATCCAGCCAAGTGCCTCCGCTTCTTTTTTGGTGATATAATTGGGCGGAAGCTCGTCGTATTCGGCAAGATAATAGGCAACGTCGTCGACCGTATAATAATACTCGCCGAAGACAAGCTTGCCGTCGGAATCCTCACCGTCGCCGTCATCTCTGACAAGCACGGTTACGGAATCGACGAAGTCCGCGTCCTCAAGCGCGCCCTGCTTCAGTTCCGTGAACAGCAGACCGATGACGGCAACGGCGCAGGCAAGGACAAAAACGAGAATTTTCTTCATGATCGGTTCTTTTTATTTGCTTTCTTTGTCAGCGGAAGCAGATTCTTCCTCTGCGGTCGGCGCTTTGACGCTCTTCTTGATCGAGAACTTGCTTTCCGTACCCTTCAAGAGGCGCTGGATGTTGTCCTTGTGCTTGGCAACGATAAGTACCATCAGAAGGAACGACACAAGCGTCGGAATGAACGGCACGCCCGCAGGATCACGGATGAGCAGATACACGCGGTTCAGAATGAGCGGATACATCATCAGGCACATGATCGAGCCAAGCGACAGAAATTTGGTTGCCGCAACGATGCAGACGAACATGAACATCAGAATAAAGAACGCGACGGGTTCCGTGCACAGCACCAGTGCCGCCGTGCTTGCGACACCCTTTCCGCCGCGGAATCCGAAGAATACGGGGAAAACGTGACCGATGACCGCGAACAGACCCGCGATATACATGCCGGCTTCTGCCGCAAGCAGTGCGCCGATTCCGACGGAGACTGCTGTCTTGAGCATATCGCCGACGAGCGTAGCGGCAGCAGCGCCGCGTCCGTAGGTGCGCATCATATTGGTCATGCCGGCGTTGCCGGAGCCTTTGGTGCGGATATCCTCACGGTAGGACGCACGGGAGATCAGCACGGCGGTATTGATGGAGCCGAGCAGATACCCGATGACAGCAGGCAGAAGACACGCCAGTGCCACGTACAGCGCAAGCATACCCGTGGAGGATGCCTCCACGTTATCAAGAAACAGGACACCGAAGAGTCCTTTGGTTAAAATTTCAGACACGGTTGTAGTTTCCTTTTTGGTTTATGATTTTTTGGGGATGTTGTTAGGAGCTGATGGTTGAAATTCCGCGTCCAAGCCTTCCCTGGTGAGGGAAGGCTTGGATCGTGCGCGTCATTACCTTACCGTTCTATCCGACACACATCCGAACACATCACGCCCGACCCGATTATTCGTCACCCTTTTGTCTGATGATGAACTTAATGGGCGTACCGTGGAAGCCGAAGACGGAACGCAACTGGTTTTCCAGATAGCGCTGATAGGAGAAATGGAACAGCTCTGCGTCGTTGCAGAAAATAACGAATGTGGGCGGCTTGATGGACTGCTGGGTCCAGTAGTAGATCTTCAGATGCTTACCCTTGTCGGACGGCGGCTGAACGCGTGCGGTCGCATCGGCGAGAACGTCGTTGAGCATACCGGTAGAGATACGCATGACGGACTGACCGTAGACCTGCGTGATCAGATCAAACAGCTTTTCCGTGCGCTGACCCGTCTTTGCGGAAACGAACGACAGCGGCGCGTACTGCATATACGCAAGCGATTGGTAGATTTTTTCGGTAAACTGCTTGGTGGTGGCGTTGTCCTTTTCGATCGCGTCCCACTTGTTGACGACGATGATGGACGCCTTGCCTGCGTCGTGCGCAAGACCTGCAATCTTTTCGTCCTGCTCGGTGATGCCTTCCTCAGCGTCGATCATGATCAGACAAACGTCTGCACGCTCCACTGCCATCTTGGCACGGAGGACGGAGAACTTTTCAAGACGGTCCTCAACCTTCGACTGACGGCGGATACCTGCCGTATCGATGAAGATGAACTTGCCGTGCTCGTTTTCAAATTTGGTATCGATGGCATCGCGCGTCGTACCTGCCATATCGGCGACGATACAGCGCTCCTCACCGGTCAGACGGTTGACGATGGACGACTTGCCGACGTTGGGCTTACCGATGACGGCGACCTTGATATAGTCTTCATCGCCCTCAACCTCCTCATCGGACGGAGAAAGCTCCAGCACGCGGTCAAGCAGGTCACCGGAACCGGTACCGTGCAGAGACGACAGCGGAATCAGATCTTCGTCGAAGCCGAGCTCGTAGAACTCGTAAAATTCCATCGGAAGATCGCCGATGGTATCGATCTTGTTGACCAGCGGAATGATCGGCTTGCCCGAACGCTTCAGCATCATTGCAATGTCAACGTCCTCGGGAGCAAGACCGCGTTTGCCGTCGACCATGAACAGAATGACGTCTGCCATATCGATGGCGATCTGCGCCTGCGTCTTCATCTGGGAGAGCAGGATATCGTCGGACTTCGGCTCGATACCGCCGGTATCGATGATGGTCAGTGCGCGACCGTTCCACTCGATTTCGTAAATGATGCGGTCACGGGTAACGCCGGGGATATCCTCGACGATGGACACGCGCGTGCCCGCCAGTTTATTGAACAGGGTGCTCTTGCCGACGTTCGGACGGCCGACAATCGCTGCCACGGGTTTGGACATGGTTTTCCCTCCTATTGAATCAGTATTATCTTATATATTATAGCAAATCGTTTTGAAACAGAATTGAACGAAATATGAAATATTTATGAAGTGGAAGAAAGGGATTGGCGATTTTTGCCAATGATTTTGGTGATGTTATACAAGGAGACGGTGGGATAATTGTGGGTTGTGACGATTTCCAGAAAAAGGCTCCCTCTCAGAGGGAGCTGTCATCCGCAGGATGACTGAGGGAGTTTCCATAGATCAACTGCAAGTCGTTACTCCCTCCGTCACGCCGTTGGCGTGCCACCTCCCTCAATGAGGGAGGCTCAACAGTTACATCCCCAACACCGCATCGACAAACGCGTCTGCGCCGTACGCGGTATCAACGACCGTCAGCGGTACGCCGAGGGCATCCTCGACCTCCTCCACGGAAGCGTTGTCAAGGAACAGATCGCGCTCGTGGCGCAGCATGACGGACGGAATACACAGCGACTCGCCAAGCGGCTTGCCCTTCAGCTGTTTTGTCAGATCGCCGCCGGTGATCAGACCCGCAACGGTGATATTCTTTCCAAAGAAGCGGTTGTCGATTTTATAAACGTGTACCTGCAATCCGGGAATTTCACGCATCAGACGGTCACAGAGCGACGACAAAAACGGATATGCTGCGTGTCCCGTTGCGACGGAAACCTCACGTGTCACCGCGCGTTCGTCCTCGGTTAAGTCCTCCAAACGGAAGTCAAATTCGTCGCGCATCGACGGAATCATACCGACGCCGTTTTCGATCTGCGCATAGTCCTCGTAAAACGCGCCGTCGGGGAAATCTCTGCCCGATTTGAGATAAAATTCATCAGAGCAGTAGAAGACGGGACGACCGTATTTTTCGATACATTCGTTCTGAATTTCGGCAACGCGATCGAGCACGTCGGCACAGTCCTCCGCCGTAAACGGTTCAATGTGACACAGCCCCTCGCGGTGATCGGTCAGACCGCACGGCACGATGGAGCAGGTAGAAAGTGCGGGAAGATAGGTACAAAGATCGCGCATGGAACACGTCAGATGTTCGCCGTCGTTGATGTCCTTGCACAGAACGATCTGACATTCGAGTGCGATTCCCGCATCCGCAAAGCGGCGCAGATACGAAAGAACCTCACCGGAGCGCGGGTTTTTCATCATCTGCACGCGCAGCTCGGGTTCCGTCGTATGCACGGAGACGTGGATCGGCGACATATGCATTTCGATGATACGGTCAACGTCCGAATCGGTCAGATTCGTCAGCGTGACGTAGCTTCCCATCAGAAACGACATCCGCGAGTCGTCGTCCTTGAAATAGACCGCGTCGCGCATCCCGTGCGGATTCTGATCGATAAAACAGAACACACATTTGTTTTTGCAGGCGTGCTGCTTGTCCATCAGAAACGTAGCAAATTCAAGCCCGATGTCTTCATATTCCTTTTTGCGCAGCTTGACCGTCACAAGCTCGGGACCGCGGTGCAGAAGCAGCGTCAGCTGTTTTTCCGCCAGATAAAAGCGGTAGTCAAGCACGTCGTTGATCTCGTGGTCATTGACGGACAGCAGAATGTCGCCCGGCAAAATGCCCTTCTTCGCGGCAGGTGTCCCGGGTGTAACTGCGGTGATCGTTACCATGGGTATTCTCCTTGTCTCATGAAAATCGGGACTGTACGGTATGCGGCAAATGCCGACATGTTACAGTCCCGTGTTTTCTGTCGTTTGAAAATTACTTTTCGATGACAACCTTGCCGTCGTAGGTGCCGCAGTTCTTGCAAACGCGGTGTGCGAGGTTATATTCGCCGCACTTGGGGCACTTTACCATGCCCGGCAGGTCGAGCTTCCAAACATTGGAACGTCTCTTGTCTCTTCTTGCTTTGGATACTTTTTTCTTCGGTACTGCCATTTCGTTTGTCCTCCCTTTATATCACGGTAGTATTTTTTATTGGTTGGTACGGATGCCGCCGGTCGGAAATTCTCTTTCCTTCCGTTTCCGTCATTCCTCATCGTCGGGCATTTCCGCAAGCAGTGCTGCCAGCTTTGCCAGACGCGGGTCAACTTCTTTCTTTGTACAGCGGCACGCCTCTCGGTTCAGATCGGCACCGCAGCCGGCACATAAGCCTTTGCAGTCGTCCGAGCAGAGGATGCGCATCGGAAAGCCAAGGAGAATCTCGTCGCAAATCGGTACGTCGAGGTCAAGCTTTCCGCCCTTGATCTGTACATAGTCGTCGTTTTCCGTGTTTTCCAAACGCAGCAGACCTTTTTCATCTGCCACCGTCTTCTCACACAGGAAGCGAACGGTATCCTCCACGTCCGCAAGACATCTTGCGCAGTGGGTTTTGTATGACACGCTTGCCTCCGCCGTCAACGTGATGTATCCGGCACGGTTGATCACCGTTCCTTCTACCGTGACAGGCTTCGTGACGACAACGTCGTCGAACACGATGGGAAGCATTCCCTCGTCTTCTCCGTCGCCGCTCGTCTTCTGCACACCGACGGCTTCTCCGTCGTCCGACGCGGGCGCACCCTCATACGGAACACGGTCTGCCGACAGCGTATAGGAAAAATCAAGACGATCCACCGCGCCGCTGAGAAGTTGTGTCATATCAAGCAGCATGGTAAATCGCTCCTTTCCCACAAGCAATCATTCATTTCTAAATTATACCCGAAATTGCGCATTTTGTCAATGGGGTATTTCAAATTTCCAAAAGAAAATTTTCGATTTTTTCGTGATTTTTTGGGCGTTTTCACGGAAACGGTACAGTGTAACGATTCACATCGGAAAAAGCCTCCCTCGGGGAGGGAGCCTTCGTCCTGAGACAACCGCAATCATCTCGCCGCAATTTCTAATTTCTAATTTTACGAAATCCGCACGGTCTTGCCGCACAGCGCCGTCATTTCCTCCGTCCGTGCGGTCAGGGTATGGGAATCGAGGAAGGTACGGTTATCGTAGGTGACCTCGCGTCCGAGCTGCTCAAGCTTGGAGATACCGAGCGGATGATACGGCTCAAGATGCACCTCTTTGACGTTATCGTACCGCTTTGCAAGCGTAACGATATCGGCAAAATGATCCTCGGTGTCGTTGCAGCCGGGGATGATCGGGCAGCGCAGGATGACCTGCTTGTCAAGCTCGCAAAGCAATGCAAGCGTATCAAGAATCGGCTTCTGCGGAACGCCCGTCAGTTTTTCATGGGTTTCGGCGGTTGCTTTATAGTCAAAGAGGAACAAATCAACCCACGGGGCAATCTCGCGCACCACGGATGCCGACGCAAAGCCGCAGGTTTCCATCGCGACGTGCAGCCCGGCGTCTTTTGCGGCTTTACAGAGTGCGGTGACGGCCTTCGGCTGATAGAGCGGTTCTCCGCCCGAAACGGTCATACCGCCGCCCGATTGCTCGTAAAAGATCTTATCGGCGAGGACTTCCCGCAGAATCGCCTCGACCGATTCCTCGCGTCCCGCCATCTCGACAGCCTTGGTCGGGCAGATGCCGGCACACGAACCGCAGGAAATGCAATCCGAGCGGTCGAGGATATGTGCGCGCTCCCCGTCAAAGGTGTGTCCGCCGTGGTCGCAGACCGTAGAACACGCGCCGCAGGAGATACACTTCTGCGCGTTGTACATCAGCTCCGGCTCACGGCGGTGCGATTCGGGATTGTGGCACCAGATACAGGAGAGCGGACAGCCCTTGAAGAAGACCGTGGTACGGATACCGGGTCCGTCGTCCACGGAAAAACGCTGAATATTGAAGATCATGGCAGTCGTATCGGTCATGGCGGTGGTGTTCCTTTCGGGGATTTGATGATAGGTTTATTATAACGGATTTTGGGAGCGTTGTCAAGGTGTTTTGTTCATCTCCGTACTGCCGTCGTCACGCCGCTTGCCAAGGAGCAGATACGATAGCTTCTCTGCACGGAAATTTATGCAGGATTTCGCGGAAAAATATACAAAACATCTTGACAAATCCGAAAAATCGGAGTAAAATAAGTTTACAAAATTAAGAAAGTGAGGATTTCCCCATGAAGCACACACTCCGTATTGCACTTTGTCTCGTTCTTGCAGTTCTGTTCTGCACCTTCTCCGTATCCGCGCTGGAAGCCGGCGAAACCGTCTACTTCTGCGAATGTGAGGACGGTGAGATCACCGGTGCCGCAAAGGAATTCAAGGACGGCAACATTCAGGACGTCCTGATTGCATCCAACTCGCAGATCGTCGGTCTGGGCGGTGTCGGTGACGCGCCGCAGATGGCGTCCACCGTTACGTTCCCGAACTTCGTCATTCCCGAAGACGGTATCTATCAGATCATCTTCCGCTACGACACCAACGCGGGCGATGAAAAGAAGGCTGACCTCGTGATCGACGGTCACCGTTACGCCGTTGCGATCAACATGGCTGAGCTTCCCGATAAGTACGGCGAAGAATTCCGCAGCTACGTACTGGACAACTGCGTATTTACCGCAGGCGAGCACGCACTCGCCGTCACGACCGCCGAAGACTTCAACCGTGACCCGGAATACGGTCCCGTCGTCAAGTCCGTCAACGCAGACTACGTCGAAGTCAAGTACGTCGGTCCGATGCCCGCTGCAGAAACTCCCGTTGAGGATACGCCCGTCGAAGAACCTGCCGTCGACGCACCCGAAGCCGCTGCTCCCGTGACCGCAGACGCAGGTATCGCTGCCGCAGTTCTCGCATTTGCCGCAGCAGCCGTCGTTCTCGCAAAGAGAAAGTAAACCGCTTATCATCCACGATCCCGCTGTTTTTCATGACGGCGGGATTTTTTTGCCGTAATGGTACGAGCAATGAAAAACGACGGATACGTCGGATATTTTTCCTACTTCCCCGCCCTTTTCCCTTGACATTGAACGCAAAATATATTATAATGGAAACATCAAAAAAAGAAGAGGGTTCTGATTATGAAAACCATCACATCCGCACTTTTACTCGCCGCACTGCTTGCCGCATCGCTCGTTTCCTGCGGCGGCGATACGACCGCTACTGCCGTGACCGATACCGTCGACACCGCTGCCGAGACCGCGGTCGAAACCGAAGCACTTGACGCACTTGAGCTGCGTATGCTCGAGGACGACGGGCTGGGCGAGGTTGACTTCGGCGGCAAGGAATTCCAAATTCTCGGCGTCGATTATTACGATTATGCGTACTGCATTGAGGAAGAAACGGGCGACGTTTTAGAGGATGCCGTTTTCCGCCGCAACGCTGCCGTTGAAGAACGCTTCAATATCAAAATCACCGCGGAAACCATGGATTACGGCACGCAGATTAACCATCTCAAGCGCACCGTCACAGCGGGCGACGACGCCTATCAGCTGTATGCCGGTCACGTCGTTTCCACGGGTGAGGCAGTCATGAACGGCGTGTTCTTAAACTGGTACGACATTCCGCACGTCGACTTCTCCCGTCCGTGGTGGTCAAACTCCACGGTGGAGGATCTGACCTACGACGGGAAGACGTTCCTTGCCGTCGGTGACTTCGCGCTCGGTTCTCTGAACAATACCTACTGCGTCTACTTCAACAAGCAGGTGGCAAACGATTACGACCTGCCCGATATTTACGGCATCGTCAGCGAGGGCAAATGGACGGTTGACCGCCTGACCGAGCTTTCCCGCGAGGTCTACCGCGATCTCAACGGTGACGGCACCTCGGACATCGACGACCTGCATGGCATGACCATTTTCGTCGGTTCTCCCGTCAATGCATTCCTCTGGTCGTTCGGCGAAAAGATCGTCAAGGCACAGCCCGACGGCACTCTGGTGCTGGACTACTATAACGCACACGTCGTTGACATCTATCAGAAGCTGTACGATATGCTCTGGGTCGGTAATACAACCTACGCGACCCTCTCAACTCAGGCCGACTTTGCCATCGTCGTCCGCGAGAAATTCGCCAACGGCAAGGCACTGTTCTTAGCAGACGGCTTCTCCAGTGCAACGAGCGAGTTCCGCGACTCCGACACCGAATACGGCATCATTCCCATGCCGAAGTGGGACGAGGCACAGGAAACCTACTACACGATGGTTGACGGCTCGCACGACATTCTCGGTATTCCCACAACGGTTTCCGATACCGACTACGTCGGCACGATCGTCGAAGCGCTCAACGCCGAAAGCTACAAGCGCACCGTCCCCGTCTTCTACGACATCGTACTCAAGACCAAGGGCTCCCGCGACGAGGAATCCGTTGCGATCATCGATATGATCTGTCAGAACCGTATTTTCGACTTCGGTTACGTCTACGGCGGTTGGGGTGCCGCATTCTGGCCGCAGAACCTGATGACCAGCAAAAACGCGGATATTTCCTCGTTCTACGAAAAGAATCGTAAAACCGTTGACCGCTATATGGAAAAGGTCTTTACATTCTTCAACGAATACGAAAACGATTAAGCACAACACGCACAAAAGGAGATTTCTCATATGAAACAGATGACTACCGCACTGCTGCTCGCCGCTATGCTCATCGCGTCTCTCGCATCCTGCGGCGGCGATACACCCGCAGCCTCCACCGAAACCAACGCCGATACCGCACCGACCACCGAAGCGGTTACCGAAGCCGTCCGCGTCAAGGCGGATCTGCCCGAAAAGGACTTCGGCGGCAGAGAGTTTGTCTTCTACGGACGTATTTACGACAACGTCTGGTCTGCCTCCGACCTTTACTCCCATGAGGAGGACGGTGAACAGATCAACGACGCGATCTACGAACGCACCATGTTCATCGAGGACACCTACAACGTCACACTGAACGCCATCGAAAGCAAGAAGGAAACCGTCACCTCCGATCTGAAAAAGCTGATCACAGCCGGAGACAATTCCTTTGAAGCGATCGTCTGTGACGTTTACGACTCCGGCGCACTGTCGGTCGACGGCATGCTGTACGACTTAAACGAGCTTGAGTACATCGATCTGTCCCGCGAATGGTGGGCACAGACCACGAACAAGTCCCTCTCGATTGCCAACAGACAGTATTACGCGACCGGCGATATCTTCATCATCGACAACAAGGCGACCCGTATTTTCTTCTTCAACAAGGACATCGTCCGCAACCTGGACATGGAAAACCCCTACGATCTGGTCGAGGCAAACAAGTGGACGATCGACAAGTACATTGAGCTGTCCGAGGCGGCACTGTACGACCTCAACGGCGACAATACTTACACCCGCGATGCCGACCGTTACGGTACGATGGCACAGACCCAGCTGGGTGCCGTGCTTTACTTCGCTTCCGGCAACACGCTGACGGGCAAGGACGGCGATGATATTCCCTACGCGCTTTGCGGCACGGAAAAGGCAATTTCCACCATGACGGGCATTTCCGAGAAGATCGCAGGTCTGCCGTCGATCTCCACCTCCGGCGACACCGGTCTTTCAAACGGTCACCACCCCGACAATCTGGAATACTTCATGGACGGACGCGTCCTGTTTGCACCCGAGGTTCTCGTTCACATCGAAACGATGCGTGCCTGCCAGGTCGATATCGGTATCCTGCCGCCGCCCAAGTATGACGAGGCGCAGGAATCGTATCACTGCTATGCAGACGGCTGGTGTGTCAACGTCCTCTCCATCCCGACGACCAACGCGACCCCGGACGACACTGCGTTCATCCTCGAAGCGATGGCAGCCGATTCCATGAACAATCTGACGCCCGCTTACTTTGACGTCGTCCTGACCGACAAGTATGCACGCGACGCACAGTCCGTTCGTATGCTGGATCTGATTCTCGATTCCGTCGTCATGGACAACGCCAACATCTTCTCCTGGGGCTCGATCGAAACAGCCGTTGCAGACGCCATCTACAAGGGCGGTGCGATCGCATCGACCATCGAAAAGAAGATGACGGCAATGGAAAAGGCAATGACCAAGACGGTTGACGCAATTCTGGCGCTGGAGCAGTAACGCATCCGTTTTAAACCAATCTCAACCAAACGGAGGACACCCATGAAACATCTGACGTCTCTCGTACTCCTGTCCGCACTGCTTGCCGCATCTCTGCTCTCCTGCGGCGGTGAAGCATCCCAAACGCCCGAAACCCAGGCACCCGACACAACACCCGTGACCGAAGCCGTAACAGAAGCACCGCGCGTCACCGCCGACCTTCCCGTAAAGGACTTCGGCGGCAGAGACTTTACGTTCTACGGACGCATTTACGCAGGCGGCGACTGGTCGGCTGACGATATCATGGTTCACGAATCCACCGGCGACACGATCGACGACGCCGTGTACGAGCGCACGGTGTACATTGAGGACACCTGCAACGTCAAGCTCGGCGTCATCGAATCGCAGAACGGCTCCATCGGCTCGCTCGTCAAGACGCTGCTTTTAGCCGGCGATACGTCGTTTGAAGCCATCGTTTCCGCCGTTGTCGATGCGGGCAGCTGGGCAGCGGAGCATCTTCTTTGGGATCTGAACGAGGTTGGCAATCTCGATCTGTCAAAGCCGTGGTGGTCGCAGAAGGCAAACGGCACGATGTCGATTGCCAACAAGCAGTATTACGCAACGGGCGATATCTTCATCGTCGATAACCAGGCGATCCGCATGGTGTTCTTCAACAAGGACATGATCCAAGAATTTGATCTGGAAAGCCCGTATACGCTCGTTCGAAACAACGAATGGACCGTTGAAAAGCTCGTCGAATACGCAGAAACCGTACAGGGCGACCTCAACGGCGACAACGTCATCAAGCGTGAGGACGACCGTTGGGGCGTCATGGCACAGGGCTCGTTCGGCTCGGTGCTCTACTACGCATCGGGCAACACGATCACGGCAAAGGACGAAAACGACCTTCCGTATATCGCGTGCAATACCGACCGTGCAATGACGGTCATGGCGAACATTTCCGAAATGATCTCGTCCAGCCCTGCCATCAGCATGGACAATATCAACACCTCCACCGATTCCGCATGGCCGGACAACGTGCGCCACTTCATGGACGGACGCGTGCTGTTTGCACCGGAGGTCCTGCTGCTCATCGAGCTGGCACGCGGCTGTGAGGTCGATATCGGTATGCTCCCGCCGCCCAAGTACGACGCATCCCAGGACGGCTACTACTGCTTTGCCGACAACTGGTGTCCCAACGTCGTTTCCATTCCCGTGACAAACGCAGCACCCGACGATGCAGGATACATCATCGAGATGATGGCAGCGGATTCGATGAACAATCTGACGCCAGCCTACTACGAGGTCGCACTGACCGAAAAGTATGCACGCGACAAGGATTCCGTCGAAATGCTCGATCTGATCCTCGATTCGATGGTGCTGGACAACGCCAACATCTTCGGCTGGGGCAGTATGGAAGGTGCGGTCAACGACGCCATCAACAAAGGTACCGCGATTGCTTCCACGATTGAAAAGCGCATCAAGGCAACGGAAAAGGCGATTGCAAAGACGGTGGAGAAGTTTACGGCGGAGGAATGATATCACACGATGTCCCCTCACCCAAACAAACCGCACACAATCCCATTGACATTTCCGCCCGAAAATGTTATAATGAATACATCCAAAATACACTCCCACGAAAGGAATTATACTTATGAACAGATTTTCCATCGGTATCATGGCAGACTCCCTGCTCGGTACCTTCCGCGAAAACATTGAAAAGGCACGCGCACTCGGCGGTCAGGGCGTTCAGATCTACGCCGTTGACGGTGAAATGGCTCCCTGGAACCTCACCCCTGCACTGATTGCAGAAAAGAAGTCCATCCTGAACGCAAACGGTCTGGAAGTTTCCGCGCTGTGCGGCGACCTGGGCGGTCACGGCTTCCAGCTGGCAGAAGAAAACAAAATCAAGATCGAAAAGTCCAAGCAGATCGTTGACCTCGCACTCGAAATGGGTACCAAGGTCGTTACGACCCACATCGGCGTTGTTCCGGATGAAAAGGACGACACCTACAAGATCATGCAGGAAGCATGCAACCAGCTCGCCGAATACGCAGATTCCGTCGGCGCATATTTTGCAGTTGAAACTGGTCCCGAAAAGGCAGATATGCTCAAGGAATTCCTCGACGGTCTGTCCGCAAAGGGTGTCCGCGTCAACCTCGACCCCGCCAACCTCGCTATGGTTACGGCTGACGACCCCGTCAAGGCAGTCTACACGCTCCGCGACTACATCGTTCACACCCACGCAAAGGACGGCGTCAATCTGAAGGCTTGCGACC
The DNA here is from genome assembly GCA_045632325.1 of Eubacteriales bacterium. Lineage (GTDB taxonomy): Bacteria > Bacillota > Clostridia > Oscillospirales > CAG-272 > RGIG3925. The sequence goes on from JAZQWK010000140.1 coordinate 33,595, forward strand.
GCCACAAGATCTACGGCTTCTTCGCAACCGGCGGTGACGGCGGCGACCTGCGCGATATGCCCATTTGGGAATACTTCAAGGAAGTTCCGCTCGGACAGGGCTCCGTCGACTTCGACGCTTACCTTGCGGCTCTCGCTGACATCGGCTACAAGGGCTATCTGACCATCGAACGCGAAGTCGGTGCAGACCCGGCGGCAGATATCGGTCTGGCTGTCAACTTCCTCAAGGAAAAGACCGCGAAGTACGAACTCTGATTTTCAAAAGACGAAAGAGAAGCTCATGAGGGCTTCTCTTTTTTGTGCCGTATGTGTATCGTTACACAACCACATCAGCCAATCGTCCCCGCATACCCGCACAGCGTGTCATCCCCGCGCGTATCGGTGACCATGTCCTGTGTCAGCACTGTGGTTCCCGCCGGGATGTCGACGACACAGGTGACAAGGTCGTAAATCCCGCCCGAACGGAGCGGAAGCTCGGCACCGTCTTCCTTGGAGAGCAAAACATTGCCATGGCGGATACAATCGCGCCAAAGCACCTTGATACTGCCGTCGACGGTATCCAGACGCATGATACGCGCGGCGCATCGGTCGGTCTGCGCGACGGAAAACGTACGCGTTTCCTTTGCCGTGTCGTAGGCAAAATAGCCCTCGATGAAGCACTTGCCGGGGGACGTGACGACCTTCATCGTGCCGTCAGTGACCGAGGACGCAAAGCTGTTGCCGACCTCGTTCTGAATAATACCCGTACGAAACAGCGCGGACAGCATCTGGGCAAAAAACGCCGCGTCCACCGCCTTATCGCCGCGGATAAGCCCCGATTCCGTTGTTTCCACGGTCGTGGAGTTAAAAATACCGCTTTTCAGACTCATTTGTCGTTACCGTTCCCCCG
>JAZQWK010000141.1:0-4973 GCA_045632325.1 Eubacteriales bacterium
GTCCAGATGCCGTCGGGATAGAAGCCCTGGTCGAGAACAAGACGCTGGTAAACAGCCTTGCCGTTGAGAATCATCGCACGGCCGTTGTAGTAGATGTCGCGCAGACCGAAGTAGGATGCAACCGCATCTTCGCCAAGTACCATGTTGACGTCATAGAGGTTACCCTCACCGACGCTCCAAAGGTGCTTTTCCTTCAGCGGCAGAACGAATCTTGCCATCTTACCGATGACGACGCATCCGACAGAACCCATGTCCTCGCCGTCAAACGAAGCGGAACAGGTCAGCGTCATGCCGTCCGCGTTTTCGCAGAGCACTTCGTAGTAAACCTCACCCGTTGCGGCAGAGGGTGTTGCCTTAATGGATGCAATGTAAGAACTCGGAACTTCTTCCATCCAGACGGTCTGCCAGATACCGGTGGTACGCGTATAGGAGCAGCCGCGGGAGTAGAAGTCGTTGCACTGCTTGCCGACAGGCTGTGTGCCGGAGCGCTGGTCGTCTTCCGCACAAACGGTGATGATGTTCTTGCCGGAAACGAGCTTATCGGTGACATCGTGGTCAATGGGGGAGGAGCCGCCAAAGTGTACGCCGCAGGACTTGCCGTTGACGTAAACCTCACAGGAATAGTCGCACGCACCGATGTGGAGCAGATAACGCATACCCTCGGTCAGTTCAATTTCGACTTCGCGCTTGTACCAGACACACGCCATGAAATCCTTGTATTCCACACCGGAGAGTTTGGATTCCGGGCAAAACGGAACGATGATTTCGCCCGACAGGGTTTCTGCTTCATTGAGCTTGCGGGCACGACCGGACTTGCCGTGGTCAATTTCAAACATCCACTTGCCGTTGAGACAGAGATAGCTGTCACGGACAAGCTGAGGACGCGGATATTCCGCGCGGGGGATCATGTTTTCCATAGTATTAGATATCCTTTCTGAACATGAATTTAAGTTACTTCAATATACCATATTTCATGGGTTTTGTCAAGAGGTTTTTGTTTATCACGATGTTTTCGGTTGGATGATACGGTAGCGTGCGTACCAAGCCTTCCCTGGTAAGGGAAGGTGTCAAACGCACCTGGGGCGTTTGACGGATGAGTCGTTCTTTTGTTACTTTTCAGTTTAAGAACATTGCTATGAAGAATGATGTTTCATCTTATTGCATGATTTAGTACGCCTTGCTTCCGTCATGGCGACTCGAATCCGTAGAAGATGGCAAAGCCATCTTCGGAAGAAAGCTTTGCTTTCTTCTGCTTTCGGCAAAATTGCAGGGGCAATTTCACCGAAATCCACCTTCCCTCACCAGGGAAGGCTTGGACGCGAGTGCATCCGCCAACGTCCACCTCTCACAGAACCGTCCTCAATTCCCTATCCCCATGCACAATTCCCCGTCTCTCATGCGCAAACCATGTCCCAAATATGCAAAATTCGCGCCATCCTGCAAAAATTTTCAAATTTTTTTGAATTTTTTTCCATAACATCTTGCAAAATCCGCAATTTCCATGTATAATATAATGGAAGCGCCGATTGAGCCGCGGAAACATCCGGGACATAGGCGCACAACAAAATTTATTGGAGGACTTTCAATCATGAAAAAGTCATTATCCCTCATTCTTGCCGTCATCATGCTGCTTGGCATGTGCGTCATGACATCCTGCTCCGGCGGATCCAAGATCATCGTCGGTACGGGCGGCCCCACCGGTACTTACTTTGCTTACACTCAGGCTGTCGGTAAGGTTCTCGGTGAAAAGACCGGTCTTTCCTTCGACGTTGTTTCCACCGGCGGTTCCGCTGCAAACCTCAAGGGTCTGCGCGACGGCGACTACAAGATGGCAATCGTTCAGAACGATACCATGATCAACGCGTACAACAACCTCGACCCCGACAACTTCCCCGCAGCAATCACCAACTTCTCCGTTCTCGGTGAAGTTTACTCCGAAGTTATCCAGATCGTCGTCAAGGGCGACCTCAAGGACTCCGTCAAGACGCTCGCTGACCTCAAGGGCATGCGCGTTTCCGTCGGTGACGCAGGCTCCGGCGTTTACAACAACGCAAAGGAACTGTTCGCAATGTACGGCATGGACATCGACAAGGATATCGTTCAGAACAACCTCTCCGTCGGTGACTCCGCAAACGCAATGAAGGACGGCAACCTCGACGCGTTCTTCTTCACCTCCGGCGCTCCTACCACCGCAATCACCGAACTCATCACCGCAATGGACATCTTCCTGCTCTCCCTCGAAGATCAGGTTATGACCGACTTCATCGCATCCCACAAGATCGACGGTCAGTACGAAGTTTACGGCGTTATGCCCATCACCAACGCACAGTATGCGTGCATCCCCGAAGGCGAAGAAGTCAAGACCATCGGTGTTACCGCTACCTTCATCGTTTCCAACGACCTCTCTGAAGACGACGTTTACAACATGACCAAGGCTCTTTGGGAAAACATTGATGCGATCGCTACCGGTCACGTCATTGCAAAGTCCATGAACCTCGCAAATGCGACCATCACCATCGGTAACGTTCCGGTTCATCCCGGCGCTGCTAAGTACTACGCAGAAGTTTCCGGTCAGTAATTCGGCACTTTTTGCCTATCCAAACCTCATAAATCCTCGATACCCCGTGTGTATGACGCTCGGGGTATCGGTTGATTTTATCGCCTCTTCCATTGATGGGATTTTTGCAGTATTTCCCGTTTTTTGCAGCAGCGATTCATGCATCGCCCGGAAAAACGGACGACCGATGGCCGTCCTACAGATTCTTTTGATTGGATTTCATGATAATGATCGCACCGTCGATTCGTGAATCACTGCCGCACACCGATTGAAGCGGCACCCGTTCCCTTCCCATCCATCCGTCCAACCGATATCCGTCCCCGACTGATACCGTTCCACCACCAACGCAAGCTTTTGGAGGCTTCTCACTTTGAAAAAACTCAAGAAAGCAGCAGCAGCTCCCGCTGTTGAAAAATCTGCAGAGGAGATCATGAAAGAGCTTGACCGCGACAGCACCAACCGACTCTTAACCGGCTGGCGTCACACCGTCGTCCGCGTCATCTTCATCGCGTATGCGATCTTCATGCTCGTCAATACCCTGCTCATTGCAAACGCAACCCCGTACACCAGACTCCCCTTGTTCCTCGGTCTGACCCTCGCTGTCGGTTACTTAAAGTACCCGTTCAACAAAAAGGATCAGCAGAGAGAAAACTACATTCCGTGGTATGATATCGTCTGTGCCGTCGGCTCGATCCTCGTTTACGGCTACTACGTCGTCTTCCAGGAAAAGATCATTTTCATGGCAAACGTCATCGGCACGACCGAAATCATCATGGGTATCCTCGGCATCCTGCTCCTCGTTGAGCTTTGCCGCCGTGCCATCGGTATTCCGATCCTCTGTGTTGCAGGCGCATTCTTCGTTTACGGCGCGTTCTATATGTTCTCCAACAACCCCGCAACTGCAATCCGCAACATCATCTTCAACCTGTTCTACAGCATGGGCACGGGTATCTTCGGTTCCCCCATTTCCGTTTGTTCTTCGTTTATCATTCTGTTCATCATCCTCGGCTCGTTCCTGGAAAAGACCAACATCGGTACGTTCTTCGTTGATCTTGCAAACTCCATTGCAGGCTCGCAGGTCGGCGGTCCCGCAAAGGTTGCCGTCATTTCCTCTGCGCTGGAGGGTATGTACTCCGGCTCCTCCGTTGCCAACACCGTCGGTTCCGGCTCCGTTACCATCCCGACTATGAAGCGCACCGGTTACCGTCCCGAATTTGCGGCAGCTGTTGAAGCGGCAGCATCGACAGGCGGTCAGATCATGCCTCCCATCATGGGTGCCGCAGCATTCTTGATGTCCGAAATCACGGGTTATCCGTACTTCTCCATCGTCATCGCTGCAATTCTCCCTGCCCTGCTTTACTTCACGGGTATCTTCATCATGGTTCACTTCGAAGGCAAGCGTTTGGGCTTACGCGGTCTTCCCAAGGAATCGCTCCCGAACTTCTTCAAGCTCCTGCTCTCCAACGGCTATATGCTGATTCCGATCGTTGTGCTCGTCGTCTGCATGAATCACTTCACGGCAGGTATGTCCGCATCCTTCGCCATCCTTTTTGCGCTGATCGTTGCGCTTCTCGACAAAGCAGCGCTGAAGCGTATCTTCACCGGTAAAATGAACGGTGCGTACGACGTTCTTCTCGCCGTTATGCCGCTCATTCCGATTGCCGTCCTGTTCCTGCTCTGGAAGGTTCTCGCACTGCAGATGGGTCTTTCGATCTTCCTTGCAATGATTTCCGCGTTCGGCTGCTCGTTCCTTACCAAGGGTGCGACGCTGACGCCAACCGTCGTGCTGGAGGGTCTGGAAGGCGGTACGAATAACTCCATCGGTGTTTCCACAGCCTGCGGTATCGCGGGTATCATCTCCGGTGTCGTCACGATGACCGCACTCGGTTCCACGCTGATTCAGGTCATTGTTCCGCTCGCTGAAAAGGGTACGCTGATCGCTCTGTTCCTCACCATGATCTGCTGTATCGTCCTCGGCATGGGCGTTCCGACCACTGCAAACTACGTCATTATGGCGACCATCACCGCTCCGATTCTGATCGAAATGGGCATCCCGATGCTCGCAGCGCACATGTTCGTCTTCTACTTCGGTATCGTCGCGGACATCACGCCTCCCGTTGCGTTGGCGGCTTACGCAGGTTCTGCCATTGCGAAGTCTAATCCGCTCAAAACGGGTATCGAAGCAACCAAGCTTGCAATTACCGCGTTCATTGTTCCCTACATCTTCGCCTACAGCCCGAATATGCTGCTTATCATTGAGGGCTATGAAGCAACTCCCTTCCAGGTCATCTCGATCTTTGCAACGTCGCTGATCGGTATCTACGCGATCTCCTCCGGTATGGAAGGCTATTTGCACCACCGCGAAGCGATCTGGCAGAGAGTCGTTCTGATTGGCGCAGGTCTTTGCATGATCATC
>JAZQWK010000142.1:0-2831 GCA_045632325.1 Eubacteriales bacterium
ATGCAATGATGTCGGTATTTATTGCAGGCTTGTCGTGAGATATTGGAGGCGTTATGATGTGTTTACCCCCAATAAAAAAGGACATTGATGTTTAATCAATGTCCTTTAGTCCAATCGTATGGCTTTTGCCGTTTTTTTGCAGCGATGTTACTGCTAAAAATGGAATGAGACTTTTCGCTGTCCGTAATGCCGACAAACAGAAAACCGGGGAAATACCATACAAAAACACATGAAATTGGCTGGTTTTCGGTGCTTTTTGGCATGAGGACAATGTCTGACGCGATATGTCCCTTGTTATTGGAGGCAAAACAGATCATTCCTGCGCTGCTTCCGCAGAAGGGGGCTGTTCCGTATCTTCAAGCAGGCGGATCGTAACGCCCGTGATGGCGCGACCGCGGCGGACAATCTCATACCCTGCAATATATTCCTTTCCGATATAATTATCAAGAAGCCGTTCTGTCTGTGACCGGATGGTTGCCCGAAGCTTTCTGTCGTCAGGCGTATTGAGCAGCTCATAGATGGAATCGTAAGAGATCAAGCGGGAATTCATGTTGTTTTTCTTATTTTTCATCAGTTCCACGCGCTGCAGGATATATTGACGGATGATAATGACCGTATCGGTTGAACGCGTCGTTTCCTTTGTATTGAGCAGATCCAAACGGATCGGAATGATCTGCTTGATCAGCTTGGAGTATTCATAAACGATGGGGCTTGCGGCAAGACGGTACGCCCATTTTGTAACACCGCCTGTGGAAACCGTAACCTTCTGCATCATCAGCATGGAGCCGCTGACACGTGCCGCGTCAAACGTATCGGAAGGATTGGTCATACGCACCTGCTCGGTATAGTCGATTGAAATGTCGGTGATCCGCAGCTTTTCCAAAGAATCCACGATCATCTTGATGGATTTCGGAGATACAAATTCCGATTCGATCATGCCGTTCATTGCTCGGTACACCATTTCCGGCGTGAACGTATCGTTTCCTGCGGAATACAGACTGCAGACAGCGTCGTGTACGATTTTGTCGTACGGCGTGATCGAGGCGTTCCCGGAAAACTGGATATTCTTATCGTTAAAATTGATCGTGGTCGTGATCTCAACCAGCTGACTGCCTTTTCGGCCGACGGTCAGCGTATGTTCTTCGTTGGGCGCCATATGACGCAGTTCGTTTGCGACACGGGAGTTCGTAATAAAAATATCTTTCGGTATAATGGAGCGCAGCTCTTGAACGTCCATGATCGCATTGCGCAGAATCTGATCGTAAATTCCGGCAAAGGATTTTAAGTCCGTGTCGCTCATTTCCTGATCAGACGAGCATCCGGATTGGATAATCGCTGTTTCCATCAGCTCTACGAACTGCTCCAGTGAGAGCTTTTTCAAAGCTGCAGCAACGGATTTCGGTTGATATTTATAACAGGCACGGATCAGCTGTTTATGAAATTCATCTTCGAACAAGCCTTCAAGCTTGATAGAAATGCTTTGCGCCATGAGTCAGACCTCTCAATTACAACGATTTCGCCATCTATTATACCACACAACGCTTGAAAACGCAAGGGATTGAACGAAAAACGTCGGAAAATCAGCCTGTTTTGACGATTGCAAGGCTGTGTGCAGCAGTGTCTGCGGGGGAATACGCACTATGTAAACCGCTTCACACCAAGGGTGCATCTGATGTAAACCGATAAACATTTTGCAACTTTCCAGCGTGAAACGGTTTACATAAATCGTTACACACACAAACAGACCCGATGTGTCGGATGAATTTTGGAAAACTGCAATAAAATAAGTTTTATTCAGAGAGGATATGCACAATCAAACGAAAAATCTGCATGAATTTTTATAAAAAATCTTGCAGGAACAGTGTGTTTGTGGTATAATATAGATTAGATATGGATACACCCTGTTTGCGATTTGAAAACTGTTGCAGTTTTCTGAAAACCGATAAAGTCAGCGGTGTATGGCGTGAGGAAAGGAATCTTTGACCATGATCATGGAGGAAAAAAGAAAACAGAATACGGTATTCTGTTCTGATCAGACATCGTCCGCACAGCAGAATGCGGACGGAGCAGAACTTCGGATGCTGCGCCGCGGAGAGCCGATCGTTATTACGGTGGCTGTGACCAAGGGCGGCGTTGCAAAAACAACGACGGCTGTGAATTTGGCTGCCGAAATGGGTATGCACGGCGCAAAAACGCTGCTTGTCGATATGGACGAGCAAGGCAATTCCACACTGTCGGCGACGGGGAAAAACCGAGAGGCATTCAACAACGCCGCGTTGTTTGATGCATACCGTACGTTTGGATTTCCCGGTTGTACCACGGATCATTTTATTCACAGAACATCGCTGCCGAACGTGGATATCCTGCCCTGCAGCGGATTTTCTCTGATGATCCCAGATCAGGCGGAGATCTTACATAAAACCAGAAACTATCCGGCATATGCATTTCTGTCAGCGATCTTACAGAACATCGAAAATACGAAATATGATTTCGTCGTCATTGATACGCCGCCCGGGAAAAATACGTTTTCCCTTTCCGGAATCTATGCTGCGGATCACGTCATTATTCCGCTGCATCCGGACAAGTATTCCATTGACAGTCTGAACGAAACGTACCGTTTGATCGAAACGATGATGCGCGAGAACGATATGACGATCAACGTGCTCGGCATTCTCCTGACGATCGTGGAAAAGGTGACGTTTACCAAGGTGCTTCGTGAAAATCTTTGCGCCGGTGCTTACGCGGGTCTGAAGCTGAAGACCGAAATTCGCAAAGGTCAAGCCGTCAACGATGCAACGCTCGGCGGTCCGGTTGTGATCGAAGACCCGAGG
>JAZQWK010000143.1:0-2247 GCA_045632325.1 Eubacteriales bacterium
ACGGCTTCAATCTGCGGATCAAAGTAGCAGTCCACGCCGCCGACGGTGATCATCGACGTCATGTGCGGCGCATAGGTGGTGCCCGAGAGGGAATTGACATACAGCGGAATGGCAGGCAGACCGAGCGCGCGCATCATCACGGCAAACGCCGAGGAGTAGTGGTCGCACCAGCCGGTCTTTGCGTCGAGCATTTCGGAGGCGTACATGATCGCGTACGATTCGAGCTCATGGTCGTTGAGGGCAATATAGAAGTAATCGTAGCCGGAGTATCCCGAAAGCTCTTTGCGCAGCGGCGTTTTCAGACCCGGTGCGGGATCGGCATACGGACTTTGCTTGTAAATCGGACGGTATTTGCCCGAGACGGGAGAGCGTCCGTAGGTCGAGGTTCTGACAAGATAATCGTAGATCGTGATGACTTTTTCATAGGTCGTCATGTCGTCGGTCAGAAGCTTTGCAAACAGTACGTCGATCATGTTGTCAAGCGTGGTGTAGCCGGTCTTGGTCGGGTTCAGCGGCATTTCGTTGAGCACGTATTCCGCGTCAAACTTGGCAGGATACGGAGTATCACGCCAGCCAAGCGCGGTATACGCGTCCATATCCTCACGCGCAACCGTGACCGTCGAGCCGTCGGCGGCGTACAGCTTCAGCTTCGGCGTGGTCAGCGTGACCGATTGGCGAACGCTCGGATCGATGATGCGGGTGACGAGAGCGGCAACCTCGGCGCGGGAGATCGGCTGATCGGGATTGAACGTGCCGTTTGCATCAATGCCGACGGTGATGCCGCACCGATACGCGCGGTAGATCGCTTCCTCATACGCCGCACCGACGGGAACGTCGGGAATCGCGCCTGCATCTACGGTGTTGATTTCTGTCCAGACCTTGTCGGGCAGTGCGGAAAACAGCCCGAGGAGCTGTGCGCGGGACATCGGCATCGAAATAAAATCGGTGAGCATCATCTGCATATCGGCACCGAGCAGACCGTTTGTATTGCAGTAGTCGATAAATCCTTGGTACCACGGATTCGTTCCCGATGCGGCATCAAGCGCAGCGGCGTTGTCGGTCAGACGCGCATGAACGCGGGCAAGCAGGGTGATGCCTTCCGCAGTTGTGATGAGCGCCGTCGGGGAAAAGGTCGTGTCGGACGTACCGATCATCAGCCCTGTTTTTACAATGCCGTAGACGCCTGAATAAAACCAGTCGGATTCTTTGACGTCGCTGAATGTGGGGACGGCGGAATCATCAGCCGACAGCGGTGTCATTACGGCGGTCAGCATAAGCAGAAGCGACAGCAAAAAAGCGGTCAGACGGGGAAGGTGGGATTTGGTCATGGGGTACTCCTTGTTGATACAAAGGCGAAAACTTCATTTTGCACCAGTATATCATATAAAAAAACACAAATCAAGGGATATTTTGTAAATCTTTGCAGAAAATAACCGCCCGGCTTTTTCGGCAGGACGGTTATGAAAGATACGGTTGTTATGCGGGATTGGCATCCGATGCGGCATAAGCGGAAAACGGGACTGCGGACAGAGCCATTGTCTTTGCGGCAAGTGCTTCGTCGACTGCCCAGAATTCATCGGCGCTGACAGCCCATTCTTCTGCCTGTGTGGGATCCATGATACCGCTGGTGTTGCGGTAGAACGATTTCGGTCATATCGGGTTCCTTGGGATAGGTGAAGTACGCATTTTGGCAGAGAAAATCACCCGTTTCCGATACCGCATATTCGCCGAAGATGGCATATGCCGCACCGCCGGAACCGTGATGATAGAACGTGTTGTCTTCCGTCAGCGCATAGGCATTGCGTGCCCAGCCGGCAAACAGAAGAACGGGTTTCTGTCCGTCATAGGTGTACGCCGCGTAAATTTCGTTCTTTGTGTAGGCATCGTCTGATTTGTCAAAAGCACCGATGAGCAGTTCGGGAATTGCGTCTTCGTTGAGATCACGGAAGACATAACCGATGGTGTCCGCCGCCTTGACGCCGAGCATCCTTGCCGTCTCATAGATGCCGAACAGCTCGTCGGGGCAGTCGGTCATCTCCGCAGCGGCGGACACAAGTTCATAGCATTCTGCGAGTACTGCGGCATACGCGGTGTCTGCATCAAAGGCGGGCAGGGTGATTGTGCTGTCCGATTCCGCCGATGTGATATCGCCTTTTGTCGGAATGGTACCGCAGGACAGCATAACGGTCAGAAAAACCGTACATAAGAAGCACAGAATCAGCAATTTTTTCATGGAGAATCCCCTTT
>JAZQWK010000144.1:0-7323 GCA_045632325.1 Eubacteriales bacterium
CATGGAATATGTTCGTTGAAGTCGAATTTGTCTGAAAAATTTTCCGCACATCATCCGCTGTCCGATTCCAATCATCATCAATGCATCTAAATAAGGAGGAGAAATATCATGTCCCATCCCTTTGACCGTATCAATTTCATCAAAACCCCGCGTAAATATGACCCGAACGCCAACGGCGCAGCACCGCTGTTCCGCCGCAGATTTCAGATTTCCGAACCCGTCGAATCCGCCGTTTTGTACGTCTGCGGACTCGGTATCGGCTACTACTATCTGAATGGCACACCCGTCTCCGACGACCTGTTCACCGCTCCGTGCTCCGACTACCGCAAAACGCTGTGGTACAACCGCTACGACGTCACAGAACGGCTCACACAGGGTGACAACGTCATGGCTGTGCAGTGCGGCAACGGCTGGTACAACGAGCCGTTTGCAACGTCCTGGGATCACAACATCGCCCCGTGGCGCGACAATCCCAAATTCATCCTCGTGCTGGAGGTCAACGGTCGCCGCATACTGTCCTCCGATGCTAACTGGAAATGTACCGACGAATCGGCGGTTATCTACAATCAGCTTCGCTCGGGTGAATACTTCGACGCGCGCCTGTATGACAAAAACTGGAACACGCTCGACTTTGACGACAGCGCTTGGACAAACGCCCTTTCCGACACGACCCCGCCTGTGGGCACGTTCCGCGAAACGCCGTGCGAGCCGATCCGCGAGGACCGCGTTTATCCCGCGATGCAAATGTGGGACAAGGGTGACGGACGCTATATTTTCGATCTTGGACAAAATATGTCCGGCTATATCCGTCTGACCGTCGACGAACGGCAGGATGCAGGTGACGTGCTCGACGTTCACTACGCCGAAAAGCTTGACGAGAACGGCGAGATGAACTACTTCAACATGGGTCACCACTATCGTGAGTCCGACTTTGCGCACGACCGCTTTATCTGCGACGGCAAGACCTTCGTTTGGTCGCCGAAGTTTGCCTATCACGGCTTCCGCTTCATTGAGGTCACGGGTCTCAAAAATCCGGATCTTGCCACCGCTGCAGGCGTCTTCGTTCATCAGGCGGTCAAGGCGCGTTCCGCATTTGAATGTTCCGACGACTTCTTAAACGGCATCTTCCGCGCAGGTCAGATGGCAACGTGGTCGAATCTGTTCTGGATGCCGACCGACTGTCCAACGCGCGAAAAGCTCGGCTGGTGTAACGATGCGCAGTCCTCCTGCGAGCAAATGCTGACCGACTTTGAAACGGAACGCTTCTTTGCCAAGTGGCTGCAGGACCTTTACGACGCACAGCTTCCCGACGGCGCGATGCCCGGTATCGTTCCGACCTCAGGCTGGGGCTACGGCTGGGGCAACGGACCCGTTTCCGACGGCGTGCTGTTTGAGGTTCCCCACCGCCTGTACCTGCACACCGGTGAAAACAAATACCTCATCGAAGCACTTCCCTATTTTGACCGCTATCTTGCGTATTTGGAAACCCGTCGAGACGAAAACGGCGACATCAGCTTCGGGCTTGACGACTGGGCACCGCCGGATTATAATGATATGGTACGCGCTCCCTTTGTCAATGCAGTACTCCTTGTCAAGCTCCTGCGCATTGCCCGTGATGCCGCGCATTATGCGCACCGTGACGTCACACCCTATACCGAAGCGCTTGACAAACAGATTTCCCATATCAAGACGAAGTATCTGCGCGATGACGGTACCTGTGTGATTGAAAAGCAGACCGCCGCTGCCATGCTGATCTGCCACGATGTGTATGACGATCTTGCCCCGCTTGCCTCCCAGCTTGCACGGCTTGTTGAAGAAAAGGACTTCCATCACGATTGCGGCATGGTCGGTCTTCCGCATCTCTACCGTGCACTGAACAAGTGCGGTCTTCACGACTATGCATATAAGATTGTCACAGCGGAGGGCTTCCCGTCCTATCGCAACTGGTACAACGACGGCATGACTACGCTTTACGAAATGTGGCATATGCGCGACTCGCACAACCACCATATGTACTCCGACTTCATGTCTTGGATGATGAAGACGATCATCGGTATCGAAATCAACGCCCACGGCTATGAAATCGTTGATATCAAGCCGCACTTCTTTGAAGGGCTCGACTATGCCCGCGGACACATCGATACCCCGCGCGGACGTATTTCCGTTGATTGGAAGCGCTGCGACGACGGTGTTCACGTTGCAATCGTCCTGCCCGAAACCGTTGGCGCGCGTTATAACGGACAGAAGCTCCACGGCGGCACGCATACGTTCGTGATCGGTGTATAAGAGCATGAAACAATTATTCATCACAGGCTTTGACCCGTTCGGCGGGGCATCCGTCAACCCCGCGTGGGAAGCCGTCAAAGCACTTCCCGATACCGTCGGCGACTATGCGCTCACCAAGCGTGAGATCCCGACCGTCTTCGGTGATGCGGCGCAGACCGTTCTCGATGAGACCGCCGCCATGCCAATCCCGCCGGACGTCATTCTCTGCATCGGACAGGCAGGCGGACGCGCCGCCGTCACGCCCGAATTCGTCGGCATCAATTACCGCCACGCGGGCATTGACGACAACGCGGGTAATCGTCCCCAAGAATCTCCCGTCGTTCCCGATGCACCTGCTGCCTACTTTGCGACCGTTCCCGTTCAGCGCATGACCGAGGCGATCAACAACGCCGACATTCGCGCACAAACCTCGTATTCCGCGGGAACCTTCGTCTGCAACGACGTGCTCTACACACTTCTGCACCGATTTTCCGGTACCGAAACACGCGTCGGCTTCATTCACGTTCCGTTTCTGCCTGAACAAACCACGGAAAACGGTGCGCCGTCCATGCCGCTGTGTGAGATCGTCCGCGCACTGACCGCCGCCATCAAAGCCTTGCCGTAAAAAGCGATCTCACACGCATAAAAAAATTGATAAATTGCGCAAAACCCCTTTACGAACGGCTATCTTTTATGGTATAATAACAATGAATCAATATTTCCATTTCAGGAGGAAACAAACATGAGCCAGATCTATTCCGAAATTTCCGAAAAACTCCAGCGCGGTAAGGCAAAGGACGTTGCCGCACTCGTTACCCAGGCACTGGAAGAAAACCTTCCCGCAAGTGAAATCCTCAACGAAGGTCTCGTCGCCGGCATGAACATCGTCGGTGCAAAGTTCCAGGCAAACGAAGTCTTCGTTCCCGAAGTTCTCGTCGCAGCACGCGCAATGAACGCAGGTCTGAAGATCCTCAAGCCCGCCATGAACGCAGAAGGCGTTGAACCGATCGGCAAGGCTGTTATCTGCACCGTCAAGGGCGATATGCACGACATCGGTAAGAACCTCGTCAAGATGATGATCGAAGGTCAGGGCATCGAATGTATCGACCTCGGCGTTGACGCTGACCCCGCAGCGATCGTTGCCGCTGTCAAGGAAAACAACGCACAGCTCGTCTGCCTGTCCGCACTGCTGACCACCACCATGATGGGTCAGAAGGACGTTATCGAAGCGCTCAAGGCAGAAGGCATCCGTGAAAACGTCCGCGTTATGGTCGGCGGCGCACCGATCACCCAGGAATTCGCTGATGAAATCGGCGCTGACTGCTACACCCTCGATGCAGCTTCCGCTGCACAGGCTGCTGTCCGCCTGATCAACGAAATGAACGCGTAAACAATCAACAAAAGACGGTAAACGAACATGAAATATAACATGAAAGATTGGCTCTCTGCTTTGGCGGAGAGCCGCCGTCCTATGCCCCTGCTGTCTTTCCCGTCCTCACAGCTGGTCGGTGCAAGCGTGTACAAGTTCACGCATGATGCAGAGGTACAGGTCGAGGGCATCGTTAAGGTTGCAGAGCGCCTGGACGCTGCTGCCGCTGTCTGCATGATGGATCTGTCCGTCGAAGCAGAAGCATTCGGATGCGAAATCCTCGCAGAAGAAAATGAAGTTCCCACCGTTGTCAACGTTCTGATCTCCGATGAGGACGAAGCCGAAGCCCTGCGTGATCCCGAGGTCGGCGACGGCAGAACGCAGCTTTACGTCGACGCCGCCAAGGGTGCAAAGGAACGCATCACCGACCGTCCCGTCCTTGCGGGTATCATCGGTCCGTTCTCCCTCGCAGGTCGTTTGATGGACGTTTCCGAAGCACTGGTCAACTGCATCGCAGACGAGGATTTCGTCCACGCTGCACTGCGTAAGACCACGACGTTCCTCAAAAAGTACGCACAGGCGTACAAGGATGCTGGTGTTGACGGCATCGTCATGGCAGAACCGCTTGCAGGTCTGCTTTCTCCCGCATTGGAAGAAGAATTCTCCGCTCCTTACGTCAAGGAGATCATCGACGCAGTACAGGATGACAACTTCATTGTCATCTACCATAACTGCGGTCCGAACACGCCTCTGATGATGGAGTCGCTCTATGCAAACGGCGCGGCGGCTTATCACTTCGGTGACGCGGTCGAGCTGCTTCCGTTCCTTGAAAAAATGCCCTCCAACCGTCCGATCTGCGGCAACGTTTCCCCGTCCGATCAGTTCTTGAACGGTACGCCCGAGAGTATGTACGAAGCTACCCGCGCACTGATTGACGCCTGCAGCGCACACAAGAACTTTGTCCTCTCCTCCGGCTGTGACATTCCGCCGACCGCGAAGTGGGACAACATCGACGCATTCTTTAAGGCCGCGAAAGATGCGGCAAACGAGGGTTGATCATGACGACTATGACCGCATCCGAACGCTTCCGCCGCTTTCTGGCAGGTGAAGAAGTTGACCGCTCTCCCGCGATCGAGTGGGCTCCGTGGTGGGGCTTGACCGTTGACCGCTGGCATACCGAGGGTCTTCCTGCCGAATGTACCTCCGTCGATGACGTACAGGGCTTCTTCGGTCTTGACCGCTGTTTGCAATCCGGTGCATCCTACCGCACCAAGGACACACCTTGGGCATCGGGTCACGGACTCGGTGTCATGGAGGATGAAGGGGACTGGGAGAGAATCCGCAAAACGCTGTTCCCGCCTGTGGAAACAGCACTGTCCGACCACCATCTTGCGTGGCTGGAGGAGACCCGTGCGCGCGGTAATACCCTGCACTTCTTCACGGTAGAAGGCTTTTTCTGGTATCCGCGTACGCTGTTCGGCATTGAAAACCACCTCTACAGCTTCTACGACTACCCCGAATTATATAAGCAAATGTGCGATGAATACGCCGATTGGCTGATCGGTGTATTCCGTTACGTCTTCTCGCGCTTCCACTTCGACTTCATGAGCTTTGCAGAGGACATGAGCTATAACTCCGGTCCCATGATCTCCAAGGCGCTGTTCGATGAATTCCTGGCACCGTTCTACAAAAAGGTCATTCCCGTCATCCATGAATACGGGATTCCCGTTTTCATCGACTCCGACGGCGATATTACCCTTGCCGTTGACTGGTATGCAGAAGTCGGCGCGGACGGTATGTTCCCGCTGGAACGTCAGGCCGGCGTTGACGTTGCAACGTATCTTGACAAACAGCCCGACATGGCGTTCCTCGGACACTTTGATAAGATGTGCATGAAGTTCGGCGAGGAAGCCATGCGCGCGGAATTTGAGCGTATTCTGCCGTCGATGCAGCGCGGCAAGGTCATCGTCTCCGTTGACCATCAGACTCCGCCCGACGTTTCCATCGACAACTACCGCACTTACGTAGCACTTCTCCATGAATACACGGAAAAGATTACGCATACAGAAGGCGATATTACCCCTTGTCCCGTATTTCAAAAATAATCAGTAAGGTAACATCTCATGACAAACAGAGAACGTGCACTGAACCTTTTACATTATCAGCCCGTTGACCGTATGCCCGCCGTTCATTTCGGTTACTGGAATGAACTGCTCATCGAATGGGCAGAACAGGGCAAAATTTCCATGGAGCTGGCACGCAGCTACGGCGACAGCAACGCGGCTGACCGCGAGCTTGACCGTATGATTGGCTGGGACTTCAACTGGCAGCATATCGTCGGCGCACACATGGGTCTCAAACCCTGCTTTGAGTACAAGGTACTCGAGGAGCTTCCCGACGGAACCCGACGCGTCCAGAACGGTGCGGGATTGATTGAAAAAGTCAAGCCCGGCGTGACCTCCATTCCCTCCGAGGACGATTATCTGTGCAAGGACAGAGAGGCGTTTGAAACGCTGTATCGCCCGAAAATGCAGTTTGATCCCGACCGCGTTCCCGTCGAATTTTTCAAGAACTTCAACGAAACGCGCGACTACGATGCACCGATCGGTCTGAATCTCGGTTCCGTGCTTGGCGATATCCGCTCAATGGTCTCCGTCATCGGTATGAGCTATCTCATTTACGATGAGGACGAGGACCTGTTTGCCGATATCGTTGACGCGTATGCAGAGATGCAGTATCAGTGTGTCAAAACGATTCTGGAAACGGGCGCGAAGTTTGACTTTGCGCATTTCTGGGAGGATATCTGCTTCAACTCCGGTCCTCTGCTCTCCCCGGACATTTTCCGTGAGCTTTGTGCAAAGCACTATAAAAAGAGAACCGACCTGTGCCGCGAATACGGCATCGACATCATCTCGCTCGACTGCGACGGTGTCACCGAACAGCTTCTGCCCGTTTGGTTTGAAAACGGCGTCAACACCATGTTCCCGATCGAGGTCGGCACGTGGGGTGACCAGTTTGCGGCGGCAAGAGCAAAATTTGGAAACGGTATGCTCGGTGTCGGCGCGATGGACAAGACCGTCCTGCGCGAGGACAAGGCTGCCGTTGACCGCGAGCTTGAAAAGATGCGCAGACTTGCATCGCTCGGTGGCTTCATTCCGTGTCCCGACCACCGTCTGATGCCCGGAACGAAGTTTGAGCTGGTACAGTATTACGCTGAAGAAATCAAGAAGATAGAGTTATGAACAACAATATTGTAACGATTCCCGCATCCGCTGCGGGAATCCGTCTTTCCGTATGGCTTGCCAAAAACGGCTATCCCGTTACTGCCGATTGCGGCGGTAAGGGTACCTGCGGCAAATGCCGCGTCTATTTGGTTTCAGGTACGTTTTGGGGCGACGCCGCTAAAACGACCGTTGAGGAACCCGACACAGACGGGATGATCCGTTCCTGCCACGCGTGGTGTCCTGAGGACGGTGCCGAAATTCGTCTCGTTGAAACCGTCGGCGGCGGTCTGACCGAGGTTATCACCGACCAAAATCCCCAAACCGAATCATCCGCCAATCCATCCCATCGGTATGGAACTGCACTTGACATCGGCACGACGACGCTTGCGATGGCACTCGTCGATCTGTCAAGCGGCGACGTCGTCAAGACTGTCTCCCGACGCAATCCCCAGCGCTCGTTCGGTG
>JAZQWK010000145.1:0-2344 GCA_045632325.1 Eubacteriales bacterium
AATTTTCCCCGCGTGAAACGCCCGATCTGCACGCTGCGGACGGTCTTTACGCCTATCTTGAAGAAAACCGCGTTCGCCTTGCGATGTTCTGCGACAACTCCATGGACGACGCGACGGGCAAAAACGTCGGCATCTCCCACAATCTGCCCAAATACTATTCCGCGGGTGTCACCGGCTCACGCGGAGAGCTTGGACGCACGGGATACGTGACGTATCCCGATCTGCGCCTCGGCGAGGGCAGCTATTCCGTCTGCGTCTGGCTGAAGGTCGACCGCTCCCTTGACGAGGGCGTCGTCATTTGGTCGAACAAGAACTGGTTCTGGCGCAACCGCGCGTCGCTGGGCATGGGACTTTCCTTCCGCGCAAACGATACGGTCTTCTCCATCGGCATCGACGGCGATCAGGAGGAATACATGGCAGCGCTTCCCGCCGATACGGACGACAGCGGCTGGGTGCACGTCATCTCCGTCGTTGACAAAGAAGCGATGGTCTACCGCCTCTATTACAATTTCAAGCTTGTCCTCACGCTCGATATCCCCGAGGAATACCGTCACGTCGGCGACACCGCTATGCCCTTCACCGTCGGCAACGACGGCACGGGAGCGTTCTCCAACGAAAAGTACGACCTCATCGTCAATCTGGACGATTTCCTGCTCGTTGACGGCGTTATGACCGCAGACGACGCACGGAAATTGGCGGCGTATTATCGGTATGAAGAAGACGGGGTGTGACGGTTTTCGCGTGTTGACCTTCCTCCGGGGTAATGCTGTCAACTCAAGAGTTTGATGGTGTTGATGGATAGCGCAGGCGCGTCTCTATGTCTGTAGGGAAGGCTAACGTGCGAACCGTCACCGTACCCCTCACTTCTCACCATCCTCCACACTCCACAAAGCGAAATTCTCAAACGAAGAAAGGCTTTCATCATGTCAAAAAAACTCATTCTCGGCTCCGGCGGCATCTTTTGGGACAACCCCGCCGATCCGATTCTTGAACACATTTACTCCCTGATCGACGACAAGACCGCACCGCGGCTGGTCTATCTGCCGACGGCAGGTCACGACAATCCAAACGATGAATCCGAGGTCAACGACTGGGCGTTCCGTCACGGATTCGCCGAGGTGACGCATCTCTACCTTTCCAGGGTTCCCTACGCGCACGCGTTTCTCGAAAAAACCATCCTGGGTGCGTCGATGATCTACTGCTGCGGCGGCAATCTGAAGTTCTTACTCCACCACTGGCGGCGCACGGGCGTTGACAAGCTGCTGCGTGCGGCGTACGACAGCGGCGTTGTCGTCGGCGGTCAAAGCTCCGGCGCGATGTGCTTCTGTGCGCACGGCTACGACAACTGCGGTCCCGACGGTGCGTATATGTTCCTCGACACGCTCGGCTTCGTGCCGTACATTCTCTGCCCGCACTTTGAGGACTGGCCCGAATTTTTAGACGACGTCAAAAAGCAGGAATACGACGCCATCGGTCTTGACAACGACATCGTCTTCTCCGTCGTTGACGGACGCTTCACGATCGTCGACTCCCACCGCAATCCGCGCCACGCAGCATACTGGATGCCCGCCGACGAGGTATTCAAGCCGCACAATCTCTACCGCGAATCGCAGTATCTTGACGCAATGGCGTTTGAGGCATAAAATGCAACACGGGTCGGCTGTAATATGACGCATACAGCCGTCCCGTGTTGTATCAAAACGAGGGGTTTCCGACGCTTTGGGAAAGCGAAACGCTTTTTGTGCTGTGCGCGAGCGGGGATATCACTACGCTTTCAGAAAGCGCGAAATGCCGCCGCCGGGGAGAATGCCGAAGTTACGCGCAGCGTAACTTCAGAAGAAAGGCAAAGCCTTTCTTCGTCTTTCATCTCCCGTGCGAGAGAAAGTCACCAAAGAGCGCACTTTTCGTTCGCTCTGCATTGATGCCATTAAGAAAGCGAAAAAGAAACAATAGTAAGGCATCAATAGGAGCTCACTCCTCTGGCGGAATTATGATGCTATTCGCGCAGATGTGGATATCCGAACCGTGATTTGCTGCTCTGAGCATCTTTGCACATGGCATAGAGGGCACGAAAGGTTAGCGCTTCGAAATGGATTATGAGGCTTGATTCCTTCATGGATTCTACATCCTACGGCGGAGCCGTGGATGTGAATCCGATTGATATTCGTTTCCCCGAATTTATACAGCGCAGAACCGCCGTCGCAGTAGAAATTCGGACGGGAACCAGCCCACCGGGCGAGGTTCCTCGTCAGAATTTCACGAAGAACCCAAAACCTTTCACTCCATATAGGAAGACGCTAACCCCATCCTCCGAACTCTGCCATGTTCAAAGGCGCACAAAGCC
>JAZQWK010000146.1:0-2422 GCA_045632325.1 Eubacteriales bacterium
AACGTCTGGCGCTTCCCCTACATCGTCGGTCAGTACGGCGGTGCCGCATTCATTCTCATTTATCTTTTGTTCCTCGTTATTTTCGGTCTGCCGATCATGACGATGGAATTCACCGTCGGCCGTGCAAGCCGCAAGAGTATCGTCGGTTCGTTTGAAGCACTCGAGCCGAAGGGCACGAAGTGGCATTGGTTCAGCTGGATCGGCGGTGCGGGCAACTACCTGCTCATGATGTTCTATACGGTCATCACGGGCTGGATGTTCCACTACTTCATCAAATTCCTGCGCAATGACTTTGCAGGTCAGTCGCCGGAGCAAGTATCACAGCAATTTGTTGACATGACGCTCGATCCCGTCACCGTCGTCGGCTTCATGCTGATCGCGGTCATCCTCGGCATGATCATTTGCTCTCTGGGCTTGAAAAACGGCGTTGAAAAGGTCACCAAGGTTCTGATGCTTGCCCTGCTTGCCATCATTTCCGTGCTTGCCATCCGCGCCATCACGCTTCCCGGTGCGGCTGAAGGTCTGAAGTATTATCTCGTTCCCGACTTTGGTAAGATGGTCGAAGCTGGTGTCGGCGAGGTCGTCTTCGCGGCACTCGGTCAGGCATTCTTCACACTGTCCATCGGTATGGGCTCCATGGCGATCTTCGGCAGCTATATCTCCCGTGACCGCTCCCTGCTCGGCGAATCGATTGTTATCGCTTCCCTCGATACCTTCGTCGCATTTGTTGCGGGCTTAATCATCATCCCCTCCTGCTTTGCGTTCGGCATCGATCCGGGTGCAGGTCCCGGTCTGATCTTCCAGACGCTGCCCAACGTTTTTAACGTCATGCCCGGCGGTCGTTGGTGGGGTGCGCTGTTCTTCCTGTTCATGATCTTCGCGGCTGTCTCTACGGTCATCGCCGTATTTGAAAACATCATCGCATTCGGTATGGACGCTGCAGGCTGGTCGAGAAAGAAGTCCTGCGCCATCAACCTCGTTCTCATTGCGATCCTCGCACTTCCCTGTGCATTCGGCTTCAATATCTGGTCGGGCTTTATGCCGTTTGGCGAAGGCTCCAACGTACTGGACCTTGAGGACTTCATCATCTCCAACAACATTCTCCCGCTCGGCTCGCTCGTTTACGTTCTGTTCTGCACCTCCGAAAAGTTCGGCTGGGGCTGGAAGAACTTCCTTGAGGAAGCCAACGCCGGCAACGGTCTGAAGTTCCCCAAGTGGCTTTACGTTTACGTCAAGTACATTCTGCCGATCATTCTGGTCGTTCTGTGGGGACAGGGCATCATCACCAAGTTCTTCTGATACGTTTCCAAACACAAAGAGACTTGTATCCATCGGATGTATCACATCCGCGGGACGCAAGTCTCTCTTTTTGTATACGGTTCAGATGAGAATATCGAAATAGCTTTCCACACGCTCGGAAACACGGCGCATGGTCCGCGCGTCGATGCGTTCACGCCAATCGGTGTCGTGCATATCGCAATAATCAGCTCGGGTAAACGTGACCTCAATCGTCAGAGGGAACCCGGGATTGAATGCTTCTCTTCCCTCCAGTTTCATACCTGCGACGGCCGCATCGTAAATGCGCTTGTGTGCTTCCTCGGCGGGCAGACAGATTGCCATGTTGCGTACCTCGGCATATTTGACCTCTGCGGTAATGACACCCGGAAGAAGCTCCTTTGCTTCCTCACACGCTGCGCGGTCACCCGTTACCATGACGCACGGGATCCCGAAATAGCCTGCGAAAATACACTCCTGCGTGATCTCGCCGCGACGCACACCGTTGTACTTATAATCAAAGATTGTCGCCGAGGACTGCGTGTGGTCAAGGAATGCCTTCGCTGTGCCGGACATCGCGTGCATACCGACAAGCATCAGAACGTCGCAGTCGTGAACAACCCCCATAATCGTCGAGCCGTCGATCTGCGTCGCACGGGGATCGAGCTGTTCCTTGATAAAATTCTTTCCGCCGCCGTGACCGTCCCAAACGTAAACAGCCTCAGCGCCTGCATCAAAGGCACCTGCGATCGCCGCGTTGGTATCTGCCATCAGTGCTTCACGGGTGTGGATATAGTCAGGGTCTTCGGTGTTCATGACCTGCTCGATTTTCGATACGCAGGAAATGCCCTCAAGGTCGGTGACCATTAACACTTTTTTGTTCATTGCCGTATTCTCCCTTAAAAATAGTTTGTTTATTCTGCGCGGAACGCGTAAAACGCATCGCCGCTGTAAAGTTTCTCTGTTTCATTTATTTCATTCAGAAAAATCTGACAGGTTTCAGAAAATTGCGGGAAAATTTTCGGTTTTCGGAATCCTGCAACATCAAATCAGCGGCTGATCGTTGATGACCAGCTTAAACGCCAGTCCCAAATGATCTGCAGCCTTGCGGCACAGAAGCATACGCTCCAAAAAGATCTCAAAATAT
>JAZQWK010000147.1:0-3866 GCA_045632325.1 Eubacteriales bacterium
CGTTCGCCGTCAAGCGGTACCGCACCGCCGTCACGTCCGACCGCCCACACGACGTCCCGCAGAACAAGCTCGGGCGCACCTTTGATATAGGTGATATCGCCAACCGTCGCCTTGGCATATTTTTTTGCCGAATCGAACGGCACGCGGTCACAGACGGTGCTTTCCGCGGGAAGATCGGCAGGCAGTGCTCCGTGCACCAACACCGAGTCCAGCAGTGCGCGGTCCGTCGCATTGCCGCCGTGCGCTGATACGCGCCCGTTCTGTTCCGTCGGACGGCTCTGTGTATTATAGGCACAGCTGACCGCGTAATGGTATGCCGCCGACGGTGCCTTGGAACGGAACACGCCGTACGACGGGTAGGAATCCCACGCCGTCACGATTCCCGACACAACGGGCTTTCCGCAGGTCAAGGTTCCTGTTTTGTCGCAGAACAGCAGATTCATCGACCCTGCCGTTTCGATTCCGACGGGTTTGCGTACAAGAACGTGATCGCGCTGCATACGGCGGATATTGGAGGACAGCACAACCGAGATCATCATCGGCAGCCCTTCGGGTACTGCCATGACGATCGTGGTAGTTGCCAGCATCAGCGCGTGCACGAGCGCAGACGCAACAAACGCAGGCTCGGACAGCAGAAGTCTCGTTCCGTCGAGAGAACAACCGACGTCGAGGAAAAAGGTGTTGACAAGATACGACAGCGCAACGCCAGCGGCGGCACAGTATCCGACCCGCGACATCTGCGACGCCAGCACGCCGAGACGGTTTTTGAGCGGACTGTCGCGCTCCTGTGTCTGCAGTTCCCCGCTCAATTTGCCGTACATCGTGTCAGCACCGACGCGGCAGACCTGCATGATTCCCTCTCCCCACGTAATAACCGTTCCGCGCAGAAGCAAGCGCGCATCCGTGGTGTTCCAATCCGTGATCGGCGACCCGTGATACGGCAGACGCTCCGTTTCACGTTCCTCCCCGTTCAGTGCCGCCAAGGACACGCGGAGTGTCCCCGACAGCAAAATTCCGTCTGCAGGAATCTTGTCGCCGGAGCCGAGATAAACGACATCACCAACCACAAGGTCGTCGATCCCGATCATGCGGTCACAGCCGCCGCGGCGCACCCGACACTGTGTCCGTCGGGATTCCTCCTGCAGCTTAGCAAATGCGTTTTCACCGCCGCGCTCAGACAAGGCGGAGATCAAGGTCGCGCACAGGATCGCCGCAACGATCCCGACCGTTTCCCACACGTCAAAGGTTTTAAACAAAAACAGGCAGTTGATGCCCAAAGCACCGATCAGGATGCGGATGATCGGATCGGAAAACCCGTGCAGAAACGTGCGGAAAAAGGAGGTTTTTGCAAAGCTCTGCAAGGCGTTGGAGCCGTATTGTGCACGGCTTGCCACAACTTCCTCCTCGGTTAATCCCCGTACCGCCGTTTGGTTGCCCAGCATATCCATCGTCCTTTCTTTTTGTATTTGGGACAATTCTATGCGCAAAAAGCATAAGACATGCCATGGCAGAACCGTGCAGACGAAAAAACAGCCGCTGACAAAACATCAACGGCTGTTCTGAAATTCAATGGATTAAAATTCAATGATTGCCCAGTGGGGTCTGTGATCGGAGATCAGGGACGCGGGAATATCTGCATCGTGAACGCGGATTCCCTCGGATACGAAGACGTAGTCGATCTTGACCGTGGGATTGTCAGAAACCTGAGACAGCTTCTGTTCCTTCATAACCGCCGCGGTATCCTGCAGTCTTGCGAAAATGGGCGCGAGGATCGGATCGTGCGGTTCCATATTCAGGTCACCCATAAAGACGTGTGGCTTCGTTTCCGCATCCAAAAGCGCACTCGTGATCTCAACGGCATATCTCTGTTCTCCTGCAGACAGACCGAAGTGCGAACCGAAGACGACGAGCTCTTCGCCGTTGATTTCGACTTCAGCGCGGAGGACGCATCTTGCTTCACGCCATCTCGGCTGTTCCTCATCGGGCATGAGAGGCTTCAGCGGAATCGGAGTGACGGAGAACGCCTTGATCGGGTGGCGGGTCAGAATCGCGTTGCCGTATTCACCGTCGTAAAGGTCAATGGCTTTGGCAAAGCGATAATTCCAGCCAAGGCCGCGTGCAATGACACCTGCCTGGTCTTCCGTCAGCGGATTGCCGGGAATGTCGCGGATCTCATTGAGAACGACGACGTCAGCATCGACCTCACGCAGATACGCGATCAGCTTTTCCTGGCTGCCAAGACGCTTTTCCTCAAAGTCGTTGCAGCTCTGTACGTTATACGTCATAACCTTACATTGCATGGCTGATATCTCCTTTCGTGATAACGGAAACCGATATTACTCGACCTCAACGGCGTTTGCTTCGATAAATTCCATGACCATATCGTACTTTGCGGACTGAGCAATGGCATCTTCACCAATTGCCTCCACCATAGTCGCTTCGTCGGTATAACCGTAGTATACCATCATTTCCTGCTTGATCTCAGCAATTCTTGCATCGTCAGCAACGAGGTTTTCCTTTGCGGCAAGAGCAAACATCGCCATATCCTGATTGACCTGTGCGATTGCCTGCTGTGCAAGGCTGTTCTGGAATGCATCCAGCGTCATGCCGTAAACGGAAGCCATAGATTCCAGCGTCATGCCGTACTGTGCGGCAGTATTCTGATAGGAAGCAAGATAGTTTTCGTAGTACATTTCCGCTTCCTTCTTGGGATAGTCGGTGAAGGTGGTGTTGGCAAGGATCGTGTTCCACGCCAGATTCTGCTTGATGGCAGAACGCAGATAAACCGTGTAATCGGCAACGGTGGTATACAGACCGTCCGTTGCGGTGTTGATCATTTCGTCGGTCAGCTCTTCAGGCTTGACGTTTTCCGTAACTGCGGAAACGGAAACGGACAGAACCGCTTCCTTGCCGTCAATCTCAGCGTTGCCGGTGTGATCGGCGGGAACGGTCAGCGTGACTTCCTTGGAGTCGCCTGCGGACATACCGACGAGCGCTGCATCCAGATCGTCAAGACCGGTGGTGCCGGTACCGAGCGTTACGGAAGAATCGGTCTTTGCAAGATCAGCAGCCTCCGTACCGTTTACGGTTGCGGTAACGGAATAGACGACCTTGTTGCCTTCAACGGAAGGTGCATCGGTGTCAACGTCTTTGGCATTGGAGGTGAGGATCGAATCGATCTGTGCCTCTACTTCGGTTTCGATTGCGGATGCGCTGACTTCAACGCCCTTGTAATTGCCAAGGGTCACGTATTCGTCGTAGTTGTAGTCAAAGATCTTGTCGCTGCCGCCGCAGGATGCCATCATGCATACCGCCAGAGCACAGACAAGAAACAGTGTGATAAAGTTTTTCATGGTTCGTTCCTTTCTTGGATAGTGCCTTGCTGTTATTTGTATTTTCATACTTAATCAGTATAACACAGATTTGTGAAAATGTAAAGAAGTTTTTGTGATTTTTCTTGAAAAAGGTTGGTTTTTTTCGCATGAATTTTTCCTGATTTTTTCTGTTTTCAAACGGGAAAATGCAAAAAACCTATTGCAATTTTGCATTTTTCTGATATAATATTAATGTTATGCCCGTTTTTTGATCCTATTTTTCAAAACGATCGATGAGAGGAAGCAATCCATGACCAACCACGTTCTGCCGCAAAAATCACGCAGTCCACGGCATTTCCCGAATCGTTTCGGTGCTTTGTCTGCGATGATCGCATTTCTTCGTGAAAACATCGTTTTCTGCATCGCACTTGCCGCCGCATCCATCACAAGCATTCTCGTCCCGCCGGACGCACAGTATCTGTCCTACTTTGATTTCAAAACGCTGACTTGTCTGTTCTGTGTTCTCGCCGTCGTCTGCGCCCTGCGCAACAT
>JAZQWK010000148.1:0-13271 GCA_045632325.1 Eubacteriales bacterium
GCCGATCTTTTTTGTGCTTTAGCGCGTTAAAGCGTGAAAGCGCCGGAAACCCTGCCGGACACCCCCTGCACTTAGCACGTTAAAGCGTAACGCGTTAAACCACAACCCCTTGACAAATTCGTGAAAATGTGCTATGATAAAATCAACCACAACCCCAAACCGGAAAAGAGGTGATACACAGTGATTGACTTTACCGATTATGTCGCCTGCATCTTTGGCGCGAATATCGGCGGCATGTCCCGCCTGCACGCTGCCCTCAACCTCATCGCATACCGCATGTTTGTTGACCTCGAATATTAAGAAAACGGAGGAAAGAAAAATGACACCCAATGAATACAAACCGCGTACAAGCTGCCCGCCCGCCGGCAACCCGTATTATACCACGATCGGCGCGGGCGGTTATAACCCGTGTATCACCGGCAGCCCGAAAACGGCGGGCGTGCCTGACTGCCTCCCGAATTGTGTCGGTTATGCGGTCGGCAGATTTAACGAAATCGGCGGATATAAGAAAATCAAATATCTCGGCAGCGAATACCCTCCGGATATGCTGAAAATCGCCGAAAAGCAGGGGTTGACGATCAGCAGCACGCCCGTCATCGGCGGGATGATGATATGGCAAACCGTCGCCAAACCGCAAAAGGGACACGCTGCAATCGTCGAGTCAATCAATGCCGACGGCAGCATCTTGACCTCTGACAGCGCATACAACGGCAAGCCGTTTTACACGGCGAAACGCTCCGCGCCGAACTGGTACGGAAACAATGATAAAAGATTTCTAGGCTGCATTGTCAACCCCGCTGTATCTGTCAAGATGTACCGTGTGCAGGTCGGCGCATTTTACAACCGAGACTTTGCATATGATTACATGATGCAGCTGCGCAAACAGGGTATTGATTGCTTTATAGTGGAGGTTTGACCGTGTTATATTATGATTTTTCCGGCATTTACGCCGAGGGGAAAAAGGTCGGCTGTGAGAATCTGCTTATCGCAGGCGGCAAGGGAAACGGAAAGACGTTCGGCGCACTCCGGCAGGGGTTGAAAATCTTTCTTGGTCTGGAAACCCCCGAAATGAGCGGGTATATTATCCGATATGCCCGCCGCCGCAAAGAATCGGTAAAAATGAACACAATAAAAAACCTGTTCCGACCTCACGAAAAATGGTTAGAACAGGTCACGGACGGGAAATGGAATAGGATTGTTTGCCGCGGAAACCGCTTTTACATGGCACTATATGACGGCGACAAACAGAAAGCGCGTATGCAGCGTGAATGCTGCGTGTGCAATGCGCTCAGCACATGGGAGACGGACAGCGGTGCAGATGAGGGCGAAGCAGGAATAATAATTTTTGATGAAGCAATCAGCCGTGAAATAGAACTCCGTGACGAGTTCGAAAGCCTCATGAAATATCACAACAATTGCCGCCGAAACCGCATGAATTATTATTGTCCTCTCGTACTGATCGGCAACACCGTGACGCGTGACTGTACGATTTTCGATAATTTCGGGATTGACCTGTGGAGCATCGAAGACGAACAGCAGGGGCACATTCAGTACGTTAGAAACCGCGCCGGAAAAATCAATTGTATTTTTGAATGGTGCGGCATGGCACAGGTTCAGGAAAATGCACGCGAATACTATGACCGCTTTGAAAAAGACGAAACAAAAATGATAACAGACGGCGTTTTCTCACTCGGCGAATATAAGACTTTGCAGCACAAACCGGAAAGCACCGATACAGTGCTGCGTGTCGCATTCATACACCCGCATTTCCGGCTTGTTTGTGAATATCTGGTATATAATACCACGGGCGATTTACTGCTGTATATAACGTCTCCTGAACACGTTGACGGGTGCGATATTTGCATCAACCCCCGCGCAGTTGCGTGCAATGGCAGCGTGAGAAACTTTTTTGAGGGGAGAGCCGCCGAGATTTTCCGCGATGCCTATATTACAAAAAACATTGTGTACGAATCCCCGAAAACCGGTGAAAAATATCGGTCGTTTGCTATGGATTGCATCGGGCTTGCATCCTGCATACCAGATTAAAAAAAGAGGCGGCAGCTTAACGCTTGCCGTCTCTTTCTGTCAGCCACTTTATGAGTGACAACCAGTCACCCGACACATAAAGCCCGAACGGTATTTTTTTAATAACACCGCACGTCTCGGCGGTCACGGTATGCGTTACGCCGAAACGGTCTGTTATGGTGTCCGTGATCGGTTCGTCATGATATGTTAAGGTCGTTTTATCAGATTCGTCAGGTTTTAGAAACATATTCCTGTCGAAATATTCGAACGGATCCACCCGCTTTTCTCTGCATGTACGGAGGAAAGCGGCTTTTTTTGCGCCCGCGCACACAAATTTGTATTTCCCGCCTGATTTATACAGATACCGTTTTGCGCCGAGCGTTTTCATTTTTTCGATAGGCGGGTCATATTCCCATTTACCGAGGTCTGAAAAATCGGCATCCCCCCCGAAAAAAGCAAGGTTTTTCTGACGCATTTCCGCGTTATGACGCGCAATTTCCGCCCGCAGTTTTTCCGATTCCGGCAAACCGTCAAGAAAATAAATACTGTCGGTGTCGTACTGAATGATTATTTCAGGGAAACGGTGTATCAACCGGCACAGGATTTCGCGGGCGTAGGCTGTCGTATAAATCGCAATCCACGGCGACAACCAAACGTCGTTTATCTGTTCTGCATATGTTTCGTCTTTTGGTTGTGCTTTCAGGTCATGCTTTTCATCATCAAAAACGATATCCTCTTTATACAGCCGCGTCGCCGTCATCCCGTATATGCCGTTTAGCTTTTTCTTTGCCTCGGCATATTCCCGCGCTTTCTCCCCCTTGTGCTTTCCGCTTTTTTTGATTTCCGTTTTTGCCTTGTAATACTCCGCAATCGCCTGCGTGATATACGGCGGGCATGGTTTCGACTGTGTAAAAATGTGCATATCAGAAAATTCTATGTCATCAAAATCGTATATCATCATAATATTTCGCAGGTCGATTTCCGTACAATATACCGTACATATACCCGCCCGATATATGCGCCCGTTGTCAATTTCAACCGGCACACTGTTGTTATTATCGAGCAGCGGGGCAATATCAATGCATTTGTGTTTTGAAATGATACTGTGTCCCGTTTTGCTGCGGAGATTGTAAAACGTGATAAGTGCATACCAGTGTTCCGCCTGCATCAATTCGTCAAATGTGCGATTTCCGATCAGCGAACCGGCGGGGAAATTCCGGTGAATCATCTGCGCGGGGAAATCCGAAACGAGGTCGGCACAGGCGACATTCTCCACAATTCGCCGTACATATTTGTAATAACTGTGCGCCAAACCGCCGCAATATAGCATTCTGGTAACCGTGCTGTATTCATCGTCATTTTTCGGCATCACTTTTTTCGTTGCGTATTTCGCAAAGTCAAGGCTTTTCTTTCCCGCTGCCCTTGCGTTTTCCCGTATTTCAGATCTGACAATGCCGGTCGCCGTGTATGGGATATGATGACCGGCGAACATATCAAACGCGACAAATGACAATTCAGATAAAATCATAACGTCGTTTATGCAGTAGCCTAGTTCCTTTTTTGTCAGCGGCGTGCCGTCATGCCGCTGCATAGTGTAATCAATATCCCCGACGGCTTTCTGTGTCCGCGTGTAGGTCTCCGAGATATTTGCAAGGGAATAACCGAAAAGCCCCAGACACTCCCGAAATTGCAGGCACTCCCCGACATTGATGCACAGCGGGTGCCGGTCGTTTTTCGCAAACACTCCCGTTATTCCCACGCGTTCAAATGACCGCTTGAAATGCGCCCACTCATAACCTAAATTCGCGTCCCAAATAATCAGCTTTGGGAGATTCTTAATTTCTTTGTGTGTCCGTTTTCTTGCCGTTCTGGACAGCAGACCGTCGAGCAGGCGGGCGAAACGTTCAAACTGCTGCACAGTGCGCCCCATGTAGCAACGGGAATTGATTGACAGTTGCCAAATATACACGAACGACATTTTTTTGTTTTTGGTTGTGGTGGTTTCGCAGTCAAACCCCGCCCCGATCTTGAAAAGGTTGTTGTTTTTGCCGTGCCTGCTGTAGCCGACATGCCCCCCGATATCTGCGGACAATGCCGCTATAATAGCGGCATCATCCATGTTATCAATAAACAAAAAAGCGTGCATCATATCCCCCATTCCCGCGTTTGCCGCAATTCCTCTGCGGTCATGCGCTGCGTTTTTGTGTTTTCGCGCTTTGCGCGTGCATATTCTTTCCGCTGCTGTTCGGATATGTTCAGTTTTTTGCGGATTCTGTCAATGTTTTCGAGAAACCCTATCGGGTTATCATTTTCTGTTCTGTATTCGCTGTCACGGGCGAAAATCGCCATGAGTTCCGGAACCCCGTTGTAATACGCATTCGCCCACGCTGCGCGGGTGTCGCTGTCATACCAGTCCGCCCCATATTCTTTTTTCAGTAGATTGTATATTTCGTCCCTGTTTTCGCGAATCCACATCATATTTTTTGCCATGAGGCGCACGGCTTTCTGTGTGATCGGCGTTTCCGCGTCCTGCAATGCCTCATAATAGCCCCGCGCCTGTGAAGCTGCCGTGTTTTTCCCCTGCACAAGTTTTTTCGCCTCGTTTAGTGCTTTTGCATTATAGCTGAACTGCTGAGATTTCGAGTACCTGCGCCCCGTGTTTCCTTTATCAATCTGCGAATATCCTAGCAGGCGTGATAGCCGGAACTCCAAATCTGTATATTCCTCCGATTCTATGCCGAACGTGCGGGCGTACTGTTCAAGCCCTCTGTTTATCTGGTTTATATCGGATTGCCATGACATCGGGCATCACTCCTTTATATAGACATAGGGGCAGATTTTTTCACACTCCGCGCACGTTTCGGGGTTTCCGGTTACCTGTTCCGGGTGATATGTGAAAAACTCGTCTTTTCCCGGTAACAGTTCTTTGTCGTCCACAATGGCTTTCCAGATTTTTTCGAGGTATTCACAGGCTTCATATCCCTGTTTCAGGTAGTCAATTTTTTGTTTTATATTGTACTGCATTATTTTACCGAAACCGGTTTCCGCCCCTGCTTTCAGTGTGCTCACAGTGTATAGCTTTTCCTCTAGTTCTTTTATCCACCGTTTCAAGAAATCCTTTTCCTGTTCAGTTGTCATCTTTTTTCAGCTCCTCCTTTTTTAACCATTCAAACCACCTATTTTCCGGCATATATTTCCGTGAAAAGCAGTATTCCCCGCTCAAAAAATCCGCGAGTTCTTCATCTGTCATCTGCCGTATTCGGTCGGCGTTCGTTTTCGGCTGCTCACATAAAGCATATATAGCCGGCTGTTTTTTCAAAAAATCGTACATATTGCACTTGCGACAAAAACTATTATTGGAACAATAACCGCACATTTCGCACATCTTTTTTATAGTTGCATCTCTGTCAATCAGTACAATCATTTTTTACCCCTCTTTTCTTTTTCCTGTTCTTCCGCTGCCCACACGATGAAAGACACAACTGCAAGCACGCCGAGGAAAACCAGTGTATAAAAGCACGCTGTGAACATGCGCAGAATAAAAGTAATAATTGTTTGCATTTTCACACCCCCTCAACAAGACCGTATTTGCCGTCTCTGAGACGCTCGAAAGCAATATCTGCAATGTAGTTGCATTCTTCACGGTCTCCCGCCCGTGTGAGGCGGTAAATGATGCCTTTTCGCGTGATTCGGTGGATATACCCGTTTACGACCTCGAAACAGTATGTAAACCGCGTGCCGGTGTCTTTGTTTCTCCATGATATGTTTTGTGTGTATGTGTCCGCGTCGAACATGACCGGCGGTTTCGGTCTTTTCCCGATCAGTATATTGATTTTATCCCGATCATAAACAACGCCGGACAATGCGAAAAATGTTTTGCATAGGTCGGAAAAGAAAAACTGAGGGTAAATATATTTTGTCCGCTCTTCGCTCTGCAAATCGTCAAAAGCCGTATACAGAATAGCGGCAGCAAGATGACCGATGTTTTCCATGATTACACCCCCCATGCAATAACGTCTTTAATAGGGCATCTCTGCCCGCTTTTCCCGATCACCGTTTTATCAGTGACTTTTTCGATCATGAACCAGTCGAGAACTCTGCGTTCGTCTTTCCATTTATAAACGCCGAGGTTGCGAATTACGGAACGGCAAACACATATGCAGTCCTTTGTGTACTGCTTTGCACTTGACGGCACGTTTTCCCGTGCAATCTCCACAGCCGCCTCTCTAGCGTTTCTGCTCCCTCTTACCTTTTCGGCGGCGATTCTCTCACATTCCGCCACAAATAACGCACAATCAAACATGATTTTCCCCGCTTTCTCCCCGTCTCGCCGATAGGTCAGCGTTTTTATTTTTAGATTTCGTCAAGATACGCTGCGTTTTTTCCTGTTGCTTTTTCTCCGCACAGATTCTTGTATGCTGTCAATCTGTCGTACATCTTCTTTTCCCATACCATGTATTCAAATCCTGTCCTGTTTTCCATTTCATGAACTTCGCTCCACGCCTCTTTTTCTGTTTTCGCTCTCGTTGTGCCGATCTTGTACCACTGGAATTTTGTTCCTGCGTGTCTCGTAAAAATATAGTACGTGTTCATTACATTCGCCTCTCTGCGTTTTTACTGAGGTTTGCGCCCCTCTCTTATGGTCTTAGTATACCATAAAAAACAGCGGATTGCACTGGACAATCCGCAGAAAATAAGCATTTTTTGAAGATGTTTTTTTATACGGCAGTTCCCTGAAATTGAAACCATGATGAAAAATTCAGAGAGGTTGTGCGCCGCTGCCAAAAAAATTCGCCGTTTGCATTATTCGGGAAAATAAGCCGCTGCTGATATCCCGTCAATGCTATCGTATCATACACAATCATTCTGAATCCGTTTGTTGTGGGGCAGTTTGTCAGGGTCGCCGCAATTGCGTTTGTCGGGCAGCAGTAAACGCCGGGCACGATATAATCCGCCGTGTTGAGGTCAGCGCTTGCCGGTATGTTTATAGTAGGAAGCCCGTATATATAGCTATACAGACCGCCGGACGTTACGGGGTTTGTGCTGCCGGATGTCGGCGCGGTGTCCCACGTCAAAACGTCCTCTTTTCCGGCTAACAGCGTGTCAACCTCCGCTTTTGTATAAGCTGCCGTGCCCGCGTCCTGCAATACCCATGTGCCGCCGTCCTGCATTTCATACCATGCGTTCTGGTCAATGTCGTGCGCCCTGCTCCCCATGAGCAGCGTTAAACCGGTGAACGCATTGACGGCGGGGAGGTCGGCAGCTGTGTCACAGTCGATGTTTGCGACCACATATATCGTGCTGCCGTCGTTTGCGGTCTGCGCGTACAGTGTTTCTCTGATGCGGTTTGACATTATAAATACACCCCCTCCGATAGTGCGCCATCGATTTCCTGCATTTCCTCCGCCGTGCATGGTATGCCGTGCGTGTCCGCGTGCATAAACGCGGTAAACCCGTGATACTGCCCGACGGTGCCTGCCATTGCTGACGGTGCGCCCATGATGCCGGTGTACCCCTGTGCGGTTGCTGCCGCAGGGTGATTGACAACGATAAACGGGTACAAACACCCGACACAACCCGCGCCGCCGGAAAAACCTCCGACGTGTTTCTGTGTCGTTTTCGGTTCTGCAATCTGCATTCCGCCGCCGATCATGCTTCCGATACCGGCAGGGTTGCCGCTCATTGCCTGCACTGTGCCTGTTATCACTGAAGACGCGCCCGAAATGATAGACGCGATGCCGCCGTCATTTCCGGAAACCGGTATATAAGCTGCACAGTTACCGTTATACTGATAGTAGGACGGACGCCCTGCGCGGTCTGTCAACGTGACGTATGCAACACAGTTGCCGGTGCAATAGTCAACCCAATAGCGGACGGAGATGCTGCCGCCCATGCACTCATTCGTATTCAGCCCGACACTGCCGACAAAAGGCAGATAAAGTGTAATTTTTGTAAACGGTTCGTAATCCAAAAACGTGTTATAATAGGGAACAACATTCACAACCGCGTCAGCTGTCTCTCCGAAACGCTTTGTCACATACCCGCAGCTGCCGGAAACGGCGATGCTCTGACCTGATAGCCGGATATATGTGACAGCCGTGTCCGGCGGGTTGATAGGCAGAATCAGTGCGCCGAGGATGCCGGAAAGCGGGTCGTGCATGCTGTTTTTGTATGCCTGCCAAAGATCGGAAAAAGAAAGACTGCCCGTCCCCGCGTATGCCGTACCCATAAATGAGTTAAAGGCTGTCATATCCAGATCATAAAGGTGTGTTCCATATGCACCGCCCGCTGATAATCCGCCGCCCCCCATATCGTCAGAACGCCCCTCTGCTGTGCCGAAATTCAGCGTCTCGGCGTGCAACGTGTACTTTCCGTCGCCGCCCTCCGGAGATATGGGAATACCGCCGGACGGGTCGGTCTGGTCTGAGCCGAAAAGTGCTGCATCAATAACGACACCTTGCATCGCGATAAAATAATCAATATTATTTGTTCCGTGCCGGACATATCCGGAATAGAAAACAAAACATGTAACAGGGTCTTGTGTGATGCCGGTAAACGACACTTTACATTTTATAATACATGTGCCAACGGTCGTTGTGTCTGTTCCTGCGGGGTAACCGCCTCCGCCGTAAGATACTGAACCTGTATACCCCGCTCTGATCGTGCCGCCCTGCGTGTAACGCATTCCCCCGAAATTTGTCCACTCAATTTTTGGTGCATCCGCCGTGCCTGCCTGAAAACAGCGAAGCTCTATATCTGTTCCGTTTTCAAAATACCAGTGGAAATTTGTAGCGGTATTTATAAGACTACCGAGCGAAAAAGATAGCATCATAATCCAATCGCCGCCCGCTGTTCCGATCGGTATAAAATGAAAATCGGTTCCTCCGGTTGTTATCTTGTTTGCCTGCCACGTAGAAAACGAGGAGGCGGGAAACTCTATATCCGCGCCGTCAATGATAGGTGCCACACGTGCGTGTTCGCTCATTCCAACAGTAAGAGAATCAAGCCAGTATACAAGAGCCATGTTATCACCCCACAGTCATTAAAAGAATGTGCCCGTTATAAGAAAAAATAGTGTTCGGCTTCAGGCTGATCGTTTCGTCGAGCGTGTATTGATTTGTGCGCAGTGCGGGGTCATGTATGTAAAATGTACCCCGTGCCGTGTCTGCTGTGCGGTCACACACACAGGGGCATGCTTTTATTTCAGACTGGAAACTGCATAGAGGGTCACGCCGGAGAGATAAAACCGTGTAGTTATCACGCACAATGTTTTTCGATTCTATCCAATAGTAAAATCCGGTTGTGTCAACATACGCGTAGTTGCCGTCAATTACATTTCCGGCGACTGCAATAGACGGCGTTACAACGTCAACGGCATCCCGCGCACTGCCCTCGTACGTGTTGATTGTTGATAGATACTTGTATGTCGTGTCGGGATTGACGGCGTTTTTGTCGAGGCGGTTTTTTTCCGCGCCGTAGTTATACACTGTAATCTTCATACCACTCACACCCCACATAATAACAGTACTCGTTTATAAACGCCTGCACGTATTCCGTCAAGAGGTTCACAGTACGGAGGCGGAGTTCTCCGCCGATGATATCGGCAGCAGTCTGCACGCCAATGTTGCCGTGCCGTGTAAGTTTGTGTTCGTGCCCCTCGTTATAAGTGCCCATTGTCGCACCGTCGAAAGTCACAGCCTGCGTGTTGTCGTGTGCGCGTGTTTCTGTGTCCGTCCTGAGATTAAAACCGGTTGTCGTTGTTTCGATGTCAGACGGTTCGCCGCCTCCCGCGCTGTCAATCGCGAATTTATTTGTTTCGCGTGTTGTCGTTGTTGTGCCGTCCGGCGTGTTTGTTGTCGTGTCTGTGTCGCGTTTCACGCCCTCCGCGCTTTCCTCGGTCAGATTATAGTTTTCAATCGGGTTGTATGTTTCGAGCAGTGCGCTATATGCCCGCAGTAGATTTTTTCCGGTTGCCGCTATATACGATTTCCACAATGTTTTGAAATAATCGCCGCCATTCGGCACGACTGTCATGAAATACCACGGAGAATATTTGCTTGTCATTTCCGTGAATATCTGCTGGTTTGTAAAAATCTCCACGCCGTCAACTGTTACGCCGAGGTCGGAAACCTCGTTCTGCTCCCATATTGAAAAGATATCGAACAGGCGCAGTTTAACCGGTCTGTACGTCTGAAACGGATTCGGCATTTTTCTCCCCCTCCTTTTCGTTGTTTTCGCCGTGTTTGGCGTCGTTGTCCTCACGCTTCCACAGTTCGGAGAATGTGACGGAATCCCTGCCGCCCCATGCCCACAGCTTAGCGCACTTATCCGCGAAAAGCTGCATTTCCGCTTTCATGTTATACGGCACGATCAGTGAAAAATTGTCCATGCCGTGTATTTCGTCAAGTGATTCCTGCGCGGATTTCGCGGAAGATTTGAAACACATTCCATACATTGCACCGAATCGCTTTTTGAGTTCTGCATGATACTCCGAAAGAAAATGCATTTTTTCAATCATAGCAGGGTCGCCGAGATTCAGAATTTTGTCAGACTCTTTTTTCTGTGTTGCCCCCGCCGAAAACAGCGGGTTACTTGTCGGCGAGACAATCACGGTGACATCTTCGCCGCGCTGCTGCCGTTTCATTGCGTCCTCGTATTTCTGCTGCTCGGTTGTTGTTGAGACGACCGGCATCGGTGCATATTTGGTATTTCTGACTAGGCATCTCTGCGAATCGTCCACATTGGCAAACATACGCGAAAACCATTGCAAATGTGTCGCCGGTTGCTGTGAATGCGTAAACCGGAAATATGCGAGGTCTTTTGTCTCAAACTCTTTTGACCAGTACGAACCGGTCACGATTGCTGTTTTTGCTATTCCGTTGTCGTTCAGAATGTCCGACCATTTCAGAAAACCGCACCGAAATTCGCCGTCGATTTCGCATACAGCCGCGACGCCCTGCGCGGCAGCGTATTCGATGAGCGTCTGCATCTCAATTCCGTTTTCTGTCAGTGACGGATAAACGAGCATCGGCGAAATATTTTCAATCATCATATTGTAATAATCGAATGCGTCATTATTGAGTTGAACGTATTTCCGCATTTCAAGCCACTTCCGGAAATCCTCGGTCTTTTTATCTCGTGCCATTATATCACCTCTTAAAAAAATGTGCGCCCCTGCGCACGGACAGAATGCAGGGGCGCGTTTTTTTCTGCGCTGATTATGCGATTTTGTTGTAATAGCGAGTGCCTGCTGCCCATGCCGTACCGGAAGTCACGGCAGAATAGCCGCCGCTGCCGTCCTCGACATAAATGCCGTTTGTGATCTGTGTCGCCCAATCACTCGGGGCGGCACTGCCGGAGGATGTTGCGACGTTCAGCTGATAATCGGAGATAATCAGCACAACGCCGTTTAGGTCGAGCGTATCGTGCAGACCGACAGTAAGCTGATTCTGGTAATTTGTCCAGTTGCCGAAATCGTTACGTTGTGCCGCTGTTCGCGGTTCCTCGTTCGTCTGATAGATTGCACGCTCGTCAAACATCACGCCAACAACACCGTCCTGATAGATCGTAGAACCGCCGCTGTTCTGTGTGATAGAAGCCATGAGCATTTTTGTATCATCGTGCAGACCGTCGCCGATGCCTTGCCAATACGTAACCTCGGAATATCCGTCGAGTTTCACATAACTGTCATGATATGTGTCTGCATAGCTGTATGCCTCCATGTACTTAGCATAGGGCGCGTAAAGCAGGAATTTCAGGCGGTTACGGGGGACGGGGTTGACATACGCGTTCGGGTTGAAAAGCCCCGTGCGCTGCCGGAGGTCTTTTGCGATGATTTCGCACTGAACTTTCATAAAGCGCAGAAAATCCTTGTCGTATCTGGTGCTTTCTGCGGTTGTGGTTGCGGAGGGGTTGAACTCTTTGTAAAGACCGAGCAGGTTAATAATGCCGGACTTTGCGAGCTTCTTTTCCAGTGCCCACGCCTGCACCTGCATACGTTTCAGCATCATGCGCAGCTGCTTGATTTTTGCCGTCCAACGTCCGGCAATCGCGTTTGCAAGTTTCTCGTATTCAGCAGGGGAGCGGACTGCGCTTTTCCACTGCTGATAGGTGATCGTGTAAACCTCGGACGCGAGTGTTACGGCGTGATTGGTATATGTTGCATTCACGTCAGCCTTGTGCAGACCGAACATTTCGTCAAAAGTGGGCGGGGCAGTCTCAACGCCTGAGATGATAGTATCCCATGCGGTGTTATCCACAAATTCGCCGTCGGTAAACATGAGCATTTCGACGATGCTGCCGGAATCAAAGCCGATTCGCATAAGGTCAAATTCGTCGTCGTCTCCCTCATTGTCGGCAATATAGATCGTGTAGCCGATCTTGTCAACGATTTTCGGGAAATAGATGTTGAACTGTGCGCCGAGACCGTATGTTGTGTCGGCAGCCTCCATAAACTGTACGATATTCGAGAGGTCTTCAGAAAGCACAACATTTTCAGGGTTTCCGTCTGCATCTCTGCTGCCGACGACGTTCGGGAAAGCCTGATTTGTTGCGGTTGCAATCTGTGCAGGGGTCATACGCCATCACTCCTTTTTGTGATCGTGTTCGGGTTCTATTTTTGATAATATCCGGTTTACGCTATTCGTCAATTTGTCGATGCTCTTTGTAAAAGCGGAAATAGTCCGTGACTGTTCATCAATATATCTGAATAGCATGATGCAGGCAACAACCGGAAAGCCTACGGAGGATACAAGAGAGCCGATGATTTGCAGAGTTTCATTCATTCATCACACCTCTTTTACGGTTTCGGCATAAAGGTTTGTCACCGAGACTTTCTTTTCCTTATTCCAGAAAGTTTCGATTCGTCCGGTAAACTTTGCCTTGTCGCCGACCTCGACGCCTGCGGACTTTGGGCAGGCTACGCGGAAAAGATCGTAATAATTCCCGCGTGTGACCTTGACTGTCAGATAGTCATTTTCATTTTTTCCGTTATAGATGTCCGTGACCTCTCCTGTCAGTGCAAAAGTTGCGTTTCCTGCGTTTGTGTTCTTCATGGTTAAAAACCTCCATATAATAATTTTGCGGCAGCGGTTTTTCTGCCTGATTTCAGTATAGCATATTTTCAGAAATTTGTCAAGGGGTTGTGGTTTAACGCGTTACGCTTTAACGTGCTAAGTGCAGGGGGTGTCCGGCAGGGTTTCCGGCGCTTTCACGCTTTAACGCGCTAAAGCACAAAAAAGATCGGC
>JAZQWK010000149.1:0-2474 GCA_045632325.1 Eubacteriales bacterium
CGCCGTCGCAGGCAAGGAGCGCAGAAAAGCGGCTCCGTCCAAGGAAGGTCTGCTTGGCGTGGAAGGCATCGACGAGGAAACGCTGAGCCGCATCTTTGCGCCGTTTGCCGTCGGCGGTGACGGGGAAGCATCCGCTCCCAAAAACGCCGTGACGAAAGCCGACTTCTACGAAGCGGGATTGTCGGGCGGTGAGGGAAGTGCCGAGCGGCGTGCCCGCCTTGCGCAGATCTTACGTCTGCCGCCGCATATGTCGGCAAACGCACTGCTGGAAGCAATCAATCTTTTATATTCCAAGGAAGCCTACGACGATGCGCTTCGCTCGATTGACGAAGAAGGTGAATGACATGATAGCGCTGATCAAACGACTTTATATACGCTACAGAGAGCAATTCTGGTATCTCGTGGTCGGCGGGATGACGACGGTCGTGGACTTTGTCGTCTATTATCTGCTGTCCGCCGTTACGCCGCTTCACTATCTCGTGATTTATTGGATCGCGTGGGCGGCGGCGGTGCTGTTTGCGTTCTTTCCGAACCGAAATCTGGTGTTCGGACAGACGGGCAGGGAAGGTATTTTGCGTCAGTTCGGGGAATTTGTGTCCTCGCGCGTTGCGACGCTCCTCATCGGTGAGGGACTGTTGTTCTTCCTCGTCAGCATCTGTCATTTGCCCGACGGCTGGATGAAGCCGATCGTTGCCGTTCTGGTGGTTGTTCTGAACTACGTTTTTTCGAAGCTGTTTGTCTTTCGGAAAAAATAAGTAAATAAGTAAAAACAAATATCTCCCACCGCACGACGGCGGCAGGAGATATCTGTGTCCCAAAAATTACGTTTCCCGACGGCGTCCGGGCATCAGGATCAGGAAGAACACAGCCGCGGCAGCTGCGACCAGGATCAGAATCCAGACCCAGCCTGCACCTGCGGGTGCGTTGTCCTTGGGGAGTGCACCGGATGCACCGGCACCGCTCTGATTGCCGCCGACGGCGTTCGCCGCACCGTCAACGACCTCCCCTGCGGCTTCACCGATACCGCTGATGACCTCACCCGCGGCATTGCCCGCATCGGAAACAGCACCGCCGATGGCGTCTGCCGCATCCGTAACGGCATCGCCGACGGCGTTTGCGGCACCGTTATCACCCGAGCGGTTTCGCGTACTGTCATGATCGTGCGTGTCGCCTGCACCGAGCATCGGTGTGTTGACACCGTTTTCGGGAACTGCGGCAAACACCGTCAGACAGAGAAGCACGGTGACCAGGAGCAGACAGAAAACGGACTTTTTGGGACGTGCGTGTCTTTTGCTTGTTCTCATACGTGGATTTATCCTCTCCGAAAAGGATCTGCTCAAGCAGAGAAACGGCGTACCGTCCGTCTGTGAGCAAGTACAGTATGCGGCAAACGTGGGACGACTATACGGCATTTTTGATGGAAAAATTTGATTTATGATAGAAACGGAGAACAAGATGGAATTGAAGGAGAAACGGTTTCAGAAAAACGATGCGGGCTTTACCTGTGCAAACTGCGGGTTTGAAGTGCTTCCGCTGGGAACGTCCTCGCGCAACCATTGCCCCAAGTGCCTGTGCTCTCTGCACGTGGATATCAACCCCGGGGACCGTGCCAATCCGTGCCGCGGGATTCTGCGTCCGATCGCGGCAGAGCCCGACCCGAAAAAGGGATACGTGATTTTGCAGAAGTGCGACAAATGCGGGGAGATCCGCCGCAACCGTTCTGCACACGATGCCAAGGTACAGCCCGACGATCTGCGTCTGATCATCGCGCTGACAACGATGCGCCACTGATACAAAAAGCAGCCGTCCTCCGATCAACCGACAGCGGTTGGGGAGGACGGCTCCTTTTATGCTTTCCGATTTGCAAAGATCGGATGGATCGGAATGACGAGCGGGGAGACGTCGGCGGTGCGTGACGATGCATCCATGCCGTTTGCCTCGCAAAGGGTTTTTGGCGGAATCCGATACCGCTTGGCAATATCCCAGACGGATTCACCTTTTTCGGGATAGCAGAAGATCAGCGGCTCTTTGATCGGCGGGCAGGATTTGGCATCGGGCGGCAGGGTGAGTGCGCGCGGAAGCTCATGTGTTTCCTTTGCGCAAACCGATACGAAAACGGACAGCTCTGCATCGCAGACCAGCGTGCCTGCGGATGCATCGATTCTCGTGTTTTGCCCCGTGACGCCACATTCCGCTTGTACCAGGAGCGTCTGTTCCTCCGTCAGCCCCGTGCCGTCGGTGTCCCAGTGCAGCGGAAGGGTTTCCGACAGCGGCAGATATTTTCCGTCCTCCGTGACGCAGATTGCCG
The DNA here is from genome assembly GCA_045632325.1 of Eubacteriales bacterium. Taxonomy (GTDB): domain Bacteria; phylum Bacillota; class Clostridia; order Oscillospirales; family CAG-272; genus RGIG3925. The sequence goes on from JAZQWK010000149.1 coordinate 2,309, forward strand.
ACAGCTCCAGCGTGCCGTCAAAACGGAGGCGTCCGCCCTGAAATTCCCATCGGTCAAGGCGTGCGGTCATACGGACGTCCGTGACGGTGCTCGGCGGCTCCTGCGGATCGAATTTGATATTTCCCGATGCGGAGAGGGCACCGAAGACGGTCTTCAGTGGGCGGAA
>JAZQWK010000150.1:0-4840 GCA_045632325.1 Eubacteriales bacterium
GAGATCTTCTCCCGTCAGATGAATATGGCGTGCCCGCCGTCGCTGACCGAATCTGCCCGTGCGATGTCGGTGCTGACGGGTGCCGATTTCCACGATGTTGGTATGTTTGATATTGCACTGCCGGTTTCCGTGACCGACAGCACACAGTCCGTCGATGCGCTTGCCGCATTTATCGCCGCTTGTCTTGCACTGAAGATTCCCGTTCTTCAGCCGAACGTCGCCGATAAGAAAACGATGATCGAGGAACGCGACAATCCCGGTACCCATCCCGACCTTGTTGTGCGTATCTGCGGTTATTCCGCGATGTTTGCAACGCAGACCCGTAAGATGCAGGATGAGCTGATTGCGCGGACGGAAGTATAACGGAGAGGAGAATAACGATGCCAATCGACAGAACTGCGGACGTAAACACAAAAATCGAGCGCGACGGGCTTGTCTTTTATGACGTTGACGATGCCCCTTTCTGCATCCACGGCGTTTACCGAGAGGGTGCGCGCTACGTGCGTATGCCGTCGGATATTGCAAAAACCGTCAGTGACGGCGTCGGCAATCTCTGCGCGTATACTACGGGCGGTCGTGTGCGCTTTGTCACGGACAGTCCGTATATCGCCATCAGCATCCGTGTAGGTGCGTTCAGCAAATTTTCGTTTTTCCCGCTGTCGGGTACGGTCGGTTGTGATCTGTACGGCGGGACACGGTATTTCGGGACCTTTTCTCCTCCCATGGACGTGAAGAATTCCTATGAAGGTGTCGTTGATATCTTCGACCCGGAGGAACGGGTCTATACCGTCAATATGCCCTTGTACAGCACTGTGGAGAAGATGTATATCGGTATCAAGGCCGGAAGCGTATTGAAAGCCGCTCCCGATTATGCCGCGACGACGCCGATCGTGTATTACGGCTCGTCCATCACGCACGGCGGCTGTGCAACCCGTCCCGGATGCAATTACGAAAGCATCATCGCGCGGAAGTATGATTGGGAGTTCCTCAATCTCGGTTTTGCCGGATGTGCTAAGGGCGAGGAGGCAATCGCACGGTATATTGCCGGTCTTCCGATGCGGGCGTTTGTCTACGACTACGACCACAACGCACCGACGCTTGACTATTACCGAGAAACGCACGAGCAGATGTTCCGAATCGTCCGTGAAGCCAATCCCACGCTTCCCATCGTTATGATGTCGCGCCCGAAATTTCATCTTTCGCCCGAGGAGCGGGAGCGGGTCAAGATTATGATGAAAACCTACGAGAACGCCGTTGCCGCAGGCGATCGGCACGTTTACTGCATCAAAGGCAGTGATCTGCTGTCGGAGGATATCCGCGAGGTCGCGCTCGTCGACAACTGCCATCCGACCGATGGCGGCTTTGCAAGTATTGCGAAGGTGCTTGGCGAAATGCTTGCGGGAATACTGTCGTGATAAGGCAAACTGCATAAGAAAACGGACTGTCCTACAGGTGATCCTGTGCGGCAGTCCGTTATATTTTATGCGGATATTACCATTCCATTTCGCTCATGGTCTTATAAGACTCAAGCAGCTTTTCGTAATGGGAAGTTGCAACCTTGGTGAACTTTTCGACGGTGGAAGTAAGTGCACCCTTGGAGCTCTTCAGCTGTTCGGAGATGATCCAGGAATAGCGCTTGGGGTCGGTCATCGCGTATCCGATATCGTAGACACGTCCGTCCATGATGTAATCGAGCATTTCCAGCGAATCCTCGTCGCGGGACAGCTTGAAGGTGACGACGGAATCGAGGTACTTGGGAATCAGATTGTGATAGGAATCGGCAGAGAGCGCTTCCAGAAGCAGACCGGTCTTTTCGATGTTTTCGTCGGGAGAGGTCAGCGGAATACCGAAGGTTGCGTGGCGGCAATCGTCGTAGGTATAGTATTTTTCCTGTGACTCGTCGTACATCGGATACGGAAGCAGACCGTATGCGGATTCGTATTCGCGGAACTTTTCAAGGTCATTGAGCCAGATCGCCTGGATCAGCACGCGGTTTTCATCCCAGCTGATATCACAAGGCATATCCCATCCGATTTCAAATGCGAGCTTGGAGGTATAGAGCAAATCGTAAAGCCATTCGGACAGATTGGCGAACTTTTCGGAGCGGTAACCGAGCTCAACGCCGTTGTCGGTCAGCGTGACGCCCAACTCGCCGATTGCATACGCCCACGTCAGCGCATGATAGCCGAAGTTGGTCGCATAACCCCAGGTATCGTTGACGTCCATTTTGCCGTCACCGTTGGAGTCGGAGGTAACGGACTTGATGATTTCAAGGAAGGAGTCCATGGTCCACTGATGGTCGCGGACGAGGTCGTAAAGGTTGGTAATATCGTTGTTTGCCGCAACGGTCTTGTTGAAGACGAGCAGATTTGCATACTGGTAGGAGTTGACGGAGAAGTCGGAGAGGACGCACGGCAGATAGCCGTAGTGCGTATACGCATCGTTGATTTCGGTGTGCCACCACGGATTTTCAAAATTGATATGCGGAACCTCGAGCATATTGTAGAAGTAACCGCCCGTGACGATGGCAGACTGCAGTGCGTAGGTGTAGAAGATGACCATGTCAAAGGCGTCTTCGCCTGCGGCAACGGTATTGCGGAGGGTATCGTTGACGGTATTCCACTGATCGCCTGCCGCATAGACGTTGTAAACCATATTGTAGCGTTCTTCGATGCGGCGGGTACGTTCAAAGATTTCGTCGTTGATGATTTCACCGGTCTGTTCGGTTGCATGGAAGGTATGGTTGCCGGAGAGATGGTCCTCGTGACCGAGAATATCAAACTGCCAGCCGCCCATATCGGTTTCGGGCAGATAGGCGAGGATGTCCTCGGTAACGGCTTCGGTGACAACCGTATCGACGGGATCGGTTGCGGGGGTATCGGTCTGTGCTGTGTCGGCATCTCCGCAGGATGCGGCGAGAAGTGCCAGCAGGACGGTCTGCGCGGCAAGTGCGGCGGATAACGTACGTTTCATAGCAATAATCCTTTCTGTAACAGTTATTTGTGCAGATTCTGTAGGGTATCAAGATATGCGGTGATATCAAACGGTTCTGTCACCGCGTCCTTTCGTAAATAGAGCGGATGGTGCGGGTGTCCTTTTTTGGAGCGTGCACCGACGGAATACCACGCCGCGCCGAAGCGTTCACCGACGGCAATCATATCGCGGACGGTCGGGATCAGATAATCGCGTTTTTCGATGATCGTACCCCACGCCGCCCAAACGGCAGGTGTGTGACCGTCTCCGTACAGAGAAAGCACGTGGGCAAAGGCTGCCATGTTTTCGCGGTGGAGTGCTTCGTTGCGGATCTTATCCATCGCATCGGGATCGGTTGCACGCTGGGCGTAGACGTTGAACATGATGAAGCTGTCGTATCCGTTACCGCGTGCGATGCGCTCGACGCTTTTCAGTGTGTTGTCAAGATCGCCGGGAGCGGCTGTCGAAGGATTGATGCCGATGCAGATGAGCGGATTTTCTCCGCGCGTGCCGAGGATGTAACGGTATTCTTCGTATTCGTGCGGAATGTACAGCCAAGCACCGCGGTCATAGGTTACATCCGCAGTTTCTTCGGCGGTAAGGGCTTTGGAAAACGGGACGATTTCCTGTTCGGTCAGGGTTTTTGAGGGAACGTGCACGGGTGATGCACCTCCTTGCGGTTTCTTTGTTTTGGTCAATTACATCGTTTCTATGTTCATAAGTATATCATAACTTTGTTCATTCGTCAATGACTTGCGGTGACAAAAAGATACGTTTTTCTGTTTTTGGGGCAGATGTTTCGATCGGGCAAACGTGAGTTGTCAATCCGTACGATTTGTCCTAAAAAAATCCGAAAAATTGTTGAAAATGGATATTTACAAATCCATGATTTCCGTGTATAATATTAGGGCGCGAAAAAAAGCGCTGTAGCAAAAAAATATCGGTTCCACCGAAAGAAACCAACAGAAGTTTGTATCGCACGGAAATATCAATCTTATGATATCAGCCCGCAGTCCGATCAGCGTCTGTTGTTTTTTTATTTTTGAGTACGTTGAAAAAAAATCGGTTAAGAATCTGTGAATTTTCCCGATGAATATAGAAAAAAGGCAAAAAGTATGTTATAATATATAGTACGTATTCTGCGGTACTATGCCCGCGAAAAACGTATTGCTTTCACATCATCCCGTCAGTACGGTTTTACATACAAAGGAGTATTCATGGCAATTACAACAGAAAAACTGGAAATGAAATCCATGCCCTGCGTTCCTCTGCGCGGCGTGGTCGTCTTTCCGATGATCCCGATCACCTTTGAGGTGACGGATAAAAAATGGATCCGCGCCTGTGAGCAGGCGGCACAGAACAATTCCGAGGTATTGTTCGTTACCCAGCGTGAAATGCATCCCGACGATCCCGGGGAAAACGATCTGTTCCGCTTCGGTACGGTCTCCCGTATCAAGCAGCTGATCAAAACGCCGGACGGCACGGCGCGTATGCTCGTGGACGGCACGGCGCGCATGGAGGTCACCTCCTTCCTCGTTTCCGCCGACCATATCACGGCGATGGGCTTTGTCCGAATTCTCAACATCGACGCTGCAGGCGGTATTCATTCCGAGGCACTTCTGATGAATACGGTCAAGTCCGTTGAGAAAATGATCAACCATCTGCCAAAGGCGTCCAAGGATCTTCTGATGACCGTGCGCGGCATCAAGGAGCCCGGTCTGCTTGCAGACTTTATCGCGTCCAATATTCTCGTCAAGTACCAGGACAAGCAGGCGGTGCTGGAGGAAGCCAATCCCGTCAAGCGTCTGGAGCTGGTCAACGTGCTTCTCGAAAGCGAAGAGGAAATTCTGCGTACCGAGCAGGATAT
>JAZQWK010000151.1:0-23876 GCA_045632325.1 Eubacteriales bacterium
CGGGGAACGCTGGTGGGGACTTGCCGTTGCCCACGGAACCCGTTTTCCGCTGACCGAACAATCCGAATATTCCTATCATCCGACAACGCAATTTACAGGCAATCAGGAATCTCCTCTGATGGTTTCCTCCATGGGACGCTATCTTTGGAGTGATCAGCCGTATGACGTAGAGGTCCGCGGCGGTATCATCACAATTACCAATGCCAAGGACGATTTTGCGCTGTATGAAGGATATGAAACCATGCGCGGTGCGTACCGTGCGGCTGTCAAAGCGCATTTTCCACCGAACGGGATTCTCCCTCCGGAGAATTTCTTTGTAAAGCCACAGTACAACACCTGGGCGGAGCTTATCTACGATCAGAATCAGGAAAATATTCTTTCCTATGCGCACGGCATCGTTGACAACGGCTATCCTGCAGGGATACTGATGATCGACGACGGCTGGATGCGTTATTACGGAAGCAGGGAATTTAACCTTGCGCGCTTCCCCGATGCCCGTGCGATGATGAAAGAACTGCATGCGCTGAATTTTGAGGTCATGCTGTGGATCTGTCCGTTTATTTCGCCCGACTCCGCAGAATTCCGAGAGCTGGAATCAAAGCAGATGCTGGTGCGCAATGCCGACGGCTCGACCGCCATCCGCCGCTGGTGGAACGGATACTCTGCTGTCCTCGATATGTCCAATCCCGAAACTGCCGCTTGGTTTGACGCGCTGCTTGCCGATCTGATGGAGATGGGTGCTGATGGCTTCAAGTTCGATGCGGGAGACGCAAACTACTACCGCGACGACGATATGACGTGGGGCAGCGTTACAGCGCACGACCAGTGTATGCTGTGGGCAAAGCTCGGTGAAAAATACCGCTACAACGAATACCGTGCCTGCTATAAGTGTGCAGGTCTGCCGCTCGTACAGCGTCTTTGCGATAAATCCCACCGTTGGGATGAGGTTGCACGTCTGGTTCCCGATGCGCTGGTACAGGGTATCCTCGGATTTGCTTACGGCTGTCCCGATATGATCGGCGGCGGTTCGTTCGTCGACTTTCTGCCCGGTGCACCGTCCCTTGACCAAAATCTGTTTGTGCGGTATGCGCAGACTGCCGCTTTGATGCCGATGATGCAGTATTCCGCGGCTCCGTGGCGTGTGCTTGATGCAGAGCATGCCGATCTGTGTCGGCAAGCCGGTGATATTCACTTAAAGTATGCAGATACCATCATCGCGCTGGCAAAAGAAGCTGCTGTGACGGGAGAACCGATCATGCGTTATATGGAATACGTTTTCCCGCACGAGGGATTTGCAGATATCACCGATCAGTTTATGGTTGGCGATACCGTCCTCTGTGCGCCCGTAACGGAAAAGGATGCCGTAACGCGTACCGTTGTCCTGCCGCGCGGAACGTGGCGGTACTGCGACGGTACGGTATATGAAGGCGCCTGTACCAAGACCGTACCGGCACCCTTGAACGTTCTTCCGATTTTTGAAAAAATACTTTGATGAGGAGTGCTGATGATGAAACAGCCGAAAACACCGAAGATCCGCCGCCACGGAACGATCAAGTTCGGTACGGTGGAATCGACGCCGATCGTTTTTGGGGGCAATCTGTACCGCTTTGAATACTGCCGTCCCGCAAAGTCCGATCTTCTGAACGGCGTCAATCCGTACAATCCCAACCCGTGGTCGAGCTTTCATTTTATTGATATGAAAACAGGTCAGAGGCTGTCATCTTTTGCAAAGGATCATCACCTCGGCTGTGCATATACTGACAATGGTGTTATGTATGCCGTCGGTGTGGAAGGCGAATGGGGCGGCGATACCCTGCATATCTTCCGCTCGGAGGATCTTTGCGATTGGGAATGTGCCGGAGAACTGCATCTGCCCGGCTGGAAAATTTTCAACACCGGCGTATGCAAAAAGGACGGCGTTTATACGCTGCTGATGGAGATCAGTGCACCGGCGGAGGAAGCAGGACCGAAGCCGTTTACCTTCCGCTTTGCAACCTCCCCGGATATGCTTCACTGGACGCTGACACCGCAGGAATGTGTCTTCCAAAAGGATCGCTATGCGGGTGGTCCCGCTATCTATACTGTTGACGACGGATATTATTACGTATTGTATCTGGAAGCGTACCCCGGACCGAGCTACTCCAACTGCATCGCACGCTCCGAAGATCTTGTCCATTGGGAGTACAGCCCGATCAATCCCGTGATGATGTACAATGAAGCAGAGGACAAGCAGATTGCCAATCCGTTTCTGACGGTGGAAGAACAAAATCAGATCGCCGATGCGCTCGACATCAACAACAGCGATATGGAGCTGTGTGAATTCAACGGCAGAACGATCATTTATTACAGTTGGGGCAATCAGCGCGGTATGGAATTTCTTGCAGAAGCATCCTATGAGGGCGGCATGAAGGAATTTCTGACCGCGTGGTTTCCGACACGCGAGGAATAAATGACGTACGGTCTTGACAAATTGCCGTCCTTCTGATACAATAACAGTAATATAATATATGAGAGGAAGTATTCCCATGGAAAATGTATTTGTTTATACCAAAGAAGTTGAGGTTTGCGGATCTCTGTCCGGCTACGTTACCACCCCGAAGAATTTCGATCCGGCAAAGGAATCCCTGCCGATGATCGTCTTTCTGAATGGCGCGGGTGAACGCGGTCCGAACATCGAAAACGTTGCGGTTCATGCAATTCCCAAGCTGTTCAAGCGAGATCCCGACTATAAGGGTCTGCGCGTCATCACGGTTTCTCCGCAGTGTCCTGCCGACATGACGTGGAATCACCTGACCTTCCCCGTTATGGAATGGATCAAGTCCATTGCCAAGGAACTGAACGCCGATGAAAACCGCATCTCCGTCACGGGTCTGTCCATGGGCGGTTTCGGTACGTGGGAGCTGCTTTGCACCTTCCCTGATTTCTTCTCCTGCGGCGCACCGGTCTGCGGCGGCGGTCTTTCCTGGCGTGCGGGTGCTCTGCGCGGAAAGAAAATCCGTGTGTTCCACTCCGTCGATGACGGCGTCGTTCCGTTCTCCTATTCTGAGCAGATGGTAACTGCGGCAAAAGCGTGCGGTGCCGACGTCATGTTCTTCCCGACCGACCGTCACGGTCACAATTGTTGGGATTATGCATACGAGCAGACAGATCTGATTGAGTGGCTCGTTTCTAACAGCAAATAAAATAGAATCGTGATAGCGAAAAAATCCTCTGCCGTTTTATTCAGCAGAGGATTTTGAATTAGGATTTATTTCATGGTACCGATGATTTCAGCAAGAGTTTCCGTTGCTTCTTCATGATTTCCGGCAATGCTCATACGGTACAAAATACCGCCGTGTGCAAAATATGCCGTGACAGAGGTTTCCGTGGTGACAAATTCTGTTTCGATGCCATTTTCAGCCGTGACTGCTTGCGACGAGAGCATATCTGCATATCTGGATTCCCAACCAATTTCAGTTCCAAAATCCGCAAGTGGGATTGTAATACTGACAGCGCAGCTTTTTTCTCTGTCGATGACGGTATTATTTCCCGTGACATGGACAGCGATTGGTGTTCCTGTGTTGTCATCCGTGCAGTACATCACGTTGCCGCCACCCAGCATCGGACTTGTGAGCAAAATACCGTCAAGCCACTCATTCAGTGCATCATACGTATCAAAGGCTTTGCCGAAGTCACGGATATTGGCAATTGATCCGTTTTCAAAGCGCATGGTATACTGCCCAAGTTCTTCCATTTTGGATTCATCGAGTTTGATTGGTGCCATATCTTCCGATACGGTTACTGTATATCCGTTTTCGGTGTGATATGCACGATATCCGTATACCATTCCGAGCGCGGCGGCAGGTATCATAATCAGCGCAAGAACAGCCGCAAGAATTGCTGTTGCTTTGATCGGACGTCTCACAAAAATACGATTCTTTTTCATCAGATGTTCCCTTACCTTTCTTTCAACACGGCATGCATCTGCCTGTGCCGTGATTTCCAAAAATGCCTGAGGTATGTTCTGATCGTTCATAAAATGATCAATCTCCTTTCCATAGGTTTCAGCGTTGCTCAGAATAAAGGATTTCCAGCCGTTTGCGTGCAATGGAATACCGTTTCCTTGCCCATGCTTCATTTTTTCCGAACCGTGCTGCAATCTCATCGTAGCCGTATTCCTCAATCACACGCAGATAGATAACCGAGCGATCAAGAGGACTAAGCTTCATCAATGCGCTTTGCATCCGATCGGACAAACGGTTATCCTGCGGTGTCGGTGTTTCGATTTCGCGGAACCGTCTGCGGCAGCGCAGAATGTCGATGGATAAGCGATACGCCGTGCGGTACAGAAATGCGGTTGCTGCGCGTTCATCGGCAATCCTGTACAAATTGGCATACAATCTGATATACGCCTCCTGTGCGGCATCCTCTGCATCTGCCGAACCGACAATCGCCGCACAATAGGCAGTCAGCCGACCGACCGTTGTGTGCAAAAATGCATCGAAGTCAAAGTCACCGTGCATCGCCGAAGCCTCCTTTTCTGTCATTTTGAAAACGTTTTCATACTATAAACGGAGCAGGTGTGCCATTTTGTGAAGGATTAGAAGAAAAACCGTAAAATTTTATCATCTATGTCATACGCTCTACCGTATCTTCGCGCATCTCGTCTCCGGCGTAGCAGTCGGCTTTGTTTCTCGCTTTCTTAAAGCGGGAACAAATTTTAAGGCTGCCGTAAGCGCAAAACTTACAGCAGCCTTTTCAAAAGCATTCGATTATCTGTTGTTGATCAGCTTGGTCAGTTCAACGGGATCCACAATGACGCCGTCCTTATAAACGCGCATGTTGCCGGATGCGATTTCATCGATGAGGATGACTTCGCCGTTGTTGTAGCCGAATTCGAACTTGATGTCCCAGAGGTCGAGACCGATGGACTTGAGGTCGTCTGCAACGATCTTGGTGATCTTCAGGGTCTGTTCCTTCATGGAAACGAACATTTCGGGGGTCATAACGCCGAGAGCCGCAAGACCTTCGCCGGTAACCAGCGGATCGCCCTTTTCGTCGTTCTTAAAGGTACATTCGACGTAGCCACCTTCGAGAGGCGTACCGTCTGCAATGTATTCACCGTAACGGCGGATAAAGCTGCCCGTTGCAACGAGACGGCAGATGACTTCCAGACCGTGACCGAATACGGTTGCGGGGAGAACTTCCATCGTAGCGTCGTCGAGGTTTGCGCTGACGTAGTGGGTCTTGATGCCTGCCTGCTTCAGAAGCTCAAAATAATGAATCGAGGACTGGAGATTTGCGCGGCCGATACCTTCAATGGTCAGACCGACAGTGTTTTCACCGGGATCAAATACACCGTCCTTGCCGGTGCAGTCATCCTTGAACTTCAGCATGACATTGCCGTTGTCCAGTGCGTATACGTCTTTTGTTTTGCCTTCGTAAAGCTTCTTCATGGTTGATACCATTCCTTTCCTATTGAGCTTTGAATATACTTCAAAAACATATAATATTGTACCATGAAACGGACGATTTGTACATACTTTTTTCGGAAAAATTTAGCTTGATTCCGGAAAAATTTTTGTTGTTTTTTTATGATGTCCGTATGGGGATTATGCGGGAATGACGTTGACTTCTCTGACGAAACGCGTGAACGCGGGTGCGGAGACGTACTGCATACGTCCGGGCGCAAATTCACCTGCGTGATCGTAGTGCAGATGTCCTGCAAAGATCGCAGCAACACGGCTTTCCTCGGACTTGACGAGCGCTAAAAATTCCTCGGTCGGCTCGTCCGTTCCGTGGGACGTACCGCCGATGGTGACGTCACTGCCCCACCAGGATTGTGCAACGTAGGGAGACAGCACGTCAGAGCGGATAGGCAGATGCAGTACCATGAGGATCGGCTTGCCCTGTGCGATGACGGCTTTCAGCTTTTCGACCTGTTCTGCGGTGAAGCGGTACGTACCGTCGCAGACACCGACAACGACGAAGGCACCGAAGTCGCGTACCCAGAAGTCGGGCGTGCCCTTCATCAGAGGCGACAGCGTTGCGCGCATATCGTCAAAGGTCGCATTTCCCGCGTATTCATGATTGCCGGGAACATACAGACATTCCGTCTTGCATGCGGAGAGCATTTCACCGAGATACTTGACGTTGGACTCCGTATAATAGTCCACAACGTCGCCCGCCATCAGAATGGCATCGGGCTTCGTTTCATCGGCGTATTCCAGTACATTGGCAAATGCATCGACGGGAAAAATACCTGCCTGGTTCCATGCATGTGCCTGTTTTTCTGCAAGTGCCTTTCCTGCATCGCTGTCGTTTTCATAGGCATGCGTGATGTGCGTGTCGGAAATATGCAAAAAGGTATAAGGACGTTCCAGTCCCGGGATCATAACGGATACACGTTCGGTAATGGTTACAGGTTCTGTCATAGTCTTGTCTCCTTCATATTATTTTATTTATTATACGCGGTAAATATAGTTTTCTTTTCTGGGGCGTACTGCGGGCAAATCGCCTGTGCGGTATCCGAGGATCAGATTGCCGACACCGATGTAGTCACCCTCAATTCCCAGTTTTTTCAGAAGTGCTTTGCCCTCGTCGGAATCAAATTCTTCCTTTGCGCGGTGGATCCAGCAGGAATCGACACCGACGGAAAATGCGGCATTCATCATGTTGCCGATGACAAGGGATGCATCCTCGACACACGTACGGACAGCACGGTCGGCAAGGACAACGAGTACCGTCGGCGCACCGTAGAACGGATCTCCGTCAGAACCCATCACGGCGGCATTCAGACGGCGGAGCATTTCGCGGACCTCGGGATCCTGTACACAGAGGATGATCGGAGATTGGCGGTTCATGCCGGTAGCGGCATAAGTGCCTGCCTCCAGAATCGCCTGCAGTGCGTCTTCTTCTACCTGCTTCGGAAGATAGGAACGGACGCTGCGGCGGGATTTCAGGGTTTCAAGGGTCGGATTGGTCATGATATTTCTCCTTTGGTTTGCATCTTTTTACTGACAGGAACGGCAAGAACGAGCGAGAGCACTGCCGCTGTGAGCTTGCCGACGATCATTGCCGGTAAATAGTCGGGCAAATATGCCATGGTAAACGCCATGTGATCGGTGAAGACGAATCCTGCGGAGACGAGGAATGCGGCGTTCAGGACGATGCCTTTTCGATCCATTGTTTCCATCATGGAAAACGTCGTAACGCTCGTTGCGAGCGACGCTACGAAACCGAGTGCGGCGGATTCGTTGATGCCGATCGTTTTGCCGACGGCACCAAGCGGTTTTGAAAGCAGTTTTGACAAAAGGTAGATCATCGGGAACGTTCCCGTCATGACGGCGCTGGCATTGACGACGATGTCGATCCCTGCCTCCAGCGTATCCACGTGCGGCAGAAGCTCGATCCCCGTCAGGAACGTAAAGATACCGACGGCTAAACCGACGGTAATGACCGCCTTGATGATCCATCCGAGCACGTTGAAAATTTTGACACAGAGGTCGGGTACGCGCAGGATGCCGACGGCGATGATTGCCGAAAAGATGAGCAGCGGAAGCAGATTGACGAGCAGGGCAAGCGGCGAAAGCCCCGATACCAGACCGCCCGCAAAGCATCCGAGCGGAATGGTGACGATGCCGCAGAGCAGACCGAGCAGCATATCGCGGTGCAGTGCCTTCGGAACACAGCCGAGACAGAACGGGATCGTGAAAGAAACGGTACAGCCCATCATGGACGAAACGACCATTGCGTTGAACGCACCGAGGGCATCGTCCCGTGCGGCACCGACGGCAAGCGGCGCACCGCCCATATCGTTTGCAAACAGAATCGACGGCAGAATCGACGGGTCGATCCACGACGGGAGCAGATCAAACAGCGGCTGCATCAGATGTGCGATCAGCGGCGCCGCGATGATCATACCGACCATCGACAGTGACATCGTGCCGAGCAGCTCAATGCCGCGTTCAAATTCCCGTCCGAGCCCAAGCCGACTGCCGAAAATGCGGTCGGCTGCGGCAAGCAGCATAAATGCCGCCATCACATAGGTGAGAATATTCATTACAGACGTTTATTCTTCGTCCGGCGGAAGCTCGTCCCACGGCTCGTCGGGACGGAAAATAGACTTATAGCAGCGGACGATATGCGGAATGGAACCGGGATACCACTTCTCCGACGGCTGAGCCGGTTTGCCTTCCAGACCGTCCATCAGATAGGAGATCGGAACCCACGTGGTTTCCATGATGCCGACGATGTTGCCGCCGTCATGCTCTTTTGCGTAATCGAGGAACAGCTTTGCGTTTTCCGCAACGTTGAAGGGTGCGAGCCAGATCGGGTGTCCTGCACGTGCAAAAACCTCAACGGACGGGAACTTCGGCCAGTTGTGATAGTGCCAGTCGGTGATGACGATGTCATTCGGAACCTTACCGAGCGCTTTATCGGTGCCGTTCGTGCTGGCATCCCACGGACCGTGACCGCATTCGTAGGAATTGAGCAGACGGTCACCCCACATCCACATGCGGATGCCCTTGTCTGCAAGATGCGCATGCAGCTTGTTCAGCCAATCGGCCAGCAGATCACCGGGGTCTTTGCCCTTACAGCGGTCACACATACCGATATAAAAGACCTCGTCGATACCGACGTGGAAATCCGTTGCTTCAAACGCGTCTGCAATTTCGTCCATCAGATCGCACAGCAGCTCAAACAGACCGGGTGCATTCGGGCAAAGCGAATAGCTGTATTCGGGAGCCTCGGAGATCGGCGTTTCGGAAAAGTCCGGGTGAGAACGCAGAAGTCCGTCGGGCTCCAGATAGTCCTGAATGGTTTGGTGACCGAGCAGGTTCATGTCGGGAATCAGATTGATGCCGCAGGCACGGCACGCCGCGACCATCTTGCGGACGTCCTCTTTGGTCAGCGGATAATCGCCGCGGCACTCGGGATGAGATTCAAACATGTAGTTGTAGCGGATGATCATGACGACGGTGTCAATGCCGTCTTTTGCGAATACGTCGCCGACGAACGCGCAGAAGCGGTCGACCTCATCGTGGTGCGGTGCAAAAATACAAATGCCGGCAGATTTCCAAGGATAGTTATGCATGATACGTTACCTCCGATCGATATTGAAAACGTAAAGTGTTTACGGAACATTTTTTCTGATTCATTATAACACACTTTTTTTTCATTGTCAACCGACAATGCGTCGGGAGCAAAAAAGTTCTGCTGAAAACGGTCGTAATTTCTTGACACATTCCCGCTTGTATGATATAATCCAAATATCCGAATGAATGGGAGGAGAATTATCATGACGTTTTCCGATTTATTTTTCATGATTGACGAGCCGTATGCCGCAGGACTCTTTTTGCATGAAGACCGTTCTCTGTTTTACCGTCATTGTGCGGCACAGGCGGCGTGGTTTGATGCGATGCAGCCCATTGCATACAACGGGGAATCGCTGTATCCGTGCGGCAGTGCCTTTTTGCAGACAGATCGTGCCGTCGTTTCCCATTACGCCAAAACCTATGAATATAACGATGCCCGTATGACGGAAAAGCTGTCCGCATCCAATCTTCCGTCAGAAGATTGCGAAGCGGCACTCTGTGCCATCCGTACGTATTGGGACAAACACCATTACCCCATCGGATGGCTGCACGGTGCGCCGAACTATCACCGCATCGTGAAGGAAGGACTTGCCTCGTACCGGGAACGGGCATACCGTACCGCAGGGGATGCTGATTTCCGCGACGGCGTAATTTTGCTGCTTGATGCAATGGAGCGCTATGTCAGCCGATCTGCTGTGTATCTGCGTTCCGTCGGAGCATCCGAAGCGCTTTGCCGTGCGATGGAGCGTGTGCCGTTTTTGCCTGCCGAGACCTACTACGAAGGACTCGTCGCATGGAATCTGATCTTTTATCTGGACGGCTGTGACAATCTTGGCGGTCTTGACCGCGGACTTGCGCATCTATACCGCGGGGAGGATCTGACGGACGTCATGGGGCAGTTGTTTGCCAACATCGATGCCGTCGGTATGTGGTCCTGTACGATTGGTCCCGATTACAACGAGGTCACAAAGCAGGCGCTGTATGCCATCCGCGGACGCCGCAGACCGCTGTTGGAACTGCGTACGACGCCCGAAATGCCCGAAGAGCTCTGGAAGATCGCAGGAGAAATGCTGACCTCGGGTGCGACCAATCCTTCCTTTTATAACGATCGCGGGATTCACGATATGATGGCGGAATATCTGCCGAAGATTGCAGAGGAAGATCTGCCGCTGTTCTGCGGCTGCGGCTGTACCGAGACGAACCTCGAAGGTCTTACGCGCGCAGGCGGTACCGATGACGACCTCAATCTTGCCAAGCTGTTTGAAGACTATATGCACGCAAATCTTGCATCGTGTGAAACCTTCGAGGCGTTTTACACAGGGCTGTGCGAAAATGTTCGTGTGCACACCAACAAGATGCTCGACCGTCTGCGCGACGCGTATTTCTGCTGTGCCCAAACCCTGCCTGCGCCCGTCCGTACGATCTTCATTGACGACTGCATCGACCGTGGTTTGGACTATCATGCCGGCGGTCCGCGCTATACCTGGACGATGAACTCCAACTCCGGACTGATCAACGTCATTGACTCGCTGGCGGCGGTCAAAAAGCTGATCTACGAGGAGCACCGCTATACAGCGGAGGAATTTTTGGCACTGCTGTCCGCTGAAGACCCAGCACTTTACACACAGCTTGCCGCTTGTCCGTGCTTCGGCGTGGACGATGCCGAAACCGATGCGCTGGCGGCAGATTTTGCAACGCACGTTTACTCCGTATACAAGGATCGCGGCAGTGAAGGGTTTATCGATGCCTTTACGCTGACGGAGCATCAGTTTTCCCGATACGAGTGGGCAGGACGCGTGGTCGGACCGACACCCGACGGACGCCATCGCGGTGATCCCACCTGTGACTCGGTTGCCGCGCTGCGCGGAAAAGCAAAGAAGGGACCGACCGCGATGCTGACCTCAGCCGCACGTCTGCCGCAGAAGCTCGCCATGGGTATGACGGTTCTGAATCTGACGGTTGCAAAACGCGTCGTTGAAAATCCCGTACTGCTCCGTGCGCTGGTGGAAGGCTATTTTGAGCAGGGCGGACTTCAGATCCAAGTCACGGCGACTTCAGCGGAAGAACTTTTGGATGCCATGGAGCATCCCGAGGCACACAACGACCTGATCGTCCGTGTCGGCGGCTATTCCGAATATTTCAACCGACTCTCCCCTGCACTCAAAGCGGCGGTTCTGGAGCGGAACATTCACGAGGTTTGAAGTTCGAAAATAAATTTTCAAACTGTGTTTTGTGGCTTTCGCTGTCTTCTGACTGCGATTTGGTACAAATATTAAACCACCCCCAACTCAATAAAAAGGAAACTTTCTCACAGCGAAAGTTATGGTCATATTCATGGACATTCCCATGCACATTATCGCATATATTGAAACGTCATTTCCGAGCAAATTCGGGATTCCCAGACAAAGCGGCCTTGTTCCGTCTCTGCGCGGTACGATCGTATTTGCGCCGGAATACCGCAATCCCGATGCCGTGCGGGGACTTGAGGGCTACTCGCACCTTTGGCTGATCTGGCAGTTCTCGCAGAACTTCAAAAACGGCGGTTCCGATGGCGGCTGGTCACCGACGGTGCGTCCTCCGCGTCTCGGCGGCAACAAACGCATCGGCGTGTTTGCAACCCGCTCTCCCAACAGACCGAATGCCATAGGTCTTTCCTCAGTCGAGATCGAATCGATCGAATATTCCACAGACCGCGGACCGTTGATCCACGTGCGCGGTGCCGACTTGCTTGACGGGACACCGATCTTTGACATCAAGCCGTATCTGCCGTTTACTGACAGCCATCCCGATGCCCGCGGCGGTTTTGCCGATGAGAAAAAGGATTATGCGCTGACGGTTTCCGATCCCGATCACTGCTTGTCGGTCCTTTCGGAGGACGACCGTGCGGCGGTGATGGAGGTGCTGTCAGAGGACCCGCGCCCGTCCTATCAATCCGACCCCGACAGAGACTACGGAATGGAATTCGGCACGTGGGAGATTCACTTCACCGTAAATGATGAAACCGGTACGCTGAACGTGACCGGGATACGGCGGAGAGCGACATAGTTCGGTCATTTTCAAACTTTCTTTACTTTTTTGGACAAACCTCTTTTCTCACGTCTGATTTTATGGTATAATAAAGATAACATCCAATAAAATACTACCGATGCAGACTGATCCGTTTCCGATATGGCGGCGGTCTGCGGAAAGGCGGACCTCTTGGCGATTGAAAAAAGTACCAAAAAGATCAAACGGCGTTTCGGAGACCGCGCAGAAGGAAGACGTGTGCGTACCGTCTCCCCGATGGCGCGCGTATCGCCGTATATCATGAAGACTCGCAACACCTCGCAGAACTATATCCGCGATGAGATCGATACGACGAAGATCGATCAGTACATCAAGGAAAAAAAGGCAAAGGGAATGGCGGGCTTCAACATCATGTACATCCTGATTGCAACGTATGTCAGAACGCTGTCCCAGTATCCCGGGCTCAACCGTTTTATCGCAGGTCAGGAAATCTATGCGCGTCATAACATTGAAATCTGTCTGACCATCAAAAAGGAAATGGAGCTGACCTCTCCCGATACGGTCATCAAGGCAGAATTTGAACCGGATGCAACGGCGGAAGAAGTCTACGAAAAGATCAATCAGATCATCGAGGAGTACAGAAACGCGCCCGGCGGCTCGTTTGACGGTACGGCAAAGGTGCTTTCCTATATGCCGGGACTTCTCATGAAGTTCGTCGTCTGGGTATTGCAGATCATGGACTATTTCGGATGTCTGCCGCGGTTTTTGTCGCGTCTGTCTCCGTTCCACGGTTCGTTTTTCATTACGTCGATGGGCTCACTCGGTATTCCGCCGATCTACCATCATCTGTATGACTTCGGCAACGTGCCTGTGTTCATGTCCTTCGGTGCAAAGAAGCACCGCTATGAGCTGCAGTCCGACGGCACGACCAAGCACGTTCCGTACGTATCCTATACGGTCGTTATGGACGAGCGTACCGTCGACGGCTTCTATTACGCAACGGCTCTGCGCTATATGAACCGCATTTACCGCAATCCGTGGATGCTGGACGAGCGTCCTGAAACCGTTGTGGAGGATATTCCGTAATTGATATGTCCCCCTCCTTGAGGGAGCACCTTTTTGGAATTGTTTACGAATTTGTCTTGCTTTTTCGGGCAAGAAATGATATACTAATAACGCTATCAAAAAAACGGCAAAAGAAAGGTACGACCATCACCATGACAACGAATCCCAATTCTCCCGCGCTTGTTGAATACAGCGGAGCAGCCCTTGCCTATCTCGGCGATGCCGTGATGGAAACGCTTGTCAGGCAGATGCTGGTCATGCGCGGTATCGGAAACGCGGGAAAGCTGTCGGCACTGTCGCTGGATTACGTCCGTGCGACCAATCAGAGCCGCGGTCTGGAAGGACTTTTGCCGCATCTGACCGAGGAAGAAAATGCCGTTTATCACCGCGGACGCAATGCCGCAGGTGCGCATCCCAAAAGTGCATCCGTAAACGACTATCGCCGCGCAACGGGGCTGGAAGCCTTGTTTGGCTATCTGCATCTGAAGGGCGATACTGCACGTCTTGCGGAACTGTTTGCAATCTATGTCCGTTATCTTGAAGGAGAATCCGATCATGCCGATGAAGAAAAGTAAAAAAATAGCGCTGTGCGCCATTTTGAGCGCGTTTTCCGTGCTGATGCTGTTCATCGGTGCGGTCATCGACGTTCTCAGCATGACGATGGTTGCCATCGCATCGATGTTTGTCGTCGTGGTCATGATCGAGGTTGGAGAACCGTATCCGTGGCTGACGTGGGGCGTATCGTCCGCGCTGTCACTGATCCTTCTGCCGAACAAGCTGCCTGCGATCCTGTATTTTTTGTTCGGCGGTCTGTATCCGATTGCCAAGGCGTCGTTTGAACGTCTGCATTACGTCGTTGCATGGGTGCTGAAGTTAAGTTATATCAACACGGCGTTGATCCTTGTCGTCACGGCAACGAAGTATATCTTTTATCTCAACGATTCGTCGATTGACTTTACCGTTCCGTTTCTGGTGATCGGCAACCTTGCGCTGATTCTCTACGATATCGCGCTGTCGAAGATCATACTGCTGTATCTTGTCAAGATCCGCCACCATATGGGCCTGAAAAACTATTTTTCCAACTGAACACAAAAACCCGGACAAGCCGTCTTCAAGTAATCGGTTGTCCGGGAATTTTTATGCTGTGATTTATTTTTCGTCACGGTCGGAGAAAAAGACCTTGACCGCGACACCGAGTGCCAAAATCGCTGCAGCAGCACCGAGTGCCGCAACTGCCATCGCGGTGTCCTTGACGGATTTCTTTTCTTCTTCCTGCTTTTGTGCTTCAGCAGGTGTGATAACGTCGATATGAATATCTCTGCCGACAATGGAGTTCGGATAAGCCTTTGTCGTCAGATCGTCGTGTACGTTCAGACGGCAGAAGCGTTCTCCGTCATCGGAAATACGGCGGTAATCGTCCTGATAATCGTGTACATCACCCGTTTCAAAGAGCCGAAGAAGCGAAACGGGAATCTGCTCCGTCTCGGGTGCTTCGGAAACACATTCGGGCTGCTCATTTTCCAGATATTCCTGTGCGACGGTCGAGAAAATATATCCGTAGTTGGAAAGCGGTTCCTCTGCCGTCCAGTTTGCAACGTACTGTACCGATGCATTGTGCCGGTAGGAGGTCAGCCCCTGCTCGATATAGCCTTCCGCCGTTGTGATACCGTTTTCAATCATATAATAGCCGTCGATCTCATTGCCGAACGTCTTACCGCTTCCGTCCAGTGCGCTTGCAGCGTAATCCATCGAAAACGCATGGTCAAAGCCCGGTGCATCGTCGACGACCACAAGGTCAGCCGTCTCTGAGAGATCTGCAAAACCGAGCGTACAGCGGCGGATGCTTGCCGCATCCCAGACACAACCGAACTGAACGGCAAACGGGACGTCGGGAGCCTCGTTTTTCTGAACGTCGGCAAGGCGGTCGATCAGCGCCTTAAGCACACGGTGACGGCACTGATAGAACAGCACGCCGAGCGGTCCGCGATCGGTATCGGCGGGCATCGGAACCTCTGCAAAGGTGCGGTATTCCGTACCGAGATCAAGATTCAGATCGTTTACGGTCTGATAGGTTCCCCCGAGATATGCCTCAAACGCGCGCTTCATGTGAACGGAATAGTCGTATGCACCGACGCACCAGTATTCCGTTTCACAGAACGGTGTGAACGTCGGATAGGCATAGGCAATGACCTTGTGACCGAAGCGTTCGGCAAAGTGACGTATCGCCGCGCCGTAAAAACGCACCATACATTCGGTGCCGCGCGGGCTTGCGTAGGAAACCATCGCCGTTCCGTACGACGTATCGGGAACGTGTGAATCGGATTCGTAGGCATACTGAAATTCATCGGTATCGATGACGGCATCGAGGGCGGTTTTGGATCCGTCCTCCGACGTACGTACCTTTCGCTGAAGATCAACGGTCAGAATCACGTCCATATCCTTGGAGGTGACGTAGGCAATCTGTTCGTCATACGGTGCAAAATCATAGACACCGGGTGTTTTTTCCGCGTTGAACCAGGAGAGGTGCAGGCGTATCGTGGTAAAGCCCTGTCTGTGTGCACGGTCTACCAGCTGTTCAAACACACCGCGGTCGATGATCTCAAAATTCCAGATGACAAATGCCAATCTTCGTTTTGCTGTTGTCACGGATTCCACCATAAGCTTACTCCTTTGATGTATCAGGCTCTCTCATTTTCAGCCAGATCAGCAGAACGGAAATGTCTGCCGGACTGATGCCGGAGATACGGGAAGCCTGCCCGATGCTCTCGGGACGGATCTTCTGCAGCTTCTGTGCTGCTTCAATGCGGATGCCCTTGATCTGCGAATAATCGGCATCCTTGGGCAGAAGTGTATGCTCCAATCGGCGGAATTTTTCCACTTCCGCCATTTCACGGGCAATGTAGCCCTCATATTTGATTTCAATCTGTGCGCCGACCATAACGGAACGGGGAAGCGCGGGACGCGTGGTATCGACGTTTTCCAGCGCATCGTAGTCCAGCTGCGGACGCTTGAGCAGTTCACAGAGACGCACACCCGTGGTCGGCGGCTGCGTACCGCGTTCCTCGCAGATGCGCCGCAGTTCCTCCGTGGGCGGCAGGGAGATCGAACGGGTTCTTGTGACCTCGCGTTTGATTGCATCCTGCTTTTCCAGGAATTTTTGATACCGCTCCTCGCTGATAAGCCCGATCTGATAGCCGAGCGGTGTCAGACGTGCGTCGGCATTGTCCTGACGCAGAAGCAGACGGTATTCCGAACGGCTCGTCATGACGCGGTACGGCTCGTTGGTGCCCTTGGTGACGAGATCGTCGATCAGCATACCGATATACGAGGTTTCACGCGTCAAAACCAGCGGTTCACGGCCAAGGATCTTCTGTGCGGCGTTGATACCCGCGACGATGCCCTGTGCCGCGGCTTCTTCGTAGCCCGAGGTGCCGTTGAACTGTCCCGCTCCGTAAAGACCGCCGATGTCCTTGAACTCCAGCGTCGGATAAAGCTGAGTCGGATCGATGCAGTCGTACTCGATGGCGTAAGCCGTACGCATCATTTGTGCATGCTCCATACCGGGCAGGGATGCAAGCATCTTCTTTTGTACTTCTTCGGGGAGAGACGACGAGAATCCCTGGACGTAAATTTCTTCGGTCTGCCATCCCATCGGCTCCAAAAACAGCTGATGGCGCGGCTTGTCGGAGAAGCGCACGACCTTGTCTTCAATCGACGGGCAGTAGCGCGGACCGATACCGTGGATGCGTCCTGCGTAGATCGGGCTGCGGTCGAGGTTGGCACGGATGATCTCGTGCGTGGTTTCGTTGGTATAGACGACGTGGCACTCCGTCTGCGGCAGTGCGTGATATTCCGCGCGGTCGGTACGGGTTGAGAACGGCTCGGAGCCGTATTCTCCCTCCTGTACCTCCATGCCCTCAAAATTGATGGAAGATTTTAAGATTCTTGCCGGTGTACCCGTCTTGAAGCGCATGACGCGAAGTCCTTCTCGCTCGAGTGCCGAGGTCAGCTCCGTTGCGGGAAGCATACCGTCGGGACCTGACGGGAAGGCGACCTCACCGACGATGACCTGTGAGCAGAGGAACGTACCTGCACAGATGATGGCCGCCTTGACGTTCCATACCGCGCCGTATTTCGTTGTGATGGAATCGACGCGCTTGTGTCCGTTTTCATCCTCGGTACAATGGAAATCGGTGATCTCTGCCTGCACCATCGTCAGATGCGGCGTCTGCTCAATCGTATGCTTCATCAGCGTCCGATACGCCTGACGGTCTGCCTGTACGCGCTTGGAGTGTACCGCAGGACCTTTGCCGAGGTTCAGCGTGCGGCTCTGGATGGTAACCTTGTCGGCTGCATAACCCATTTCTCCGCCGAGCGCATCGATTTCATATACGAGATGTCCTTTTCCCGTGCCGCCGATGGACGGATTACACGGCATATTGCCGACGGCGTCGAGATTGATTGTAAAAAGTACGGTGTTGAGTCCGAGTCTGGCACACGCCAGCGCTGCCTCAATACCGGCATGTCCTGCACCGACGACAGCGACGTCGGCACTTCCTGCCTGATATGTGATCATGAATGTATTTCTTTTCCTGTCTTTTTGGATTTTTGATTATTTGCTCATCATACGGAAGACCTGCCAGCCGACCGTTTTGTCATATGCCGCAACCATACCCTGGGACGGTGCGGAGAGATAGTCAAAGACCTGCGGAAGGATCCAGTTTCCTTTGGTATCGACAAGCCCCTTTTTGCCGTTTTCCATGCCGACGACGATCATACCCGACAAACACGGCGTGACGTGGGAATACTGCGGCTGAACGACCCATTCTCCTTTGTAATTCATACAGCCGTATAAACCGGTATCCTTGTTTTTCAGCAGCATGATGCCGTCGGAATAGCTCTCCAGAGAATAACCTACGGGAAGTACGTATTCTTTTCCGTTGACGTCGAACAGAACGGATCTGTCGTCTGCTTTGATATACTGCCATACCTTATAGGTTTTCTGATTTTCACGCAAACGAATACGGGTCAGACCGTGGCTGAAATAGTAGGTTCCCAGCATCTCAATCCCGTTGGTATCGGGTAAGGTTACTTCATTTGCCGTAAAGAAGGTTTCCGGATGCTCGTAACGAATGGTGGCTACGGTCGTACCTGCTTCGTTGATGAAGTACATACCGTACCAGTCGAACGCGATAGCGTAGCCGTCCTTGAAGTTATAGGCACGCTGATACCGCGGATAGATCAGAACCTTTCCTGTTTTGGCGTTCTTATAGCCCCAGTTTCCGTATTCATAATACCGTACGATATCGCAATCGCTCTCGCCGTAATCCAGCGGTGCATCAAACTGCAGACCGAGATCGGTTTCTGCGGTAGGAAATTCATCCGTGTATTGGCTGACGACCCATTTTCCATCCTGCAGAATGTAATAGGTCAGATATTCGACCTCCATCGTTGTGGGTTCTTCTTCAAAAAATCCGCTTTCGATCGGACGCTCACTGTATTCGTCCTTGGTCATGATCGGGAGATAAACGTCTTCTTTGACACGCTTGATTGCAGCAAACAGCGGATTGCCGTATTCGTCGCGCAGCTCGGTCAGACGAAATTCGGATTCGTCGTAATCGGAGAGCAGCGTGGTTCCGTCCGGATTGAGCAGTGTTAATTTCCCGTTGACATCGCGGATGATATAGCCGTTGCGCAGAGTGACGGCAGGACGATCCTCGGAAACGAAAATTTCTTCGGTGACGATGCATCCACGTTCGTATTCGACGGTTTGCGTGCTGCGGACTTCATATTCGGAATAGGAATAGTTTTTACCAAGCCCGGATAGCGGCAGCTTGGCGAGCACGGAGGTTCCGCGCTGATACACGCCTTGATTTTGGGTTTTATAGCCCTGGGATTGCAGTGTTTTAGCGGTCTTGAGCGCGTCGGATACCGTCTTTGCGGTTTCTTTTTTGGTTGTCGTCTGCGCAGAATCGGGCGTCGGATTCTGTGCGGGCTTCTGTTCAACAGGGATTTCTTCCGTTGTGAGCTCCTCGGTATTCGGTTCCGCGATTGCGGTGTCCTCGGTGATCGGCTCGGTGACGGCTTCCGTTTCAATGGCTTCCGTATCTGCAGTTGTGGGGTTCAGCGGAACACGTTCGACAAACGAAAAATCAAAATAGCCGCGCAGATACATCATGGCACCGACCGTCAAGCCGAACATTACGACGATCGCCGCAGCGCGGACCGTCCAAACGCCGATAAAATGAAGGATGCGTTTCTTCATGTAAAAATCCTTTCACACAATACTCGAATTATTTATGGTATTTTCCGCCGCCGAGGATATTCATGGCGCGGTAGAGCTGCTCGCACAGGATGACGCGCATCAGCTGGTGCGGGAACGTCATCTGGGAAAACGACAGCTTCCAATCGGCACGAGATTTGACCTCGTCCGACAGCCCGTCCGAGCCGCCGATGATGAACGCGATATCGGAATAGCCGTCGACGGCCAGTGCATCCAGCTTTGCGGCAAACTGCTCGGAGGAGCACTGCTTGCCCTCGATGCACAGCGCACAGACGTAAGCGCGTTTGGGCAGTGCGTCAAGAAGCTTTTTGCCTTCCTTTTCCACGGCCGCACGGATCTCACCCGCAGACGGGTTATCGGGCAGATGCTCGTCCTTGCACTGGACCTCGGTGACGCGCGCATACGCACCGAGCCGTTTGATATATTCCTTGAGTGCATCGGTCAGATATTTTTCCTTGATGGTACCGACCGAGAGAATGGTGATGTTCAGCACGTCTGCGCTCCTTTATTTCAGCTCCGAATTTCAGAGGGCACAAAATCCCTTATTATAATAGTATACTCCCAAACGCTCCCGTTGTCAAGCAAATCACGAAAAAGACACGAAATCGTTACTTATTTTCCTCGGAATTTCTGATTATTCTGTGAAAGCTCTTGCCGTGAGACGGAATTTATGGTACAATAAATATACTACAATGCTTCCAAGGAAAGGATTCCTGAATTTATGCTGTTTTCTGTCAATGAAGTCGATCCCCGCGATGCCAATACGCCCGAGCAGGCGGCGAAGATCGATCGTTCCATTCGTATTCTGACGATCATCGTCATCGCGCTTGCTGCGGTATTCCTCATCAATATGCTCTCCACCCGCGTATTTGCGCCGTCCTCCAATTATAAGAACGGTACTGCCGCAATGCAGGAGGGACGGTTTGGCGAAGCCGTGGAATATTTCACCGCCGCAGGAGATTACAAGGATGCCGCAGACCAGTTGGCTCGCGCCAAGCAGTCCTATGCCAATCTGCTTGCAGGCAAGGAGGATGCACTCTCCTACACCTCTGCCGCAATGCCGTGGTATTCCGTCACTGCGGACGGTATGTTTGCGTTTGCAAAGGATACCTACGAAAAGGCTGGAGAATTTGTCCTCAATCCGGGCGAGATCATCATTCCCGACGTGCTGGACGGGATTCTGATCACCTCGATCAAGGAAAAGACATTCCTCAATGCCGATACGGTGCTCTCCGTTGTCATCCCCGATAAGGTCACGGCACTTCCCGACAGCTGTTTTTATAACGCAACTTCGATGCAGACGGTAACGCTTCCCGCTTCCCTGTCAGTCATTGCACAGCGTGCGTTTATCAACTGTGCGTCCCTGCAGTTCGTTACCGTTCCCGCAGGTGTGCGTGAAATCGGTCTGCGTGCGTTCAACAATTGCTACGCACTGACGACGGCCGATCTCGGAGCCTGCGAGAATTTGACGACGCTGGAGTCGTATCTGTTCTCTGAGTGCTATGCACTGACGGAAGTTTCGCTTCCCGCATCCATTACCGCAATCAAGGAAAACGCCTTTATCAACTGCGAATCGCTGAAAACCGTACGCTTCGGCGGCACGGAAGCACAGTGGAACGCCATTGCCGTCTCGGAAGGCAATGAGGCACTTCTGAATGCCAACGTGGTGTTCGGCGGCTGAGTTCAAATAACAACGAAGATCGCATCGGTGCAGTGCGCGTACGGTGCGATTTTTTTATTGGCGAGGATGCGGTGACTTTTGATAAAGTGTCTTGACAATCCCACCCGAATCTGTTACAATGGTGTCAATGTAATTTTGATGAAACGAGGTATTTCCACAATGAAAATGGAGCTTCACGATTATGACGTTTTCCCGAAAGTCTTTCCCGTTGGTGTATCTGCCAATATTACGGTAAAGCCGCTTGGCGTTCACACGAAATTCTCGGGCGAATACAAGATCATGGTACAGCGTCTGGACGGCGGTCACATCGGTCATGAATTTTCCGCATGGAACCACACCGACTTTTTCGTCACGCCGTGCGAGGACGGCTGTCTGCGCTTTGCATACACCGCCGACAAGGAGGGAGAGCTTGCCGTCCGTATTTACAAAAAGGACAACGACCGCCGTGTCGTTCAGCTCAATCTGTATGCGCTGGCAGAAGATATGGCAGACCGTATTCCGCTGCGCGGTGACCTTCATATGCACACCTGCCGCTCCGACGGACACGGCGACCCTGCAGTCGTCTGCGCCGATTACCGCATGAAGGGCTATGACTTCATCGTCGTCACCGACCACGGCAGATATTATCCGTCTCTGGAAGCCATCCGCGCGTACAAGGACGTGAAGACCGCGCTGAACATCCTGCCGGGTGAAGAAGTTCACCTGCCGCAGACAGACGTTCATATCGTCAATGCCGGCGGTCTGTTTTCCATCAACGGTTTGCTCGCCAACCTGCGCAACTATATCGAAACGAACGGTGACGTTGACGGCAGACGTCTTGACGGCACCGTTACCCCGCCCGACATCGTCTCCGACGAGCAGTACAACCGCGAGCTTGACGAAATTGAGGCGACGCTGACCGACGTTCCCGCTGACGTGAACCGTCGCTGGTATGCAGTATGTGTCTGGGCGTTTAACAAGATCAGAGAAGCTGACGGACTGGGTATCTTTGCGCATCCGTACTGGATCTCCGATATGTGGCAGATTCACGAGCCGTTTACACAGTATATTCTCGCAAAGAAGCCCTTCGATGCCTTTGAAGTCCTCGGCGGCGAAAACTACTATCAGCAGAACGGATTCCAGACGGCAATCTATTACGACGAATACCGTCGCGGCAACGTCCTGCCCATCGTCGGCTCGACCGACTCGCACAACTCCACCGAAAACAACCGCAATGCGGCAATCTGCTCCACCATCGTCTTTGCACACAAGAACGACCGCGCAGATATTCTGCAGTCCATCAAGGACAAGTATTCCGTCGCGGTTGATACCATCTCTGCGGAATACCGTCTCGTCGGTGAACACCGCTTCCAGAAGTATGCATGCTATCTGATGGAGAACTTCTATCCGCTGCATGATCGCGCGGCGTATTCCGACGGTGAGGTCATGCGCAAGTATTATCTCGGTGACGCAGATGCAGCGGTTGTTGAAGCGACGGCGGCACTGGCTGATAAGATGTTTGACAAGTATTTCCTGCTTGCATAAATCTGAAAGGAACGGAATTCTGCTATGAAATGGACGCGGGAGCAATATATTGACCTGTTTACCTCAGAGCACGTCGACCGTCCGATGTTCGTTGAGCTGTTCGGTCCGCTGATCGGTCTTGAGGACGAATGGCGTGCACAGGGTGCGTCGGAGGATGAGATCAACATGACCGCATTTGACTGGGACTACGTTCCGACCTGCGGATGCGGCGGCAATACCGGTCTGCGCGGTGGGTTTACACCGTGTGTCATTGAAGATACGCCGACGTATACCGTCTCCCGCGATTCACTCGGCAGAACGGTAAAGCTTCTCAAGGGCTATGCCACGATTCCGCTGCCGATGGGGTATCCCGTGACCGATATGGACTCTTGGCTGAAGCTCAAGCCGTTTTATACGTTCCACGAGGATCGCATCAACTGGGATGCCGTTGAGCATGCAAAAAAGCAGCAGGCGGCAGGAACGATGATCCTTGCGTCCATCCCGGGCGGCTTTGATACGCCGCGTGAGCTGATGGGCGAGGAGGGAGCGTGTCTTTGTTACTATGAAGACGAAGAACTGATGGCGGATATCATGAACACGATTTCCGATACGTCGTTTCAGGTGCTGGAGCGCATCAGCGAGCGGCTGTGTATTGATAATCTGATCGTGCACGAGGATATGGCGGGAAAATCCGGTCCGATGATCGGTCCGAGCCTCGTCCGTGAATGGATGCAGCCGTATTACCGCCGCATCTGGGATATGCTGTCCTCACGCGGAACGAAGCTCTTTTCGCAGGACAGCGACGGCAATATGAATCCGATCATCGATGCGGTCATGGACTGCGGTGTCAATATCGTCTATCCGTGCGAGCCCGCGGCAGGCATGGACATGGTCGCATTGCGCAAACAATACGGCAATACACTCGGGTTCAAGGGCGGCATTGACAAGCATATTCTGCGCGGCACCAAGGAAGACATCCGCCGTGAACTGGAATACAAGCTCTCCCCCGAAATGATCCGCGGCACGGTCTTCGGACTTGACCACCGTATTCCCGGCGGAACTCCATTGGAAAACTATCGGTATTACGTTGATACCGCACGTGAAATTCTCGGTCTGCCGCCGCGTGACGGCAAAAAAGGCTGGGCGAGAATGGCATTTTAATAGAGGAAGGGCAAAAGGATTATGGCACAATTTAAATGGTATGGTCATTTTAATGAAGATGATTCCTATTCTATTACAGAACCTGAGACACCAAGACATT
>JAZQWK010000152.1:0-9370 GCA_045632325.1 Eubacteriales bacterium
CCCCGAACCGATGGATCGTATTTATGCGATTCGTCTTTACAAAAACGGAACAGAGCTGACACTCGCAAACCCGCGTGTCAACAATCTGCAATCACCTCCCGACAAGCTCACGGTGCAATCCTGCAAAACCGTCACGCTGACACTTCCCGATATCAGGGAAGGACAGTACCTCGCGCTTGCCGCCGACGGCTTCTGCGGCAATGAGGCACTTTGGTGTGCGGCGGAAATCGACGGCGAGCTCCGAGCCTTCCCCGACCGTGCATCCTCTTACCGCGCAAACATTTGGGAGCATCTGGTTACACAGGGCAAAGACGACAACTACACCTATTATCTGCCGCTGACCTCCGACGATTCTCACAAAACCATAACCCTGTATGCGCTGTTCTGTGACTGTGAAAATCCGGAGCACGCGCCGACAGCCGACTGCCGTATCTGGCTGTGTGATACCCCTTAATTCACGTTCGTTATCCCTAATCTCATATATTCTCTTCAATTATCATGAAAGGAAGTCACGGACAACCGTGACGCAGAAGACAACATGCATAACAATTCCAAATCCGAATCCTACGCAGCAGCCGGTGTTGATATTACTGCCGGCTACCGTGCCGTTGAACTCATGAAGGCACACATCGCACGCACCAAGAACGAAGGTTGTTTAGACGATGTCGGCGGTTTCGGCGGCTGTTTCGGTCTGCCGATTGCCGGTATGGAGGAACCTGTTCTCGTCTCCGGTACCGACGGATGCGGCACCAAGGTCAAGATGGCAATCCTGATGGACAAGCATGACACCATCGGTATCGATGCCGTTGCTATGTGCGTCAACGATATCATCTGCTGCGGTGCTCGTCCGCTGTTCTTCCTTGACTATATCGCATGCGGCAAGAACATCCCTGAAAAGATCGCTGCCATCGTCGGCGGTGTGGCTGAGGGCTGTGTCCAGTCCGGCGCAGCACTCATCGGCGGCGAAACCGCAGAACATCCGGGTCTGATGCCCGAGGACGATTACGACCTCGCAGGCTTTGCAGTCGGTATCGTTGACAAGAAGAAGATTCTTGACAACACCCGCATGGCTGAAGGTGACGTTGTCATCGCACTTCCCTCCACCGGTATCCATTCCAACGGCTTCTCCCTCGTCCGCAAGGTATTCTCCATCGACCAGAATCCCGACAATCTCTATGTTCCCAATGAAGTACTCGGCGGCAAGTCCATCGCAGAAACCCTGCTGACTCCCACCCGCATTTACGTCAAGTCCGTACTCGCACTGCTGGAAAAGGTCGATGTCAAGGGTATCTCCCACATCACCGGCGGCGGCTTCTATGAAAACATTCCGCGTTCCATTCCGGACGGTCTGTGCGCTGACATCGACAAATCCGCAGTCCGCGTGCTCCCGATCTTCGATCTGATCATGAAGACCGGCAACATTCCGGAACGCGACATGTTCAACACGTTCAACATGGGTGTCGGTATGAGCATCGTCGTTCCCGCAAACGAAGTTGACACCGCACTCGAAATTCTCCGTGCAAACGGCGAAGACGCTTACGTCATCGGTAAGATCGTTGCAGGTGACGAAAAGATCGTCCTTGCATAATCATAAAAGGAGAGCATCATGTCCAAGAAACGAATTGCCGTGCTGGTCTCCGGCGGCGGCACCAATCTGCAGGCACTGATCGATGCACAGAAGCGCGGTGAGCTCGGAAACGGAGAGATCGCACTGGTACTGTCCTCCAAGCCCGACGTTTACGCGCTGGAACGTGCGGCAAATAACGGTATTCCCTCCGTCGTGCTTTCCCGCAAGGAATATGCTGATATCGCAGCGTATTCCCGTGCGCTGACCGATACGCTGGTCGCAGAAAATATCGATCTTGTCGTGCTCGCCGGCTTCCTCACCATCTTTGACGAGCAGGTCTATGAAGCATTCACCAACAAGATTCTCAATGTCCATCCCGCGCTGATTCCGTCGTTCTGCGGCAAGGGCTTCTACGGACTTCATGTCCACGAAGCGGCACTCGCAAAAGGTGTCAAGCTGTCCGGTGCGACCGTGCATATTGTCACCCCTGAATGTGACGCAGGTCCGATCGTTCTGCAGAAGGCTGTTGCCGTCATGCAGGACGACACACCCGAAACACTGCAGCGCCGCATCATGGAAGAGGCAGAGTGGAAGATCCTTCCCGAGGCTGTCCGCCTGTTCTGTGATGATAAAATCACCGTTGAAAACAATAAGGTACTTATAAAAGGAGAATGACATGAAGATTTCCACAATCGCAAATGAACTGAACTCCCTTGCATACCACGGCCGCGGCATCATCATCGGTAAGTCTGCCGACGGCAAAAAGGCTGTCACGGCTTACTTCATCATGGGCAGAAGCGAAAACAGCCGCAACCGCGTTTTCGTTGCGGAAGGCAGCGCGATGCGCACCAAGGCGTTTGACGAATCCAAGATGACCGACCCGCATCTGATCATTTACTATCCCGTTCGTGTCCTCGGCAACAAGACCATTGTCACCAACGGCGACCAGACCGATACCATTTACGATCTGATGGACAAGCAGATGACCTTTGAACAGGCACTGCGCACCCGTGAATTCGAGGACGATAAGCCCAACTTCACGCCCCGTATCTCCGGTATCATTCATCACGAAAACGGCGATATGAACTACGCCATGTCCATTCTCAAGAGTGCAGAAGGCGACGACTCCTCCTGCGAGCGCTTCACTTATGCGTACTCCAACCCGATCGCAGGCCGCGCAAAGTTCATCCACACCTACAACTGCGACGGCAATCCGCTTCCCTCCTTTGAAGGTGAGCCCAAGACCCTCGAGCTTCCCGATGCAGACATCGATACGCTGACGGATCTCATCTGGACCAACCTCAACGCTGACAACAAGGTTTCCCTGTTTGTCCGCTACATTGATCTGGCAACCGGCGAAACCGAAACCAGAATCGTCAACAAGAATGCATAACGTTGAATAAGAGGTAACAACATGAACGAATTTGAACTGAAATACGGCTGTAACCCCAACCAGAAGCCTTCCAGAATTTTCATGCGCGACAACGGCGAGCTTCCGATCACCGTTCTCAACGGCCGTCCCGGCTACATCAACTTCCTCGATGCATTCAACTCCTGGCAGCTCGTCAAGGAACTGAAGGAAGCACTCGGTCTGCCCGCAGCTACCACCTTCAAGCACGTTTCCCCGACCTCCGCAGCTGCCGGTCTGCCCCTCTCCGACGCACTCAAGCGTGCTTGCTTCGTTGAGGATATCGACGACCTGGATGCTTCTCCTCTCGCATGTGCTTACGTCCGTGCACGCGGCACCGACCGACTCTGCTCCTTCGGTGACTGGGTCGCACTTTCCGACGTTTGTGACGTCACCACGGCAAAGCTCCTCGCACGCGAAGTTTCCGACGGTATCATCGCTCCCGGCTACGAACCCGAAGCTCTGGAAATCCTCAAGACCAAGAAGAAGGGCGCATACAACATCGTCGCAATCGATCCCGACTACAAGCCCGCTCCCATCGAAACCAAGGATGTCTTCGGCATCACCTTCGAGCAGGGCAGAAACGAATTCAAGATCGGCGAGCACCTGTTTGAAAACATCGTTACCGCAAACAAGGAACTGCCCGCGTCTGCAAAGCGCGACCTGATCGTTGCGCTCATTACGCTGAAGTATACCCAGTCCAACTCCGTCTGCTTTGCCTATGACGGACAGGCGATCGGTGTCGGCGCAGGCCAGCAGTCCCGCGTCCACTGCACCAGACTCGCAGGCGGCAAGGCAGATACCTGGCTGCTCCGCCAGCATCCGAAGACCCTTGATCTGCCGTTCCTGCCCGAAATGAAGCGTCCCGAACGCGACAACGTCATCGACGGCTACATCAACGGCAATGAAGAGGACGTCTGCGCTGACGGCATCTGGCAGGGCTACTTCACCGAACAGCCCGCTCCTCTGACCGCTGAAGAAAAGCGTGAATGGCTCGATTCCTTCAAGGACGTTGCACTCGCATCCGACGCATTCTTCCCGTTTGCGGACAACATCAAGCGTGCATACGCTTCCGGCGTCAAGTACGTTGCGGAACCCGGCGGCTCCATCCGTGGCGATCTGGTCATCGCAGAATGTGACAAGAACGACATGGTCATGGCGTTTACCGGTATGAGACTGTTCCATCATTGATATAGGTTAATACGGAGAAAACTCCCTCAGTCACCTACGGTGACAACTCCCTCGGAGAGGGAGGTGGCACGCCTTTGGCGTGACGGAGGGAGTATTCCTCACCACACACTATACACCCCCTTTTATAAAGGAGATTTACATGAAAATTATGGTTGTCGGTGGCGGCGGACGCGAACACGCCATCATCAAATCCTTAAAAAAGAACCCCGAGATCACCGAGATCGTCGCACTGCCCGGCAACGGCGGTATTGCGGCGGACGCCACCTGCGTTGACATCGGTGCCAAGGACATCGACGCCATCGTCGAATACGCAAAGAACAACGCCATTGACTTCGCCGTTGTCGCACCGGACGATCCGCTGGTGCTCGGCTGTGTCGATGCGCTGGAGAATATCGGTATTCCCTGCTTCGGACCGCACGCAAATGCGGCGATCATCGAAGGCTCCAAGGTCTTCTCCAAGAACTTAATGAAGAAATACAACATCCCGACCGCAACATATGAAGTCTTTACTGACCTCGATTCCGCACTCGCTTACGCAGAGACCTGTCCGATTCCGATCGTCGTTAAGGCTGACGGTCTGGCACTCGGCAAGGGCGTTCTGATCTGCGAAACGAGAGACGATGTCAAGGAAGCGCTCCACTCCATGATGGAGGACAAGATCTTCGGTGCAAGCGGTTCCTCCGTCGTCATGGAAGAATTTCTGACCGGTCCCGAGGTTTCCGTCCTTGCATTCACCGACGGCAAGGTCGTCCGTCCGATGGTCTCCTCGATGGACCATAAGCGCGCACGCGACAACGACGAAGGTCTGAACACCGGCGGTATGGGTACGATCGCACCCAACCCCTACTATACCAAAGAAATTGCCGACGTCTGCATGGAAACCATTTTCCTGCCCACGATCAATGCCATGAACGCAGAAGGCAGAACCTTCAAGGGCTGTCTGTACTTCGGTCTGATGCTGACCCCGAACGGTCCCAAGGTTATTGAGTACAACTGCCGCTTCGGCGATCCCGAAACACAGGTCGTTCTGCCGCTGCTGAAGTCCGATCTCTACACGATTATGAAGGCTGTCCACGACGGTACGCTTGCCGACGTTGACGTTACGTTCGGTGACGGCGCGGCTTGCTGTGTTGTCTGTGCCTCCGACGGTTACCCCGGAAAGTACGAAACCGGTTATCCGATGACGCTTCCCGAAACCACCGACACAGAAGCTGTCTATGTCGCAGGTGCGAAAATCAAGGATGGCACACTCGTCACCGGCGGCGGACGAGTACTGGGTGCGGTTGCTGTCCGCGACACGCTGAAGGATGCCATCGATGCGGCATACGTTGTTGCCGACGGCGTTCAGTTCGCAAACAAGTACATGCGCCGTGACATCGGTGCGCGTGCACTCGCCGCTAAAAACTGACAATTTGTATCGAATCGAAAGGAATCAAATAACAGATATGGTATATCGTGTATTTGTAGAAAAAAAGCCGGCACTGGCAGGTGAAGCACGCTCGCTTCTCTCCGATCTCAAAACCCTGCTCGGCATGGAAGGTCTGACGGGTATTCGACTGTTCAACCGTTACGACGTTGAAAACATCGACGCCGATCTCTTTGCCTATGCAAAGCAGGTCGTCTTCTCCGAGCCGCAGCTCGACGTTACCTATGATGAACTGCCCATCGTTGACGGCGCATCCGTTTTCGCTGTCGAATATCTGCCCGGTCAGTTTGACCAGCGCGCAGACTCCGCGGCACAGTGTATCCAGATTCTCTCCCAGGGTGAGCGTCCCGACGTTCACTCTGCAAGAGTGTATATCGTTGAGGGTACGGTTTCCGCAGAAGAACTCGCTCGCATCAAGCAGTACGTCATCAACCCTGTCGAAAGCCGCGAAGCTTCGATGGACAAGCCCGAAACGCTCAAGGTCGAATACGAAATTCCGACCGAGGTTGAAGTCCTCGACGGCTTCTGCTCCATGGACGACGATGCTCTGGCAGCATTTGTCAAGGCAAAGGGTCTTGCGATGGACCAGGACGACCTGCGCTTCTGCCGCGACTACTTCAAAAATGAAGAAGGCCGTGATCCCACCATCACCGAAATCCGCATGATCGATACCTACTGGTCCGACCATTGCCGTCACACCACGTTCCTCACCACCATCGACTCCGTCAAGTTTGAAGATCCGCTGCTGGAGGCAACCTACAACGATTATGTTGCAACGAGAGCAGAACTCGGCAGAACCAAGCCGATCAACCTGATGGACATCGGTACTCTTGCCGCAAAGTATCTGCGCCGTGTCGGTAAGCTCGACAAGCTCGATGAATCCGAGGAAATCAATGCCTGCACCGTCAAGATGCAGATCGAAGTCGAGGGTCAGATGGAAGACTGGCTGCTCCTCTTCAAGAACGAAACCCACAACCACCCGACCGAAATCGAACCGTTCGGCGGTGCGGCTACCTGTATCGGCGGCGCGATCCGTGACCCGCTGTCCGGCCGTTCCTATGTCTATGCGGCAATGCGTGTTACCGGTGCCGCTGACCCGACCGTTCCCGTTTCCGAAACGATGGCAGGTAAGCTCCCGCAGAGAAAGATCGTCACCACGGCTGCTGCAGGATACTCCTCCTACGGTAACCAGATCGGTCTTGCTACCGGTCAGGTCGATGAACTGTACAACCCCGGTTACGCGGCAAAGCGTATGGAAATCGGTGCTGTTATCGCGGCAGCTCCCGCTGAAAACGTCCGCCGTGAATGTCCCGAACCCGGCGATATCGTCATCCTGCTCGGCGGTCGTACCGGTCGTGACGGCTGCGGCGGTGCTACCGGTTCCTCCAAGTCTCATACCGAAGAATCCCTGACCTCCTGCGGCGCAGAAGTTCAGAAGGGTAACGCACCCGAAGAACGCAAGCTGCAGCGTCTGTTCCGCAACCCGACGGCTACCAAGATGATCAAGCGCTGCAACGACTTCGGTGCAGGCGGTGTCTCCGTTGCCATCGGTGAACTTGCTGACGGTCTTGCAATCAACCTTAACGCTGTTCCCAAGAAGTACGACGGTCTGGACGGTACGGAACTCGCAATTTCCGAATCCCAGGAACGTATGGCAGTTGTCGTTGCGGCAGAAGACGTGGAAGCATTCTGCGCAATCGCTACCTCCGAAAACCTCGAAGCAACCGTTGTTGCCGAAGTCACCGAAGCAGCTCGTCTGACCATGAAGTGGAACGGCAAGACGATCGTCGATCTGTCCAGAACCTTCCTCAACTCCAACGGTGCAGAAAAGCACATCGATATCGCTCCCGTCAAGCCCGAATGTTATGCAAAGACGGTGGAAGGTTCCTTCACCACCAACATGACCGCTCTTGCCGGCGATCTCAACGTCTGCTCCAAGCGCGGACTTTCCGAGCGTTTTGACTCCACCATCGGTGCAGGTACCGTTATGATGCCCTTCGGCGGTAAGCATCAGCTGACGCCCAACCAGGCAATGGTCAACCTGATCTCCGTTGAAAAGAAGCACACCAAGGCATGCTCCGACATGGCATGGGGCTACAAACCCGACATCGCCATGAAGAGCCCCTATCACGCATCCTATCTCGCTGTCGTCGAATCCGTTTCCAAGCTGATTGCGGCAGGCGCTGATAAGACCGATATCTACCTGACCTTCCAGGAATACTTTGAAAAGCCCGGTCGTGACCCCAAGCGTTGGGGCAAGCCGCTGTCTGCATTGCTCGGTGCATTCCGTGCGCAGAAGGCGCTCGGCTACGCGGCAATCGGCGGTAAGGACTCCATGTCCGGCTCGTTTGAACACCTCGACGTTCCGCCGACACTCGTTTCCTTCGCTGTTACCACCGGCAACACCGATGAGGTTATCACGCCCGAATTCAAAGCGGCAGGACACAAGGTCATCCTCATGAAGCCGGAACTCGGCGAGGACGGCCTGCCCACTGCAGAATCCCTGCTGGCTCTCTACGATAAGGTAACCAAGCTCATGCGCGACGGCAAGGTTGCGGCGGCTTACACGCCCACCTACGGCGGTATCGCAGAAGCCGTCATGAAGATGGCATTCGGTAACGGCATCGGCTTCGCTTATGACAAGAAGTTCCCGATCGAGGAAATGTTCGGCTACAACTACGGTGCATTCCTGCTTGAGCTGACCGGCAGAACGCCGTGCGGCGCTGTCGTTGTCGGTACGACCACTGATGACGGCAAGATTTCCTGCGGAAAGGAAGCGCTCACCCTTGACGAACTGCTTTCCATCTATGAAGGCAAGCTTGAAGGCGTCTTCTCCTGTAACATTCACCATGACCAGGAAGACACCGAAATCCCGACGTTCTCTCATATCGCAGCATCCCGTGTCGCACCGAAGATCTCCGTTGCAAAACCGCGCGTCCTGATCCCCGTCTTCCCGGGCACCAACTGTGAATTCGACTCCGCAAAGGCATTTGCCGATGCAGGCATCGAGCCCGAAATCTTCGTTATCAACAACCTCTCCGGCGCATCCATTGCAGAGTCCGTCAACGTCTTCGCGAAGAAGGTTGCCGATTCCCAGATCATCTTCGTTCCCGGCGGCTTCTCCGGCGGTGACGAACCCGACGGTTCCGGTAAGTTCATCACGGCATTCTTCCGCGCAGGCGCTGTCAAGGAAGCAGTCACCGATCTGCTTGACAACCGCGACGGTCTGATGGCAGGTATCTGCAACGGCTTCCAGGCACTCATCAAGCTGGGTCTCGTTCCCTACGGTAAGATCATCGACACCGATGAATCCTGCCCGACGCTGACGTTCAACACCATCGGCCGTCACCAGTCCCGCATCGTCCGTACCAGAATCGCATCCAACAAGTCCCCGTGGCTTGCGGAACGCGAAGTCGGCGACGTCATCTCCGTACCGATTTCCCACGGTGAAGGACGCTTCTTCGCATCTGACGACTGCATCAAGGCGCTGGCTGAAAACGGTCAGATCGCAACACAGTACGTTGACCTCGACGGCGTTCCCACCGCTGACATCCACTTCAATCCGAACAACTCCGCTTGCGCAATCGAAGGTATCACCTCTCCCGACGGCCGTGTCTTCGGTAAGATGGGTCACTCCGAGCGTATCGGCGAAGGTCTTTACAAGAATGTCGAGGGCAACTTCGACCTCGGCATGTTCCGCGCAGCTGCGAAGTATTTTAAGTAATAGTGTAGATCGTGGATAACTCCCACAGTCAAAATAAGATGCCATGGCATCTTA
>JAZQWK010000153.1:0-2075 GCA_045632325.1 Eubacteriales bacterium
CAAAATTCCAAAACCGAATCATCCTCCATGCAGTCCCATCCGTATGGAACGGCCCTTGACATCGGTACAACGACGCTTGCGATGGCACTTGTCGATCTGTCAAGCGGCGACATCGTCAAGACCGTCTCCCGACGCAATCCCCAGCGCTCGTTCGGTGCGGACGTTATGAGCCGTATCGGCGCAGTGCAGGACGATGCCGGCAATCTCGCGATCATGCAGTCCGTGTTGCTCGACGACATCCGCGTGATGGTCGATGAATTGTGTGCTGATCTTGCACCCGAGGACAGACCGCGCACCATGACGGTTGCGGGCAACACGACGATGCTCCATTTGTTTTTGGGCGTCTCGCCCGTCGGCATGGGAGCATATCCGTTCACGCCTGCGTTTTTGGATGGCAAAACCGTCAACGGCTCTGTTCTAGGTCTGCCGTTTGATACCGTCACGACTCTGCCCGGTGCACACGCATTTATCGGCGGCGACGTAACCGCAGGTATGCTTCTGCTCCGTCTGTCGGACGAAAAGGAGCCCGTGATGCTGATTGATATCGGCACCAACGGCGAAATGGTACTGTTCACTGGTACCGATCACGGCAGTATATATTACGGTGCTTCTGCCGCCGCAGGACCTGCGCTTGAGGGTGCAGGCATCTCCACGGGTGTCGGCGGAATCTCAGGTGCGGTTTCATCCGTACAGGACGTCAACGGTCAGATCGTCACAAAAACCGTTGGAGCCGTACCGCCCGTCGGTATCTGCGGCAGCGGTCTGATCGATCTTACCGCCGTTCTTCTTGCCCGAGAGGAGCTTGATGCAACGGGATATTTAGAGGACGAACCCGTCACCTATGCCAAAACGGCTGACGGAACGCCGCTGACGCTGACGCAGGAAGACGTTCGTGCGCTGCAGCTTGCCAAAAGCGCAATGCGAGCAGGTATGGAGGCGCTGTGTGAAGCCGCTGACATCCCGCTCGCCTCCCTTTCCAAAATTGCCGTTGCAGGCGGTCTTGGTTACTATATGAATCTGGATTCCGCGTGCGCCATCGGTCTTCTTCCGATCGAGCTTCGTACGAAGCTGCAGGCGGTCGGCAATACGGCACTCGGCGGTGCGGCACTGCTTTTGACACGTCCCGACCTGTCCGAAAAAATTGCCGAAGAAGCGTCCGCATGCAAGATCATTGATCTCAATACGTCCGCTGCATTCAATGAATTGTTCATCGAACACATGATGTTCCCGTCAGATGATGACGAAGCGTGAAAAATAAATTTTCACGCAGGTTTTGTGGCTTTCGATGTTTTCAACGTCGATTTTGCCCGCGATCAAATCGCGTTCAGAACCATCCCCAATTCCCAAAAGAAAGGACCGGTGTCTGCAATGACTACAGCAAAAGAACAATTTCTCGAACTGATCTCCGCACTTCCCGATACGGTTCCGCACATTCACGAATCCGCTTGGATTGACCCGAAGTCCGTTCCTTTTTCCGCCGACGTTCGCAAAATGTGCGCGGACAATCGCTGCGGCAAGTACGGCTCATGCTGGACCTGCCCGCCCGGTGTCGGTGATTGGGAGGAACTGCGCGATCAATATCAGGCGTACAAGGAAGCGTTTGTCTTCACAACCTGTCATGAACTCGAGGACTCCTTCGACTTTGAAGGTATGCAAGAGGCCTCTGCGGCGCACAAGCGGCTGGACGACCTGATTGCAGATACCCTGCAGGCGTTTGGCGGTCAGTATGTCCATCTCGGTGCCGGTGCATGCGGCATCTGCGCAAAATGCACCTATCCCGACGCTCCCTGCCGTTTTCCCGAAAAAGCACGGCAATCGATGGAAGCATGCGGCATCAACGTCGTCAATCTCTCCCGTGAATGTGGCATCAAGTACATCAACGGTGCCGATACGGTGACCTACTTCTCCATGCTTCTCTTTTAAAATCGAAATCCACGAAATGTGATACAAACGTATCCCAATCCGTGGATTTTTCTTTTTCACGCGTTTACTGCTGACTTACCCATTCAACAACGGGTGCCAGCTTTTGCTCGGAAACTCCGCTTCCGCCGACTCGCAGCATGGTAAGGATCAGC
>JAZQWK010000154.1:0-4940 GCA_045632325.1 Eubacteriales bacterium
TATCCTTGATGATCGCGCCCGTCTTGGCATCGCGAATGACGGTGCCCAGCGGAACGGGAATGATCAGATCCTCGGCAGATGCACCGTGCATCTTGCCGCCGCGACCGTTTTCGCCGTTCTTGGCAACGAATTTTCTGTGATAGCGGAAGTTGAGCAGGGTGTTGGTGCCCTCGTCAACGGTGAAGACGATACTGCCGCCGCGACCGCCGTCACCGCCGTCGGGACCGCCCTCGGAAACGAATTTTTCGCGGTGGAACGCTACGGCACCGTTGCCGCCGTCACCGGCTTTGATATAAATTTTAACTTGATCAATAAACATGGACATGGTGATTTCTCCTTTGTGATATGGATGGATCGTCTGGTAGAGACGGGGGTTGTTCATTTATTGGGATGATGATGTTTATGGTTGACGCAAATGCATCTCTATATCTGTAGGGCGGGTGACTTGTCCCCCGCCGCGTTGGGCTGCGTTGCGGCAGGGGACAAGCCCCTGCCCTACAGTTGAGAGCATTGCCCCTACGGACAAAGAGACACACCTGCGTCATTGATGAACGTCATCAAATCTTTAAGAGATCATCGCAACCAATTCATCCTGCGACAGAATCGGGATACCGAGTGCTTCGGCTTTCGTCAGCTTTGAGCCTGCTTCCGCACCAGCTACGACGTAGGATGTTTTCTTCGACACGGACGAGGTGACCTTGCCGCCGTTGGACTCGATCAGTGCGGACGCTTCGTCGCGCGTCATCGTGGGCAGAGTACCCGTCAGAACGAACGTCTTGCCTGCAAGGGAGGAGCCCTGTACCGTCGTTTCATAGGTGGTCTTGACGCCGTATTCCTTTAGGCGGTCGACAAGCTCGCGCACGGCGGGTGATGCAAAATAGGAGAGGATCGCGTCCGCCGTAATGCCGCCGATGTCCTCGACCTCGCAAAGTGTGTTGCGGTCGGCCGAGAACAGCGCCTCGACGTCGCCAAACCGTTTGGCAAGCGTTTGCGCCGCTTTTTCGCCGATACCGGGAATACCGAGCGCGTAGATCAGACGGTCCGCACCCGCTTGTTTGGATGCTGCAATGGCGGCGAGCAGATTCTGCGCCGATTTTTTGCCCATGCGGTCAAGCGCTGCAATCGGCTCCTCGGAAAGCGTGTAGAGATCCGCCGGGGAGTGAACGAGATCTGCTTCGCGCAGCTGCTTGAGCACGGCAATGCCCAGCCCGTCGATGTTCATCGCGTCGCGGGAGACAAAGTGCGCAAGCGAGCGGAGCAGCTGTGCAGGACACGCGGGATTGGTACAGCGCGTCGCCGCTTCGTTTTCGTCGCGGTAAACAGCACCGCCGCAGGACGGGCATACCGCCGGCATCTGATATTCGGGCGCATCCGGGTCACGATCTGCCATCTTGACGCGCAGAACCTCGGGGATGATGTCGCCCGCCTTCTGCACGTAGACGGTGTCGCCCACGCGAATGTCGCGCTCACGGATAAAGTCGATGTTGTGCAGCGTCGCACGGGAGACGCTCGTTCCCGCAAGGCGCACGGGTTCCAGCACGGCGTTGGGTGTCAGAACGCCCGTCCGTCCGACCTGCACGACGATGTCAAGCAGCTTCGTTTCCTTGACCTCGGGCGGGAACTTGTAGGCAACAGCCCAGCGTGGCGTGGATGCGGTTTCGCCAAGCACGGCACGCTCGGCAAGATCGTCGAGCTTGATAACGACGCCGTCGATGTCGTAGGGCAGATTCGGGCGCATTTCACCAAGTTTCTCAATATATGCGACAATCTCGTCGGCTGTGGTCAGACGCGCACGCGCAGAGATGACCGTGAAGCCGAGATTTTTCAAAAGATCAAGACTTTCCGTATGAGAGGTAAAATCAATGCCGTCTGCAGACTGGACGTTGAAGACGAAAATGGAGAGC
This sequence comes from Eubacteriales bacterium, assembly GCA_045632325.1. GTDB lineage: Bacteria > Bacillota > Clostridia > Oscillospirales > CAG-272 > RGIG3925. The sequence continues at coordinate 1,905 of JAZQWK010000154.1, forward strand.
TTTCTGTGGCGGGTGATCTCGGCATCGAGCTGGCGCAGGGAGCCTGCCGCGGCGTTGCGGGGATTGGCAAACAGCGTCTCCTCGTTTTCCTCGCGCTCGCGGTTCAGCGCTTCAAACGCATCGTGCGGCATATAGACCTCACCGCGTACGGTCAGTGCGGGAATGTCTTCGCGGGTGAGAATTTTCGGGATGTCGGCAACGGTCATGAGGTTCGCCGTGACGTTTTCGCCGACGTCGCCGTCGCCTCTCGTCGCGCCGCGGACAAAGCGTCCGTTTCGGTATTCCAGCGCGACGGACAGACCGTCGATTTTGCACTCGACGGAATAGGCGGGTGCATAACCGAGTGCTTCCTCGGTCTTTGCAAGGAACGCACGCAGCTCGTCGTAGGAAAAGACGTCCTGCAGGCTGCCCAGCCGCACGGCGTGTGTGACTTTTTCAAAGCGGGAGGACGCGTGACCGCCGACGTGCTTCGTCGGGCTGTCGGGAGAGTCCAGCGCGGGAAATTCCTGTTCCAGTTTGATCAGCTCGTAAAAGAGTCTGTCGTACTCCGCATCGGAAATCTCGGGCGTATCCTCGTCATAATATCGTTTCTGATGATAGGCAATCTGTGCACGAAGCGTTTCAATGCGTGCTTTTGCCTCATCGGTGGTGCGTGGCATGGAATCTTTCATCCTTTCGATGGTTCGGATTTTGGAAAGGGTATACTTATTTATTATTATATCACAGTTTGCGGATTTTCACAAGAGGTTTTGGCAAAAAAGAGAGGGATGCTTCGTCTTTGTCTCTCTATTTGTAGGGGCGATTCGCGAATCGCCCGCAACATAAAACATCGCACCTGTTTATGGGTGAAAACTACCATAATCAATCATTTTTATGTCTGTTTCCAACCGCAAGCGACATCACAATGCAGCGTTTCGGGCGATTCGTGAATCGCCCCTACAGGGATAGGAAAGTCACTGTTCTTTTACAAGATGTAAAAAAATTTAACATGATTTTCTTTCACTGTTCACATTTGGATGATATAATGACATCAGGCAAGGAACGAAAATCCCGCAAAGGAAGGTGACCTCCGATTATGAATACGATTACGTTGAATATGCTGTATATCTACGTGCTGCCCGCACTTGTCGGTATTGCTGTCAGGGTGCTGATGAACCGTTTCAAAAGGTCCTGGCTTGCGACGGCGGTGCTTGGTATTCTGACGCTGATTGCGTGGGGAATTTGGCTGTTCAATCCCATCCCGGGAAGTGAACTGTTCGGAATTTTAGCTTTGCAGGTATCCATCGCGTTTGCTGCATCGCTTCTGACCGGCGTGATATTGAATTGTCTTGGACACTACTGACAATCTAACGTCGGCGGGAACACAATAGAAACTTAAAAAACCGGCGGCTGCCGTCAGTCGAACCAAACCACGGTTCTTCCGACGGCAGCCGTTTTTACGTTATGAGAAAATTTCTCATTTCTAATTTCTCATTTCCCTCCGTACCACTCCGATCATGATCGACGTATTCAGCCGAAACGCATCGGGCGGATATTTCTCGCGCACGGCATCGGTGTAATACTGCGCTTCGTACCGACGAAGAATTTCTCCGTCGTCAGCACCTTCGTTGATCAGACGCAGAATACAGTCAGCCGTCTCGCGCGTGTTCTGCTCGGAGCGGGCAAGGAATCGGGCAGCCGCATCCCGTCCGACGAGCCCGTGGTGGGGAAGCAGCATGGCGTCGATATCCAGCGACCTTGCACGCGCAAACGAATCAAGCGTCATTTGGTATCCGACGAGAAAGGCGGGCATATAGACGTCCTCCCCATAATACACGCCGAGCGTTTCCGAGGAGAGAAGCAGACCCGAGGCTTCATCATAGTATCCGACCGAGCACTTGGTGTGACCGGGCAGGGCAACGGTGCGGAAGGTCGTTCCCGGTACCGTGTCACCGTCGTTCAGCGCAAAATCGACACAAAGATCATCAATGTGATCTTCATAGTCGGTCACGCCGTGCAGCGCGGCACATTTTCGGTCAAGGTCGCGCATGACCGCACGCGCCGTCGGCTTTGCAAAAATACCTGCGGCATACGCACCTGCGGCGATCTTTGCGTCGGGATATCGGCCATGCACGTAAACCGAGCCGAGCGCGTGGTCGTAGTGGGAGTGCGAGAGGAAAATATAGTCGAGCGGGCGGTCACCGAGGACACGGCGGATATTGTCTGCAACGCCGTATCCCGTGAACGCATAGCCGGAGTCGTATAAAATCGCGGTTTTGCCGTCGTCGAGCAGAAACGCGCTGTCACCGGGCAGAACACGCACGTCGGTGATCTGCCACGGGACAGGGTTGGTTGTTCTCATCACAGCGTAAATTCAAGAATCTTGTGCATCGACAGCACGTCAACGTCAACCGTCACGCCGTCCGCACAAACGGTGAAGGGAACGTCGATGCCCTCGGGCTGCGCCTTGATCGCCTTCGGTGCAATACCGCGGACAAAGACGGTGAGGTCGTGCAGGTCAACGAGGTCTTCGATGACTTCAATACCCGTGCCGCGGACACAGGTGTGCGCAAACAAGAGATGCAGCTGGTACTTGGCGTTGTCCGCATCACGGGTGAGCGTGACGACACCGCGGTCGGGAAGACCTGCGACGGAAACAGTCTTGGTCTCGCCGATCAGTTTTTCAATAGCGTTTAAGAACAGCTCCTTCAGACACAGGCTGCCCTTGGTCGCGTAGTCCTCAAAGATGCTCCAGCCGATATACGCGGTGTTTTCCGTGTAAACGGCAGCGGGACGGCGGGAATCGGGCACGTCGGGTGTGTGCTGGTGGGAGGAGAAGGCAAATGTGGTACGGTTGAAGTAGGGATTTTCACGGGTCACAAGCACATCCGCGCCATCTTTCGCCGTGATGTTGTAAGCCTGGGAGTAGATGACGTACGCCGAGTTCTTCAGGCAGTCAAGCTCGAAATCGGGACGGAAGTAAACGGGTCTGTAGGCAGAATTGCCGCCGAATTCGCATCCGAGATCAAAGGCAAACTTACCGTCAAAGTTCAGACC
>JAZQWK010000155.1:0-3433 GCA_045632325.1 Eubacteriales bacterium
GAGCAAGCCAGTCGCCGCCGATATTCTCGGTCTCGGTTTCGGTATAGAACGCATCCCAATGTGCGACCTTGACGGAATCAAAGTTGTGATTCCAGTTCATGCGTTCAAGACGTCCGTCCTTGGGCGTATGAATCTTGAACAAACCGCTGTCCGTCCAGGAATTGTTGACGAGTGCCAAATATCGTTCGCCGTTCAGCTCAAAGAAGCCCGCAACGGCATCAAGTCCCTGGTCGCAGGTGATGTCGAGGACGGAAGCGTCGGTCTTGCCTGCTACAAATGCTTCGTAGCCGCCCCACGTCTTACCGACGTGATAGGTTGCGATGTGGTTTGCGTTTAAGAAGAAATCACCGAACTGATGCTGGAAGTGGCGATTGACGCGCGACATCCAGTTGTAGGTCTCGGTGCGCTCACCGAATTCGTCGATCGGTGCAAGGCGGTAGTTGCTGACGGGGGTACGCATATAAACGAAGAACCACAGAATCCCCTTCATACCCGATGCGATCGCGGTATTCAGCTGCCAGCGCAGGTCGTCCTCGCTTGGACAGCGATAACGGAAATGACCGACGGAGAGCAGCGTCGTCCACGGAACGATACCCGTTGCATCGGCAGCTTCGGAGAATTTGCGCAGATTCTTGAAGTACTGGTCTACGCCTTCTCCGCCCGGATTCATCTGACAGTAGCAATCGTAGCAGAGAATACGCAGGTCAGACTGCTTGACCATTTCTTCTGCCCACACGGTAAACGACGGTTCGAGGTTCTTTTCCGCACCGCCGGGAATGCGTTTGACAAGCTCGTTTTCCTGATTGTCCCAGTAGGGAAGGAAATTGAGATGCGGCGTCAGCTCCGGTGCGACCTTGAGCTGGATGTTGTGTGCCATAATGCAATCGGCAAAGGATTCCTCGCTCCAAGGCTCATCGCCGACGTGGAAGCCGATGACAGCGGGGTGATGACCGAAGTCCTCGTACGCCGCGCGGAACCGTGCTTCATACGCCGCAGGGTCAGCCGCCGCACCCCACCAGCGTGCGCGATGGTCACAGACGACGACGCGGATGCCGTATTTCTGACATTCATCAAGCAGGGCAAGCATGGCGTTTTTGTCACAGCCTTCCCAGTATTCGGGGCTGTTTGCCATCGTCATGCCAAGCTCTGCCCAGTCCTTGACTGCATCGGGTGTGAGGTCGCCTGTCTTGGTGTAGTTCCAGAAGCCGATCGGATATTTGTTTGTAATCATTGGGATGTTCCTCCTTGATCTATCGTCGATTTTTATCAAGTATACATGGAATCCTCGAAATTGTCAAGTGTTCGTGGGAAATTTCCGAAAACATTTGACACGCGGTATCGCTTCATGGTATAATAACAAAAAACATTATGAGGTGTACGATCATGCAATACAAAATTCCGTATTCCGTATCCAACAAGCATAGCACGGCGTCTCTTTCCGATATCCATATGGACGGGGAGATCGGCGCGCGCTTTGACCGCTTTGTTTACGAACGTATTTCGGGCAAGTTTGCCATCGACGAAATTCTTGCAGAAGCATTGGATTGCTTTGACGGTCAGTATGACGACGAATATGCAGCAGGTATGTGGCGCGGTGAGTTCTGGGGTAAACAGATTCTGTCTGCGTGCCGTGTGTGCCGGATCAAGAAGGATGATGCTCTGAAGGAAGCCATCCGTCGTTCTGCCTACGATCTGATCGCGTATCAGCGTGAGGACGGCTATCTGTCGACCTACCGTGACAGCGACAACATCCAACCGTGCGATACTGCTGACGGCGTGCGTGAGGTCGGTTGGGAGTGCTTTTATAACTGGAATGTCTGGGGACAGAAATATACCCTGTGGGCGTTGATCGAATGTGCACAGCTGCTCGATGACGACTATCTTCTGAATCGCTGTATCCGCATGGCGGACTTCCTTGTCGCCCAGTTTGCAAGACTCGGTATCCGCGTCAAGGATGCAGGCGTTATGCACGGTATGGCAGCAGGCTCGATCATGAAGCCGATGCTCGTTCTGTACCGTCTGACGGGGAAGCAGGAGTATCTCGATTTCTGTCTGTCCATCGTAAAGGAATTTGACCGCGAGGACGGTGAAATGCCGAATCTCATCCGCAACGCCTTTTCCGATACGCCGCCGTACATCTGGTATGATTCCGATAACGGCTGGTATTCCAAGGCGTATGAGATGATGTCCTGCTACGACGGTATCATCGAACTGTATCGCGTGACGGGCTGTGAACGGTATATTGAAGCGGTCAAGGCGTTTTGGGAAATCCTTTTCAAGTACGAATCCAACATTCTCGGCAGCGTCGGCTACTGCGAACGCTTTGCGGACGGCGCGTCCTACTGTGATGCGGCGACCGAGGTCTGTGACGTCATTCACTGGATGCGTCTGTGCTATGAGCTGTTTCTGCTGACGGGCGAGATCAAATATATGGATGCCTTTGAGCGCGCGTATCTCAATGCGTTCCTTGCGGGTGTTTACGAGGACGGCAAAACGGGTGCGTTCTTTGTTCGCTCTGCAGGTCGTCATTGGACGGCCGAGCCGCAGGTCGAGACGAAGTATCAGCACTGCTGTGTCAACAACGCCGCGCGCGGTTTTGTCAATGCGGCGGAAGCGGCGATCACCAAAAACGAGGATGGCTATTATGTCAATCTCTACACGCCGACGCGCGTGAGCATCGGTGACGTTTCGTTCCGTATCAGCTCGGGATACGTCAACCGCGGCAATCATACGCTTGTCATTCGCGGTGCAAACGCGGGCGACAGATTGTATCTGCGTATGCCGTCGTGGAGCAAAAAGGTCACCGTCCGTACGGATTTGAAAACCATGGAGACGGTAACGTCGGAGGGCGGTTCGTATCTCTGTCTGACACTGACGAAGGCAGATACTGTGCTTCGTATGTCCTACGATATGACGCCCGAGGTCATTGAGGTCAAGTGCAACTACATGCGCACGGGTGAATTCATTGATCTGCCCAGAACCGACTATCATCATCTGCGCTGGATCGATTCGAACGGCGGTCTTTGCGATCGCTCTGTCATGCTGTCCCATCCGATGGCGGTCATTCGCCGCGGTCCGCTGATGCTAGCACGCTCCAAACGCCTCGGTCCGACGGCAGACGGCTGTTCCATGGAGGCAATGTTCTCCGGCGAGACAGTCTCCGGCAAAAATGCTTCCTGTACGGCTGTAGTCATCCGACACGACAGATTGCTCGTTGCCTGCCGTGTCAAGCTGACGACGGCGGAGGGAACACAGGAATACGTCATGTGTGACTATGCGTCGGCGGCAAACAGAGACTCGGAGGATCCGAAGTTCTTTACGATGTATGTGTGATACACGGAACTGATTGTAAAAACGGAAGAATCAAAGCCTGTAACTTTTCACGGTTGCAGGCTTTGTTGTCCGTATTATAAAACCATATCCATCAGATCCC
>JAZQWK010000156.1:0-8607 GCA_045632325.1 Eubacteriales bacterium
CATGATCGATCGTGTCCGAGGCATCCACAACAAAGAAATTCAAAATCTGACTCAAATTCAAAACAAAAATCAATCAGAAAACAAGGAGATTACTACTATGAAAAAGTTCGGTTGCAAGGTTTGCGGTTATATCCATGAAGGTGAAGCAGCTCCCGAAAAGTGCCCGCAGTGCAAGGCACCGGCAGCAAAGTTCGAAGAACAGTCCGGTGAGAAGACCTGGGCAGCAGAGCACACCGTCGGTGTTGCACAGGGCGTTCGTGAAGACATCATCGAAGACCTCCGTGCGAACTTCATGGGCGAATGCACCGAAGTCGGTATGTACCTGGCAATGGCACGCGTTGCTCACCGTGAAGGCTATCCCGAAATCGGTCTGTACTGGGAAAAGGCAGCATACGAAGAAGCAGAACACGCTTCCAAGTTCGCTGAACTGCTCGGCGAAGTCGTCACCGATTCCACCAAGAAGAACCTCGAGATGCGCGTAGACGCTGAAAACGGCGCAACCGCAGGCAAGACGGACCTCGCAAAGCGCGCAAAGGAACTGGGTCTGGATGCAATCCACGATACCGTCCATGAAATGGCACGCGATGAAGCAAGACACGGCAAGGCGTTCGAAGGTCTGCTCAAGAGATACTTCGGTTAATCCATCAACCAAATCATAAATCAAAACAATCTACAATTCAACTAACGATAAAAGATAAAAAGGAGATTTACTACTATGAAAAAGTTTGTTTGCAAAGTTTGCGGTTATATCCATGAAGGTGAAGCAGCTCCCGAAAAGTGCCCGCAGTGCAAGGCACCGGCAACCAAGTTTGAGGAACAGCAGGGTGAGAAGACCTGGGCAGCAGAGCACACCGTCGGTGTCGCACAGGGCGTTCGTGAAGACATCATCGAAGATCTCCGCGCAAACTTCATGGGTGAATGCACCGAAGTCGGTATGTACTTGGCAATGGCACGCGTTGCACACCGCGAAGGCTATCCCGAAATCGGTCTGTACTGGGAAAAGGCGGCATACGAAGAAGCAGAACACGCTTCCAAGTTTGCTGAACTGCTCGGTGAAGTTGTTACCGATTCCACCAAGAAGAACCTTGAAATGCGTGTGGACGCTGAAAACGGCGCAACCGCAGGCAAGACCGATCTCGCAAAGCGTGCAAAGGAACTGGGTCTTGACGCAATCCACGATACCGTCCATGAAATGGCACGCGACGAAGCAAGACACGGCAAGGCATTCGAAGGTCTGCTCAAGAGATACTTCGGTTAATCCAAAACCGTGCATACCAACACCTGACATTGATGTTCTCCCTGTCAGTTGCTGATATCCAAAATTGATTTTATCAGAGAGCGCAGGGAATCCGAGTGATTTCCTGCGCTTTTTCCATATCAAGAGGAAAGGAGCTTGATATTATGTTCAGTAAAGTATTTGCTGCAGGATTGGCGTTGCTGCTTTGCTTCGGCGTACATCCGTGGCAGAGAACGTCCGAAAAGAAGGAACAGCGATCGGCAACACGCACCGCGCAGACGGTTGTGACCGCAGAAACGCCCACACAGCCTCTGACAGAGGATCTGGCAATCGCGGCGGCTCTTGACCATGCGAAGCTGCAAAAGGACGACGTGCGCGGTCTGCGGGCAAAGCGTGACCGTGATGACGGTGTCAGCGTATACGAAATCGAATTCCGTCACGGAAGGGTGGAATATGAATATGAAATCCACGCGGAGAACGGAAAAATCCTTGAATGGGACAAAGACGTGGATGACTGAAACGGCACAACAAAAGCGGAGGGCAAAACCTCCGCTTTTCGCTGTTTATAAGATCAGTTGTAGTCGTATTTGCAGAACGGACATCTCGGATAATCGAAGTCGTGCTGCTTGCCGCATTTGGGACAGCGTCTTTGCGGCAGATCGCTTGACGGTTCTTCTGCCGTAAAGAATTCAAGCTTACCGCAGCCACAGCAGCTGTAAATGTCGACCTCTGCCGCAGAATTGATCAGTTGCTGTGCGCGATTGACTAAAAATATGTCGCTTGGTACAAGCAACAGCTTTTGATTTTCGATACGGTGCATTTTCTGTCCGCAGCGCAGGCATTGTAATGTTTTGCTCATGTTAAGACTCACTTTCGGCAGTGATGATTCGGATCGGGAAAAACATATAATTTTTGCCGCTTGCGGGATCGGTAAAATCGTGAACAGCACCGACTAAAGGCATATTGTTTTCTTTCATATAGTCGAGAACTGCGGAAAACGGATTGCCGTCCGTGCATTCCGCACAGATATATTCATATGCGGGAACCGTCCATGTTGTCCAGCCATCGGGCGCTTCGGTATCATCGGAACATTCCACACCCGCAAGATACAATCCGCGGCTGAAATTGTCCTCCCATGGCTGAAACGAACGGGAAAAATCGGACATAAGCCCCCAGATGCCGACAAGATTGTTGTTTTCATCGCGTTTTGCAAGGTGCATCACTTCTTCAAAATGTCCGTTGGCATCTGCCCACAGTTTCTGAATAAAGCCCTGACCGTCGGCGGTTGTACCCTCTTTGCCGATGACGGTGAATGATTTTTTGATATAAGTTTTCATATTCAGTCCTCGTCCGCTTCTTCCGCAAATTCAGCCTCCGAAAACAATTCGTCTGCCAATTCGGCGGCTTTCTGTAACTGTTCTTTTGGAACGAAAATTTGCAGACGCTCCTGCATCCCGGTTCTGATGACAAGTCCGGCACCGTATACCGCGGATGTGACGGCAGGGATTCCGTTTTCCTCGAGTACCTGCACGAGAATCTTTGCCCAGATTTCTTCTTTTTCCATCAGAAATTCATAACGGTTGTTCATTGGGAATATTCCTTTCTGCAGTGGTCTGCTAGAGAATTGGCGTCGTTACGGCTTCCGTGCGCGGTTCAGAAAATACCGTCCGTCGAGGACGTCAAATGCAATATCAGTGAATCCGACCGTGGTGAGCAGTTCGGTTTCCACGCTCATGGCAAGCGGTGTGTCCATATGCGGAAAGCGCGTCGGATCTTCTGCGTACTGCTCAAGATCAATGATTTGATCTTCGATGTTTTCATAAAAGCGGTCGCTGTTGATAAAAATACCGCCCGGGGTGAGCGCATCAAAGATCAGGCGGTACAACATCCGTTTGTTATCGGGATCAAAGTGGTGCAGGGCGGCGGAGGAAATGACGGCGTCGTAATTGCCGCCGAAATCGGTATTGAAAAAGTCTCCCGTGATGCACGTTACGCGGTTTGCAAACGGGCGGGCTTTCAAAACGCCGAGCATGGATTCCGAGACGTCGACGGCAGTGACGCGGACGTCGGGATATTTCTCGAACAGCGGAATCAGTTCAAGTCCCGTGCCTGCACCGAGGTCAAGGACGCATCGTACGTCTGCGGGCAGAGCCGAGGTGATGGCGGTTTTGTTGTGCATCAGCGCGAGGTGAACCTCGTCGTAGCCTTCTGTTTTGCGGTCGAAAAAGGCTTTCATTTCGGCGGTGCGTTTGATCAGATTCATGGATGTCTCCTGACGGTTTATTTTGCGCAAAGGGGTGATTTCTTGCGCGGAAACCACCCCATCATGCAATTATTTCGTTTTTGGGAGGGATTACCAACCAAACTCGTCGTAATGCGGTTCAACAACCTGCTTGTTGTAATCGTTGCCGCCGGGGAAGTTGGCACTCTTGAGAATACCGGGGGTCAGACCCTTTTCCAGCATCTTTTCAACGACGACAGAGGTGATGTTCCACATAATATAGTCGGATGCGATACCGGAAGCCGCTGCGAAGCGTGCTTCGATACCCTCAACCTCCAGCATTGCTTCTGCTGCAGGTGCGCAGTTGTCAACAGCGAGCGTGACGAATTCATACAGCTTCTTGCCGGACGGGTGAACGGGATCGACCTGGCGTGCATATTCCATCGACGTGAACGCGATGACGTTGACGCCCTTTTCCATGGCTTCCCATGCGAGGTCAACGACGTGCGCGGTTCTGCCGGAAACGGAGGAAACGACGAGGATATCGCCTTCCTTGAGCTGTTCCTTGTGCTCGTCACGGTTGAACTTCTTGTAGAAGATCGGACCGCCGCCGCGGTAGATGGAGTCCATTTCGATGGAGTGGCAGATTTCGCTGAGATAAACCTTGTGTCCGGTTGCAACGGCATCGGCGATCATGTTGCCTGCTTTGATGATGGTTTCGGTCTGGGTGTCGCGAACCTTTGCGAACAGGTCGTCGACGGCTTTCTGATAACGGTGCATGAGTGCCATAAGAACGTTCTCCTTTATGTGTGAAAATGATTTATAAGTCGATGATCATTCCCGATGCCATTGGTGCGTCAGCCGCGACGGTGGGAATGATTTTCTGCGGGTTGGGACGGTGCTGTAAATCCGAGGATACCTCAAATGTGTGTTTTTTGTAGTCCTCTGTAAACCGTGCACGGAAATCATCGTCAAAGACGACGCCTGCGCGATGTGCGTGACCGATGACAGCACCGACGATCGGTTCAAACGCGGGAATGTGCAGATTGCCTTCCATACCGGCCTTGGACAGCGTGTCGCGGTAGGAATCGAACAGAAGCGGATGAGAGCGCCACACGCTGCCGGAAATCGTGATGGGCAGGGTCATGGGCAGTTTGTTTTTGCGGACCATAGCGACGGTCTGTGCGCCGATCAGATACCCTGCACGCTCCAAGATCCGCATCGCGGCAGTATCGCCTGCCATTGCGGCCCTGGAAACGAGCGGTGTGCACGATGCGACGTATGCGGTCGGGGAGATGTCGGTCATGCCGTAAATGGCAAAGATGGCGTGTCCGAAATTGTCACGGCTTCCACCGAGCTTTTCTGCGAGCAGATCGGTTAAAATCGTGCGCACACCGCGTCCTTCGTCGTCCTCAATGGCGGCGTTGAAGGCGGCACGTCCGATCCAATAGCCGGAGCCTGCATCGGAAACAGCGGCACCGTAGCCGCCCGTTCCGTAATATCTGCCGTTGCAGCGGGCAAACATCGTCGCACCTGTGCCGGAGAGGGACAGGATGCCGTCGCCGAACAGCTCTGCCGCGTTCATGCCAAGCTCCATTTCGCCGCAGGTCGCAACGGTTTCTACGTTGCACAGCTCCTTGATGCGCGCGACAAGACCGCCGTCGGGAATGCCCGTGATGGCACCGATGGTACGACCTTCAACGTCCATTTCACGAATCAGGCTGTCGATGTTGCTCTGAACCAGCTCTGCGGAGGTCGTATTGGAGCGCAGACTGCCCGTGCGGTGCGAGGAAATCATGCGGAAATTCTCGTCATAAAGAAGCGCGATGACCTTGGAGCCGCCTGCATCCAGCGCAATGTTGATTTTCGATTTTGCGGTCATAGGGAAGTCCTCCCGCATTACATATAGAAAATGTTGTCCTTGTATTCCTCAAAGATACGGGCGTTGTGTGCGTCACCGCCGTCGATGTTCGCGCTCATAAAGACGGGCGGAACGATGCCGTCCGCAATCATCTGCTCGACCGCTTCAATGACGATGGCGTTGAGGATCGCCGTGCCGACCGTAGTGGACGTCGGACCGATCTTTTCTTCCAGACCGTCGAGCTTCACGGCTGCGTCTCCCGTTACACCGCAGTTGTCGATGACGACGTCACAGACCTCATACAGGTTCTTGCCCGACGGATGACGGGACGTGACGGATTTGGAGTATTCGAGATTCGTGATGCAGACGGTGTGAACGCCCATTGCCTTTGCTTCGATTGCCATTTCGACGGGAACGGTGTTTCTGCCGGATACGGAGTGCAGAAGCAGAACGTCGCCTTCACCGACGTGATTTTGCTTGAGAATGATCTTGCCAAGCCCCGGGACGCGTTCCAGTGAGCTTGTCATCGTGATCGGACGTGTGTTGAGCATAAAGCCCGGGAAGAAGATCGGGTTGATGACGGCGAGACCGCCCGTGCGGTAGAAGACTTCTTCGGCTAAAATGCCCGCGTGAGAACAGCCGAACACAAAGACGTTCTTCTTTGCTTCAATCGCTTCGGCGATCAGCGTTTTGGTCGCTGTCAGCTGATCCTGCTGGGTGTTCCATGCGCGGTCAATCGTTTCGGTGACGGTTTTGATATAGTCGTGACCTCTCATAATGGTTTTCCTTTCAGATAACGGAATTGATCAAGTATCATCTTACCATAAATTGCGATGGTTTGCAAGATGTTTTGCGAAATTTCGGAAATTTTTTCGTTCGTGCTCGGACGCCGCGTTGGGTTTATCGGAAAAGAAAAACGGACGGCATCGGGAAACCCCTATGCAATCCGTTTATGACATCAGTTAAAGTTCCGTAATTTCCATCGAATAGAACCGATTCAAGCCCTCACACGCATCAATGCCGAGATGGAACGATTCGTACAGATCTTCACAGCGCCAGAACGTACGATGCGCGTCTGCTTCGATCATCAGACCGTCTTTGGTTACGTTCACCGCGAGCGTGTGGATATCACCTTCAGATACGGGAAATTCGACGCCGAGCATCTTTTTCCAAGTGACGGTTTTGTTCTCATCCATCCGCATACGCCAGACGTTGATGCCGTTTTTATAAAGGACGACCTCGACGTAGTCGCCGTACTTGTTTTCGCTGTTCTCGTCATAGATACGGTCGGCGATCGTAATCAGCGGCGCACCGAGGTCAAAAAACGCACAGCGCACCTCGATGCGCGTGCCGTATGTATAAGTTCTGCGGGAAAGCACGGAAATGTTTTCCCAATCACAGCCGTAAATTTCCTCTGCTGTCCGACGGTTTTCCACGCAATCGTCGGTCTGGTGGAATTTTGGCGTGCCGGGGAAACGGTAGGTATAGGCGTAGACGATCTCGTCGGTGTTCCATGCGCCGCGTGAAAAATCGATCTTCATCGTAATTTCTCCCGTTATCTGAATATAAATAGTGTTTAATAATCAAGATTCCTTCTGTCGCTTCAGCGTGACGACCTCGGTAACACCGCCCTCGTTTGCAGTGATGGTCATCGTATCACCCTTGACCTGCATTTCGGAATAGGTTCCCGCTTCCACCGTGCCGTCGTCATAGGTGATGTTGAACAGCACGCAGGTGACACCGTCGTAAGAATATTGATAGGTAAACTGCAGCTCGTCGAGAATCACTTTCTTGCCGGTGTTGTCTTCATAAAAATAAAAATAGCAATCGTTCATGTCAACCAGCGGCTCGCCGTCTACCGTACATTCGGTGATCTTCCACGTGCCGACGATACTGCCGCCGGAATCACAGGCGAGAAGACAAAGGATACAGGACAGGCACAGCAGGATGCCGATCAGGAACCGTTTCATATTGCATTACCTCATACAATCAAAATTTCAGATGAAAAATAAAGACCCCGGAAATTCCCGAGGTCTTTTGCTGGTGCCGGTGGCGGGGCTCGAACCCGCACACCATTGCTGGCTGGGGATTTTGAGTCCCCCTCGTCTACCAATTCCAACACACCGGCATCTTGCACGATTGTTATTATACCATAGTTTACCGAAAAAATCAAGAGGTTTTGAAAAAATTCATCCAACCGTCAAAAAACGGAAAATTCTCTTTACATACGATGTGTTTCGTGCTATAATGAAAGCGTAATTTATCGAAAAAGAGGATCTACTATGACCGTATATGAAAAAATGAGATCGGGACAACTGTATTTTGCGACGGACGAAACGCTGATTGCAAAACAGGCGCAGTGTCTGGAATTGCAGTATGAATATAATCTGACGCGTCCTACGGAGACTGCGCGTCGGTGGGAGCTGCTTAAAAATATGTTTGCAGAGATCGGTGAGGGAACGTATATTGAACCGCCGCTCCATGCAAACTGGGCAGGGCATCACGTACATCTCGGACGCGACGTATATTTTAATTTTAACGTCACGCTCGTGGACGATACCGATATCTACATCGGTGACAACACGATGGTCGGTCCGAACTGTGTCATTGCGACGGCAGGGCATCCGATCTGTCCCGAGATCCGCGCACAGGGCGGTCAGTACAACGTCCCTGTTCATATCGGTCAAAACTGTTGGCTTGGCGCGGGCGTTATCGTGCTGCCCGGTGTAACGATCGGAGACAATACGGTTGTCGGTGCGGGAAGCGTTGTAACGAAGGATCTGCCCGCGAACGTGGTGGCTGCGGGAAATCCGTGCAGTATTCTGCGTGAGATCGGAGAGCGTGACCGCGAATACTATTATAAGGATAAGAAAATCGCGGATTGTGATCTGTCATGAGCGTGCGAATCGTTGCTTATTTGCTGCTCGTCTGCACGTTTCTTTTTTGCTCCTGTGCGGATGCGGTGGAGGACGGTGTTCTGATCGTTCCGTCCTCGCGGAATTCGTATGAAGACGCCTCTGTCGTAATCACAGCGGCGGCTTCCGAGGAAACGGTTTCGCTGGCCGAGGCATTGGTGACGGAGGAAACCCGGGAAGCGGAATCTGTCACGGATGACACCGCCCGCATACCCGACGGTTTTGACGCTGCAGAGCAGGCGCGGCTGTTGTTCGAGGACGAAGCCTTTCTTGCGCTGCTTGCGCAGTTTGAGCTGCAGTTGGATGCGCAGACAGCTGTTGCCGCAGCTGTGCTTGCATATCAGCAGAGCAAGGGTACCGTCACGGAATTCCC
>JAZQWK010000157.1:0-2809 GCA_045632325.1 Eubacteriales bacterium
TTTGTGGGAAATCATATTGATTCTCTCTGATCCGTCATCGAATTTGATACGCGGCAGAGGACAAGCCTCTGCCCTACGAAATATTTGTAATCGCCTGCGCGAAAACCACCCTCCCCTTCCGTCGGTCAAAAAACACTTGACAATCCGCCGAACTTGTGGTATCCTACTCTCAAACAAACCACAACGGAGGAACACCATGGAACGCATCGTAAACCGCATCAGAGACCATTTTCTGCACACACCGATTCACACGACGACCACGACCAACTGCGATATCTGGGAGGAAACGCTCATCCGAGAGGGCGATTACGTCTGCTTTTCCGATATCGATTACGCAGGACAAAGCCCCGCCATCTGGGACGCGCTTGACCATCTGCGCCGGATGCAGACGCGGCTGATGAGGACGGGCGAGGACTCGTTTTCCGACGAAGGTCTGATGGAGGATATGCGCGGTGCCCTGCGGTACTGGCTGGACAACGACTTTACCAACCCCAACTGGTGGTTCAATCAGATCGGTATGGTCAGCAATCTCGCCGTCGTCGTCCTCGTCCTGCTCGACCATCTGACGGACGATCTCGTTGCCCGTGCGGCAGAGCTGATCCGACGCGGCTCGGTTGCGGGTGCACCTGCGATTCTGAACTGGACGGGCGCGAACCTGTCGTGGGGCATCCGCAACACGGTCTACCACGCGCTGATCATCCGCGACGAAGCCCTTCTGCGCACCGCCGTCGACCGTCTGGCAAAGGAGATCTACATCCCCGACCATCCGCACGACGAGGGCATCAAGCCCGATCTGTCGTTCTACCAGCACGGGCAGATCCTCTACTCCTGCGGCTACGGACGCTCCTTTACCTACGAGACGGCACTGCTGATCTCGATGCTGTCCGACACGCCCTACTCGATTCCCGCCGAGAAGATCGCGCTGTTCGAGGACTTCGTGCTCGACGGTCAGCGGTACATGATGCGCGGTCCCTCCGTCGATTATCAGACCGTCGGACGCGAGATCGCACGTCCCGGTGCGCTGTCCTCCGCCGCCTTTGCCGACGCCGCAGACGCGCTCTCCCGCACGGCAGAGTGCAGACGGCAGGACGAGATGATCGCCTACAAAGCGGCACTTTCGGGCGGTGCCAATACCTTTACCTCGACCAAATACTTCCCCAATTCCTATTTCCTCGTCCACAAAACGCCCGATTTCCACATCGCGGTCAAGGGCTATCACACCATCTACAAGGGCACGGAGTGGGGTCTTGCCGAAAACCGTCTCGGCTGCAATCTCAACTTCGGCGGCTGTATGACGATGATGGCGACGGGACGCGAATACGCAGAGCTGAACCCGCTGACCGACTACGCGCGCATCCCCGGCACGACGGCACCGCACTGGGACGACGCGCGCCTGTGGGATCGCTCCCTCGGCGACTGGAAGAGTGAGGCGGGCACCAACGACGACTGCGACGGCTATGCCGACGGCGGATACGGCGTGCTTCATATGCGCGTGGAGCACGACGGCATTGCGGGCTATAAGGCGTATTTTGCCTATCCTGCGGGCATGGTGTGTCTTGGCTGTGCGCTGTCGGGTCCCGAGCCGCTTTACACGACGGTCGATCAGGCATTTGCGGACGGCGCACCGTTTGACGCACGCAAAATCGAGCGCGGTGCGTCCGTTATCAACGGCGGCTTTGCCTATCATCACCTCGACGGTGCTCCGATGACCGCACAAGTCAAAACGGTCGTCGGCGCGTGGAACCGCAACAGCCCCGCACAGTCTGCCGATCCCGTCACGGGCGACGTGTTCCTCTGCTATATCGACCACGCCGACTGCGACCGTTACGCTTACGCCGTCACGGCACGGGATGCGGGCATTGATGACATCCGCGCCATCGTCAACACGCCGCACGAGCAGCGCGTGACGTTCGCCGACGGCACAAGCCTTGCCGTCCTGCGCGAAAACGGCGTTTGCAGGATCGTGAGGGAGTGAGAGGGGTTTGCGTCGTCAAGGCGGCGGCATGATGCGGATGACGTAAGCCATTCGACGGTGTTTATGGTTGGCGCACGCGCATCTCTATGCCTGTAGGGGTAATGCTGTCAACTTAAGGAGCAGGCGGTTGCAATTACCCTGTAGGGGCGTGCATTGCGCGCCCGCCGCATGAAGCATCGATCTTGATTATGGGTTAAAAAATATCATAATCATTCATTTATATGTTGTCTTTCAACCGCAAACAGCATCGAAACGCCGCGTTTCTGGCGCGCAATGCACGCCCCTACAGCCATAGAGGAACGCCTGCGAAAACCATAAACATCATCATCCCTTAAGTTGACAGCATTACCGCAGCGAATCCCCCTGAATCCCCACAAATTTCCCGAATCCCATTGCAAAATCCTTCGATTTATGATATAATATACCATCATATCAAACGCAAACTACCGATGATTGGAGGATTATCCCATGAAACGTAATCTCTGCGCCACAGCCCTGCTCCTTTCCCTGCTCGCTTCCGCCGTCGTCTCCTGCGGCTCCGATACGACCGGTACGGCAGACACCAAGGCTCCCGACACCGCCGCCGACACCGCACCCGTGACCGAAGCCGTCACCGAGGATCCGGCGCTGCGCGATTCCCTGCCCGAGGCTGACCTCGGCGGTGCACCGTTCCGCATGACCATTTTCGGCACCGATCAGAATCGCCCGCAGACGTACGTCGACGCACAGGACGGCAACGTCGTCAACGACGCGGTCTACTCCAAGATCCGTACCGTTGAGGAACGCTTCAACACCGACATCGTACTGACCGAGATGAGCTACCTTGAAGAAAAC
>JAZQWK010000158.1:0-7387 GCA_045632325.1 Eubacteriales bacterium
GACTTCGGACGTACCTTGCACGCGGCAACCGTTCTCTGCCGTGAATACGCGGACACCGATGCGTTTTCTGCCGCGCACAAGTTCTGCTGCGCGATGTGTCCCGACCCGATCTTCCCGAAAGAGCCCGTCTACGGCTCCAACAACTGGTATTACGCTTACGGCAAGTCCTCCCGCGAGGAGATTCTGACCGACTCCTCCTACATTGCAGAGCTTTGCGAAGGACTGGAAAACCGCCCGTACATGGTCATTGACGACGGCTGGCACGACAACCCGACCGCAGGACCCTGGGATCACGGCAACGAACGCTTCGGTGACATGAAGACGCTGGCTGACGAAATGCGCGCCAAGGGCGTCAAGCCGGGTATCTGGATCCGCTTCCTGCACGATCTCGACCCGTCCGTTCCCGCAGAATGGAAGCTCTCCCGCGACAATGCGTTCCTCGATCCCTCCCTTCCCGCAGTCATCGATTACGTCAAGGCAACGACCAAGCGTCTCGTTGACTGGGGCTACGAGCTGATCAAGCACGACTACTCCACCTGCGACATCTTCGGCGATTGGGGTATGAACATGAAGACCTCCGTCACGCGCGACGGCTGGGCGTTTGCAGACCGCACAAGAACCTCTGCCGAGATCGTCGTTGACTTCTACACCGCCATTCGTGAAGCGGCAGGTGATGCCGTTATCATCGGCTGCAACACGGTCACGCACCTCTGTGCAGGGCTGGTTGAGGTCAACCGCACGGGCGACGACACGTCGGGACGCTACTGGGATCGTACCCGCAAGATGGGCGTCAACACGCTTGCGTTCCGCATGATGCAGAACCGCGCGTTCTACATGGCGGACGCCGACTGTATCGGTATCACCGCCGCCGTTCCGTGGGAACAGAACCGCGTCTGGCTGAAGGCGCTCTCCCGCTCCGGCTCTCCCCTGTTCATGTCCAGCGCCAAGGGCGTTGCGGATGAAACGATGATTCCCGAAATCAAGGAAGCGTTCAAGTACAACTCCGTGCAGGACGATCTGCTCGTTCCCGTTTCGTGGATGAACGACGTCTGCCCGCGCAAGTGGCTCTTGAACGGTGAGGAAATCACGTTTGACTGGTACACCGAGGAAGGCTTTGACGCACTGCATGCGATTGGAAATCTGATCTGACGAAAGAACGGGAATATAACAACGGGCGATTCGTGAATCGCCCCTACAGTATACAGAATCGATCAACGATTCCAGGACATCGGTTCGTCATCCGTTTCACGGAGACTTATGGAAATGATTTAACATTATCCTTTTCCGAATGATGTATAGTCGATTCACGAATCGACCGTACCCGAAAGAAACATAAAACATCGGACAGGACGGTATCATCACCGTTTCCTGTCCGTATTGTTTTATTCTTTTGTATCCTCGTGATAAAAGCCGTCTGCTTTCATCTTATCAAAATCGCAGGTCAGAACCCGCGTGCGCTTCAGCGATGAGACCCAGACCTCTTTATAGACCAAATACCCTTCGTTGAGCATGGCGGTCATGGCGTCCTCGAGGATGTCCGCGTGGAGCTTCATATGCTCGACACACGCGTTCGTCAGCCTGCCCGGCGTCAGCATACGCTGTGCGTGGCGTCCCGTCGTCAGCTCTTTTACCTGGCGTGCGATATAGGGAAAGTACAGTTCCTTGACACGGTCAGCACCCGGGTACTCGACCACGCGGGTGACCTGGGACTTGAGCGTCCCCGAAATGTTCCCTTCCACGCCGTTGATGACGACGTCCTTTTTACAGTGGCTGATCAAAAATCTGGAAACGGCACCGAAATGTCCGTCTCCGGTAAACAGGATATACGTGTCTGCACGGTTGTTTTCAAACGCCTTCTGATAGACTCTGTCCAGAAGGAAGAAATCCGTGAAATCCTTTTTATGACGGGATGCGGTGTTCTGCGTTTCAATGATGTTATCGGTGATCTGACGCAGGACGGGCAGATTGCGCTTCATGGCTTCATTGGAGAAGTCCGCGAAGACGTACAACTCCCGCACGTCGTACTCCGCACAGAGGGAGCGGTACCAATCGAGGATCGGCGGCTGAATACCGTACCGCTTCTTGAAGGAGATCTGCATATACTCAAAATCAACGAACACCAGCGCCGTCGGTTTTTCTTGCTTTTTCGATTTAAACAGTTTCAAATGGTTTTCCTCTTGCCATCCGTACCAGTATGCTGCCGTCAAATTGACAAAAAAAGGCACCGCAAAACCGGATATGCGGTACCCTTCAGTCTTCGACAGGTCAAGCAAAAATATATAATATCAGAGGAGGCTCACAGCGAAAGGACTGCGCCGCCGTGGATATATTCACGCTGTCTGTGTCAGGATGGTGTGCTCGTCGTAAAAATTACTGCTGAGCCTTCATAGCTGCATAGCATTCGCTGCAGTATACGGGTCTGTCGTTGGAAGGCTGGAACGGAACCTTTGCTTCCTTGCCGCACTTAGCGCAAACGGTAGAGAAGAGTTCCTTCTGCGGTTTGGTAGCATTCTTTCTTGCGTCTCTGCAAGACTTGCATCTCTGCGGTTCGTTCTGGAATCCTCTTTCTGCGTAGAATTCCTGTTCACCTGCAGTAAATACGAATTCAGCTCCGCATTCCTTGCATACCAATGTTTTGTCCTGATACATGTTTTTTACCTCGCTTTAATGGTTGAAAGATTTTTCGCCTGACGACGGAATTGTACCGTCACCGCTGTCGTGACGTGCACTCCGTCGGTTTGGGTCGTTATTCAACAAGACCTATCGTTACAGGCATAGATTGTTCGCAGTGCGGCTCACATGGAGTCCTGCAGCTGCTGTTTTAACTTGACGCGGATCCGGTAAACCGCGTTGTCAACGGATTTGAGCGGCACGTCGAGTGCCAAAGCGATTTCTTTGTAGGTGCATCCTCTGACGTAACGGTGGAACACGTCACGCTCGTATTCCGTCAGCGATGCAAGAAACCGATCGAACAAAGCGCGGAACGCATCCTGCTCTGCCACCTGCTCACCGATATCACCTACCGTCAGAACGGAAGGGGTCATCGGCGGCTGTGCGTCGGGATCGTCGTCGGCAACGCCGATACCGCAAAGCTGCGCCTGCTGCTTTTGTTTACGCAAAAAAGAAACCAAACGGTTGCGGATGCAGACTCTGGCAAAATAGCCGAACGTCGCGTGCGTACCCGAACGGTAAAACCGTGCGGCGTGATACAGTGCGATCAGCGCCTCCTCCTCAAGCTCCTGTCGGTCGGCAGGTGAGATCGAGGGTGCTGCGTATTTCGTCACCATGTGCTCCGTCAGCGGACGGAAACGCGCACGCAGTGCCAAAAACGCGTCGGAACGCAAAAGATCCTTCGTTTCCTCACGGATGACGCGCAGAAGCTCCAAAATCTCCGCATCCGATTCGTATACCGCATCCGTATCGGGCAGGATATCCTGCTTTTGGACGACGGTTACGTCTTCTGCAGCGGACGCCGTATCTGCGGCGCCGTGCCTGGGCTTTGGTGATTCGGTCATCGGATCTCTCCCGGGAAACTCGTTTTTCAGTTCTTTTTCGTTATTATTATTATACCATGAAATTAGACAATGTCAAGTGTTTTTTGAAAAATATTTTAGGAAATCTTGATAAAATGTATTAACAATTTATAAAGGAACACAAATTTTCCAATTTTCATGCGACCGTCCCGTTTCGGCAGCGGACCGGCACGTTCCCTGTTTTCTTCGCCGTTTCACCGCTGTGATAAAAAAATCAAAAATTTTTAAAAATAATTTCAAAAAACACTTGAAATTTCCGAAAAGATGTGGTATAATGTAGGAGTAAATGTTTAGCGGCTAAATACCGCTGCCCATTCTGTGAAGGAGGTGAATCGATTTGCCGAATATTAAGTCCGCAAAGAAGCGCGTTCTCGTTACCGATGCAAAGACCCTGCAGAACCAGATGTTCAAGACTTCCCTGAAGACTTCCATCAAGAAGTATGAAGCAGCTCTCGCAGCAGGTGACAAGGCACTCGCAAGCGAAACCTATAAGGCTGCTGTCAAGAAGATTGACAAGGCTGTCGCTAAGGGTATTCTTCACAAGAACAACGCTGCAAGAAAGAAGAGCCAGTTTACCGCAAAGCTCAACGCTCTCGCGTAAGTCTGTTTTCGTGCTTGATTTTATCACCGCAAACAAAGATCGCCGATTGGCGGTCTTTTTGTTTTTCGGTGCCCTGTTCACAATCAAAATCATTTATGCGGTTGTTCATATGGTCATCTTTGATTTTCCCTAAATTATCACATTGAATTAACACTTCATTCATGATTTGGGTGTATAATAATAAGCAATTCAATTTCAAATACATAGATTTTCAGAAAGGAACATATCGGTGCTTCGCTTAAAGAACATTACCAAAACGTATGCCGTCGGCGATTCGACGGTACAGGCGCTGGACGGTGTGTCCATCGACTTCCGCCCGCACGAGTTCGTTTCCATTCTCGGTCCGTCGGGCTGCGGCAAAACGACGATGCTCAACATCATCGGCGGTCTTGACCAGTATACAAGCGGTGATCTCGTCATCTCCGGACGCTCCACAAAAGAGTTCCGCGACGGCGACTGGGACACCTACCGCAATCACTCCGTCGGTTTCGTCTTCCAGAGCTATAACCTCATTCCGCACCAGACGGTGCTTTCCAACGTCGAGCTTGCGCTGACCCTCTCGGGTGTCCCCAAGGCAGAATGCCGCCGCCGCGCGATCAACGCACTCGAACGCGTCGGTCTTGGCGACCAGCTGAAAAAGAAGCCCAATCAGATGTCGGGCGGTCAGATGCAGCGTGTTGCGATCGCGCGTGCACTCGTCAACGACCCCGAAATTCTGCTTGCCGACGAGCCGACCGGTGCACTGGACTCCGAAACGAGCGTGCAGATCATGGACATTCTGCGCGAAATTTCCGCGGAAAAGCTGATCATCATGGTCACGCACAACCCCGAGCTTGCACAACAGTATTCTACCCGTATCATTCGTCTGCTCGACGGCCGTATGATCGGCGATACCGCGCCCTACAACGCCGATGAAGATCAGACCGCCGCTCCCACCGCCGCAAAGAAGCGCGACAAGAAGCCGTCCATGAGCTTCGGCACTGCCCTTTCCCTGTCGATGAACAATCTGATGACCAAGCGCGGCAGAACGGTTCTGACGAGCTTTGCAGGCTCCATCGGTATCATCGGCATTGCGCTGATCCTCTCCATCTCCACGGGCGTACAGGCGTACATCGACCGCGTGCAGGAAGACACGCTGTCCTCCTACCCGATCACGCTGCAGGCGGAATCCGTCGATATGACGAGCCTCGTCACGTCCCTGATGAACGTCTCGCCAGCAAACACGTCTGACGACGGCGAGGAAGCACCCGCGGAGGACGTCACCTACGACCGCGTTTATACCAGCCCCATTCTCTACGATCTGATGAACGCCGTCAACAACGTCGATACCAACGTCAACAATTTAAGTGCGTTCCGCGAGCACCTGCAGTCCAACGAAGCGTTTGACGACGTGCTGTCTACCGTCAAGTACAATTACGCCGTTGACATGAACGTCTACACCGAGAATCCCGACGGCGACATCATCCTCTGCGACACCGAAAAGCTGATCGCCGACGTCTACGCGATGCCCGACGAGCAGCAGCAGGGTATGAGCATGGTCATGAGCAACTCCGGCGCGTTTGCGACGATGAACACCTGGAGCGAAATGCTGCCGGGTGAGGACGGTGCGCTCATCTCCGACATTTTTGAGACGCAGTACGATCTCGTTTACGGTACGTGGCCGCAGAACTACGACGAAGTCGTGCTGTTCATCTCCTCCCGCAACGAGGTCAGTGACCTGACGCTGTACACGCTCGGTCTGAAGACCTCCGAGGAAGTCCGCGAGATCGTGGAAGCCGCGTTCTACGCCGAGGACATTGCAACCGACAACCTCGCATCCTGGTCTTACGAGGAG
The DNA here is from genome assembly GCA_045632325.1 of Eubacteriales bacterium. GTDB lineage: Bacteria > Bacillota > Clostridia > Oscillospirales > CAG-272 > RGIG3925. Next base: position 5,969 of record JAZQWK010000158.1, read on the forward strand.
ATCTGCGGTAAGGATTTCCGCCTGCTTCTGACCGCTGACCAGTATCAGAAGAACGCAGACGGCACGTTCCGCAATCTGACCGACACGCAGACGGGTCTTGACATTCTGTACGAGTCCGACAAGGCGATTCCCCTGAAGATCGTCGGTATTGCAAAGCCCGATCCCGACGCGGTCGCATCGATGATCTCCGACGGCATCGGTTATACCACGGCTCTCACCCGCCACGTCATTGAAGCCTCCGACGACACCGAGCTTGTCCGCGCACAGCTGGACGATCCCGCAACCGACGCGATCACGGGTCTGCCCTTCAAGACCGAGGAAGCGGAAAATATGCCCGCATCCGAGAAGACCGCGCTGGTAAAGGACTACTTCGCTTCCCTTCCCGTTGCCGAAAAGGCTGCAATCTACACGGAAATTGCTTCCACGCCCACCGAGGAATTCTTGAACGACGCCGCAGCACAGTATCTGGCATCGATGGATCGCGCGACGCTGGAGCAGATGATGATCTCCGCGTACGCTGCGGAAATGGGCATGGACGACACCTCCGCCATTGAAGAATACATTGCCAAGATGGACGACGAGACGCTGTTTGGCTATGCCGCAGAGGGTGCCAAGGAACAGGCTGCCGCACAGTATGCGCAGGGCGTTCAGGCACAGCTCGGCGCGCTCCCGACCGACCAGCTTGCAGCGATGCTCGACAACACGCCTTACACCGAGGAGCAGTACGTTTCCTTCTTTGAGACCTATCTGCCCGCCGTCTGGTCTGATTCCACCTACGAGGACAATCTGAAGAAGATCGGCTATATCACGCTTGACAACCCGTCCTCGATTCTGCTTTACGCATCGACCTTTGAGGACAAGGACGCGATCGCCGATCTGATCTCCGCCTACAACGATTCCGTCGCGGAGGAAGACAAGATCGAGTATACCGACTACGTTGCGCTGATGATGTCCTCGATCACGACGGTCATCAATGCGATTTCCTACGTTCTGATCTCGTTCGTTGCGATCTCGCTCGTCGTTTCCTCGATCATGATCGGTATCATCACGTATATCTCGGTTCTCGAACGCACCAAGGAGATCGGTATTCTCCGTGCCATCGGTGCATCCAAGCGCGACATCTCCCGCGTCTTCAATGCGGAAACGCTGATCGTCGGCTTCGGTGCCGGTGCGATCGGTATCGGCGTGACGCTGCTGCTGATCATTCCCATCAACGCCATCGTGCATTATCTGACCGATATTATGATCCTCAACGCGTATCTGCCGCCTGTCGCCGCTGTCATTCTCGTCGGTATTTCGATGTTCTTAACGTTCATCGCAGGTCTGATCCCGTCCGGCGTTGCCGCGAAGAAGGATCCTGTTGAGGCTCTGCGGACGGAGTAAAACAAACAAAAATCAGGTGCAGCAAATGGCTTTGAT
>JAZQWK010000159.1:0-11079 GCA_045632325.1 Eubacteriales bacterium
ATCCACACGAATCTCGCGATGGTCTCCGCTCTCCGCGAGGGCTTGAAAAACGCAGGTTTTGATGAAAACTGCGTCTGTCTGATTGAAAACACCTCCCGCGACAGTGCTACGGCATTGATGCAGATGCGCGGTTTGATCGACGTTCTGATTCCGCGCGGCGGCAAGGGATTGATCCGCTCCGTTGTCGAAAATGCATCCGTCCCCGTCATCGAAACGGGTGCGGGCAACTGTCATCTGTACGTGGATGAATCGGCAGACCTTGGTATGGCCGTCACGCTGACGATGAACGCAAAGACACAGCGTCCGTCCGTCTGCAATGCGATCGAAACGCTGCTGATTCATAAAGATACGGCGGAAACGTTCCTGCCGATGCTGAAAAAAGAACTTGACGATTTCCACACACCCGTGGAAATTCGCGGATGCGAGAAAACGCTGACAATCCTTTCCGACTGCACACCTGCTGTCGAGGAGGACTGGTCAACGGAATACGACGACTACATCCTTGCGGTCAAGATCGTCGATTCGGTTGAGGAAGCGATTGACCACATCAATCGCTATAACACCAAGCACTCCGAGTGCATCGTCACGGAAAACGTCCATCATGCGGACTACTTCCAGCGTGCGGTCGATGCGGCGTGTGTCTACGTCAATGCATCCACCCGCTTTACCGACGGCGACGAATTCGGCTTCGGTGCGGAGATCGGTATTTCCACGCAGAAGCTCCACGCACGCGGTCCGATGGGATTGTCGGCACTGACCACCGTCAAGTATCTCATCAACGGCGACGGACAGTGCAGAACCTGAACTTTAACAATACATCAGAAAGAGAAACGATACCATGAACGAAATTATTCTTTGTAAATACGGCGAAATCGTCTTAAAGGGCGCAAACCGCAAGTTTTTTGAATCTATGCTGAATCGCGAGGTCAAGCGCCGCATGTACCTGTACGGTCCGTGCGAGGTCCGCGCCTCCCAGTCCACCATTACCATTGACCCGAAAACCGATACGTTCGACATTGAAGGTGCTTACGACGAGGTCAAAAAGATCTTCGGTCTGGTCGGTGTCAGCCGTGCGCTGAAGGTCGAAAAGAACATGGATGCCATTGCCGAAGCGATTCGCGCATGGGCACCCGCACAGCTTGCGCAGTACAAGACTTTCAAGGTCGAGGCAAAGCGCTCGGACAAAGCGTTTCCGCTCAACTCTCCCGAAATTTGCGACGCCTGCGGCGGTGTCATTCTGTCCACGCTGCCCAAGCTTCGCGTCAACGTCAGAGAACCCGATATCGTCGTCCGCGTCGAGATCCGCGATACGGCGGCATACATTCACGCAGGTCAGGATAAGGGTGCGGGCGGTATGCCGGTCGGTTCTGCCGGACGCGCACTGTTGCTGCTGTCAGGCGGTATCGACTCTCCCGTTGCGGGTTATATGATGGCAAAGCGCGGCGTTAAGATCGAAGCGCTTCACTTTGAGTCGTTCCCCTATACCTCCGAACGCGCAAGAGAGAAGGTCATTGATCTTGCAAAGAAGATGTCTCTTTACTGCGGCGAAATCCATATGCACGTCATTTCCGTGACCAAGATCCAGGAAGCGATCAACGAATGCTGTGAGGAGGACTACTTTACCCTCCTGCTCCGCCGCTTCATGATGCGCCTTGCAAACAAAACCGCAGAAAAGTACAAGTGCGGTGCCCTTGTGACCGGTGAAAGCCTCGGTCAGGTCGCATCGCAGACGATGGAAGCGCTCGGCGTTACCAACGTGCTTGCCGAAGTGCCCGTATTCCGTCCGTGTATCGGTATGGATAAGGAAGAAATCATTGAAATTTCCCGCAAAATCGATACGTTTGATATTTCCATTGAGCCGTTTGAGGATTGCTGTACCGTCTTCACTCCCCGTCATCCGCGCACCAAGCCCGTGCTTTGGAAGGTCGAGCGCGAGGAAGCCAAGGTTGACGTTGATACGCTCGTAAACGAAGCGTTTGAAACCCTTTATACCATCAAAATCACCCGCGGAGAAGCCGAAACCGAACCCAATGACTGATCCCGCACCGAACAACGAGAAAGGAGTCTGACCGCAGATGCGCCGCAAACCTGTCAAACGAACAACCGCGTTCTCGGATTCCATCCGTGCGCATCTCGGTGAGATCGACCGTCCGCTCGCCGCTTTTGCTTTGATTTTAGCGATCTTTGGCATCGTGATCATCGCTTCTGCCGTGCATACGACGATGACGGGATACGGCATCAAGTATATCGTCATCCAATCCGTTGCCGTTCTGCTCGGTGTCACGGGCATGGCTGTGCTGTCTGCACTCGACTACGAACGCTATCTGAAAAAGCTGTGTATTCCGCTGTTCCTTGTGACCTGTGCACTGCTGGCCGCAACGCTTGTCATCGGTACCGGCGAGGGCTCCAATAAAAGCTGGATCCGCTTCTCGTTTCTTCCGATCGGTATTCAGCCGTCGGAATTCGCAAAGATTTTTTTCATCTGCACCTTTTCCTATCACCTTGCCACGGTTCGCGAAAAGCTCCATAAAATCGGGCATCTGATCGCGCTGTGTATGCATTTCGGCATCGTATGCGGTCTGGTCTTATTGCAGGGTGACCTTGGCTCGGCACTCGTTTTTGTGTTCATTTTCCTGTGCATGATGTTTGCCGCAGGCGTGAAGCTCCGTTATTTTCTCATCAGCGCCGCACTGGTGCTCGGTGCCAGCCCTTTTCTTTGGGAGCGGCTGTCGTACTATCAGAAACAGCGTATTCTGGTCGGTTTTACGCCGGAGGCTGACCCGCAGGGGTTCGGCTACCAGGTCCTGCGTGCCAAGGAGGCCATTGCAAACGGCAGCCTTTGGGGCATGGGGTATTTGCAGGGCACACTGTCGCAGAATCCTGCCGCCAGTGCGCTGCCCAAACGCCACACCGACATGATCTTTGCCGTTCTTGCCGAGGAGCTAGGCTTTGTCGGCGTCTGCATCTATCTGTTATTGTACGTCCTGCTCGTGATCCGCATCCTGTGGGTCGCATCAAGGGCGCGCGGCTATATGGGCAGTTACATCTGCATCGGTGCCGCGGCGGTCTTTATCTTCCAGGGGCTGGAAAACCTCGGCATGTGCATGGGACTTCTGCCCGTCATCGGTCTGACTCTGCCGTTTCTGTCCTACGGCGGATCGTCGGCACTCAGTTTGTTTCTTTTGATCGGTGTCGTCGAAAGTGTTGCGGCGCATCGCGTGAAGTATTTTACCGAGCGGGATGATATATTATAAAAGGCTTCCTCTCGGAGGTAGGCTCAAAAAAAGAAAGGAGCGCTGTTATGGCATATACCAAAGAACCCGACCGTCTTGCACCGCTGAAAGACGCACTGAAAGCATCCGGTGCTCCCGGCGGCGCGTGGCTGCTCTGCGGTCCCGAATCGTATCTGTCGGAATACTATCGCTCCCTGATGCGCAAAAAAGTGATTCCCGACCCCGACATGGGATTTTTTGATCACATTCGCTTAAACGGCAGTGAAAAATCGTCCGACGGAGAAGAATTTTCTCTTGCCGCGCATCTCTCCTCCGCGATGGAGGGTCTTCCCGTCATGAACGAAGGCAAGCTGATCGAGATTACGGAGCCTGCGTTTCCCGATATGAAGGCGGCAGAGCTGAAGGCATTCTGCGAGGTTCTCGAAACGCTGGAGGATTACCCGTACGTTACCGTACTGATCTTGTGTGCGGAGGAAGAATTCCCGACCGATTACAACGCACAGACACGAGGTACGGCATGGAAGGCTTTGGAAAAAGCGGGGATGCACATCATTCCGTTCCCGATGCAGACCAAGGCAAAGCTGACGCCGTGGTGTGCAAAGCACTTTGCAAGTGAGGGCATTGCCGCCGCACAGGATGTTATTGACGCGATGATCGACCGAGTCGGCTTTTCCATGACCGCACTTTCGTGTGAAATGCAGAAGCTGTGTGCGTATCTTCATGCAAACAATCGGAACACTGCCGCCCGTGAGGACGTTGCATTGGTCTGCTGTTCTACCGATACCGCAGGCGATTTTGCCGTCAGCAATGCGGTGCGGGAGCGTGACATCGGTGCACTGACCCGCGTTTATACGATTCTCAAAAACGAAAAAACAGAGGCAATGACGCTGTTTTTCCAGATATCCGCCGCCATCAACGAGCTGTGGCGCGTCAAGCAGGGATTGGCTGACGGCTATTCCAAGGAAGAACTGATGCGGATGCTCGGCATCAAGGACTATCCGATGAAGCTTGCGATGCAGGGCTGTGCCAAATATCCGCTTGAGACGCTGACAAGGCTGACGAAGCTGTGCGCCGAGACCGACGTTTACCTGAAATCCTCACCCGTGGACGGCTATGTGCTGGTGGAACGCCTCATCTGTGCCATGTCCGCACGGTATGAATCTCAACTGACTGTAAAGGAGAACCTCCGATGATGACCAACGAAATGATTCACAATACCTTTTCCCGTCTGGGACTTACAACGCCCGACGAGATTCGCCCGACCAAAGACCTTCTGTTTGCGATCCAGTATGCATTCACGCAGACCGTTCCGTATGAAAATATCGATATTCTGAAGGGAATTCCGCTGTCGCTGGAAGAAGCAGATCTTTACGACAAGATCGTCACCCGTCACCGCGGCGGCTACTGCTTTGAGATCAACGGTTTTCTCGGTATGTTCCTGCGTGCACTTGGCTATGAAGTCACAGAATATATGGCACGTTATCTGCGCGGCGAAACGACCATTCCGATGCGCCGCCATCGCGTGCTCGTCGTAACGGCAGACGACGGTGCAAAGTATGTCTGCGATGCGGGCATCGGTCAGTCTGCATTCCGTTATCCGCTGCCGTTCGTAGAAGGTATGGAGGATCACCAGTGCGGCGAGGTCTACCGCCTTGATCGCGACGATTTCTACGGCTGGGTCATTTCCGACCTGCACCACGGTGCTTGGCGCCGCTTCTACGGCTTCACCGAGGAACCGCAGCTGAATATCGACTACGTCATGCCGTCCTTCTGGTGCGAAAAGCATCCCGATTCCCCGTTTACCTCTGCCTACATGCTGTCCATCAAAACGCCCGACGGCAGAAAGACGCTCGACGGCAACGTCTTCCGCGTATTTGCGGGCGAGAATGTCACCGAACAGACACTGACGGATGAAGAAATTCCGGAAGTGCTGGATTCCGTGTTTGGAATCAGACTCTGATCGATTTTGGATATAACAATACCCCTTTTCCGCAGTACATGAATTGTCATGTCTGTTGAAAAGGGGGAATTTTATAATAGTGCATCACTCATGCCATCAATCATTTTAGGGAAAATATGATCGATGGCATGAGTGATGCTATGATTGATGCTTTGATTTTCGTATGGATGCAGAATCATGCATCCTTTGCCTTTGTAACAACCAATGCCCTTACTCGCTCACAAAGTGCTTCATATTCCGCCATGCCGTGAAGATTGGCAAACGTATCTCCCTCAAACATCGGAAGATATCGGCTTGGGAAAATACAGTAGCAGGTACACATATCGCTCATTTGTGTTGCGAGATAAATGTTGCGCTCCAGCGGGCTGTCGGGATGATTGTCGATGTTATCCCAATCCTCATGCGCGCGCCATTCCATGCCGTCGAGGAAGCGGCAGGAGGTTGGCAGCAGTGCCTTATCGTTCGGAAGTACATCGGCGAATTTTCGGCGAAGATGCGCCCAACAACCGCATCTTGTGATATCTCTCAGCTTATTATACGTTACGTAAAATACCCCCGACGTGTTTTGCACACATCGGGGGTACGGTAGTTTATAGGAATTGATTTACCGTATTATCACGGCATCATAGCACAGATATGCTTCAGATTGTTTTCCAATGCATGAAGATCAACGTTCCATTCCCGGGCAAGACCGTTGATCGCGTTCTTCACGCAATCAATCGCCATCGTCTTGACGCGGTCAATGATCTGATTGCCGGTATCTTCGGCGAATTTCTGCGTCTGATTACCGATATTGGTCAGCTGATCACGGACGTTATCCACGAATTCTTCAACGATCTTGTCGATATCGATGATAACGGGTTCTCTGGGGATTTCCGGAGCAGGCTCTGCGGGGATGTCCGGAGTGGGTTCAATAGGATCTTCTTCTTCAACAGTCTCCTTGTAGAGAATGATGTAATCGGAGAAGTGTCCTGTCGTCCAGGTGATCTTACCGTTGGAATACTGGGTTTCCATTGCGGTCAGCGTGCCGTCTTTTTCAAGATAGTATACGGTGAAACCGGTTTCTGCATAACCTTCGGGGATCTCAAAGGGGATCTCGAGCTGAACGGTACCGCCGCCGAAATCACTGATCTTCTCTTTTTCGGTAATACCATCGTCGTCGGTCTTGGTGACTTCCATGTGGAGTGCCAGCTTACCGAAGACGATCTCGTTTTCAAGCGCAGTTTCCTGAACTTCGTTGAGATTGTCTTCCGCATCGTCGATGACCAGGCTGAGACTCGTGGTCTTGCCTTCCTCGGCTGCAGCTGCCTGGCTGATGACGTCCATCGTCGTCTTATCGATGATGATGGAACCGGTCGACAGATGAACGGCGAGCTTTGCGTCTTCCACGTTCTTGCTTTCGGCAGCCTGCTTGATGGTATCAACAACAGCAGCAGGAACGGTAACCTGCTGAACCTTTTCCGTTTCGTCGGAATCGGTACTCTTGACGTTAGAAACGTCAATGGTAACGGTGTTTGCGGGAGCTGCGGGTGTTGTTTCCGTGCTGCCGGAATCATCACCTGCGTCGGGTGCTGCTGCAGGTGCATCGAAGACGCCTGCAAGAGCATCGTTGTCAATTTCCTTGACAGTGACCGTGCTGCCCTGAACGACGGCGTCTTCTACCTTGACGGAGGGCGTTTCGATGTCTTCTGCTGCGGGAATTTCAATCTTCTTTTCTTCAAGCGGCTTCAGCGTGACGTAGTCATAGTAATCAACGTCCCAGGATTTTGCATCCTTGCTCTGTGCCATGTTCCAGCAAGAATGGAAATCATTGGGATCATCGGTGATGACGTCGTTAATCTGCATTTGCAGACCGATCTCGTCACCGGATGCCAGACCCCATTCACGCAGGTTGATCGCCATTTCGATGTTGTAGCCTTCGCTGTCTCTTGTGACAACGTACTTATCGAAATACTGCTTTGCTTCCTCGCCGTATACGTAGAATTCACCGCCTTCTACATAGTAGGACGGGTAGCCTGAACAGTCGATACGGAACTGATTAACAAGCTGGGAGTGTGCGTGACCGAAGTCGAAGAACATTTCGACGGAGTCGGTATACCAAGGCAGATTCTGCTGGTTATACAAGCTCGGAGTTGCTACGACGGGGTCTGTGACGTCGACGTAGAGATACCACTTACCATCCGTCCAATACATGTATGCCGTACCGTGTACGCCGGAGTCTGCATTGCCATGGTTATGCTGATCGATTTGAACCGTCAGTGCATCGCTCCATTCGGGGCCAAAATTGCCGTCAACGACGATGCTGCCGGGCTTGACGTAAGGAACCTCGCCGATGTTGGAGCCGAGCATAACGGTCAAACCGCTGTAGCTCTCTTCTTCACCGACAACAACGGCGTCGTACCACGCGCTGTCAAAGGAACCACCTTCATTCAGATGGTAGAAGGACTGGGAACCGTCACTGTTTCTTTCGTTAAGCTGCATCTGAACACTGATCTTCTCGCCTGCAGAAACAGCGAATTTCTTGAGGTTAATACACATTTCAACGGCATAACCGGTATCGGTCTTCTTTGCACTGTATGCCTTGAAATAGTCGCTTGCCGCTTCGGGACCGTACGCGTGCTGGAGATCGTCGTCAATGTAATAAGACGGGTAACCTGCGTTATCGACACGGAACTGGTGGATCAGTCGGCTGTCGGTTTCCTGAATAAACAGTTCAAAGGAGTCGGTAAACCAAGGCTCGTTTGCCTGCAGATCGGAATCGGGGAGAACGACGTTGCTGTCCGTAATCTCTGCATACAGATACAGAAGACCCTTATCCGTGAGCATATAGGCATCTGCCGAAGCACCCGTATCGTCACCGGCAACCAAAGTATCCACGGTGAACTTCATGCCGTTGGCATACGCTTCATCCTTGTCACCGTCAACGGTCATGGTCTTGGAATCCGTGCGGGGAAGAGTGCCGAGGGCGTTACCGCCGAGCGTGACGTAGTCATATGCATGAACGTCCCAGGAGCTTGCAGCCATCGAAGACCACATGGTATAAACCGCAGTGGTTCCGTTCGGGTCGTCCTTGGTCATATCGTTGATCTGCAGCTGGATACCGATCTCATAACCGTTGATAAGGTCGTAGTCTTCCATATCCATACACATTTCAATGATATAACCGTCGTCGGTTCTTGCAACGGCGTAATCTCCGAAGTAAGGAGCTGCAGCATCGCCGTACGCGTAATCTGCACCGCGTTCTACGTAATAGGACGGATAGCCTGCGCAGTCAATGCGGTACTGCTTGACGAGCTCGTTGTGCTGGTTTCCGAAGTCAAAGAAGATTTCGACGGAGTCGGTCGTCCAGGGATGGTCCTGATGTGCTTCGTCGGTAGGCGCAACGACGTCTGCATCGTTGACGTCAACCGTGAGATACCACTTGTCTTCTGCCCAAAGCAGATATGCAGCACCGTTGGTTCCGGTATCTATACCGCCGTTCAGCGTGTCGATCTGGATCGGCAGTGCGTTCATCCAGGCAGCTTCGTCCATTTTTGCATCGATCGTCATCGTGGACGCATCGGTTTTATGGACGTTGCCGCGGTAGCTTTCCGGAATCTTATCAAAGTATGGGACGTAGAATTCGTCCGCACCAACGGTGATCTTGTCGTAGAGATGTGCGTCCCAAGAACCTGCAGCACCGTTATAGACGGCTCTCTGCGAATCATCACTTTCACGGTCGTTGAGCTGGAAGTTGATGCCAAGCTCGGAGCCGGCGGAAACGCCGCAGCTTCTGAGGTCGATACAGTATTCGACGGTATAACCGCCTTCCATTTCGCCGGATGCAAAGGAAACAAAGAAATCCTTCGCATGATCCGGACCGTAAGCCTGAATATCGCCGGACGAATTCAGATAGAAGGACGGCCAGCCGGTGTTGTCAACGCGGAACTGATAGATATTGTCCGAATGGATAAACATTTCAAAGGAATCGGTTGCCCAAGGCCATTCCGTCTGCTGCTGTTCGGTCGGTGCAACGACGTCCGTGTCGTTGATTTCCGCATATACGTACAGCAGACCGTTGTTCGTCGCAAGATAGACATTTGCGTTTCCGTCCGTCATATCTGCAACAGCCTGACCGCCATAGTACTTGACTGCAATCGGGGTAACGTCGGCATATGCGGAATCCTTGGTGCCGTCAACGGTGATGGGGGCGGTAACGTGTGAAACGCTGCCGTGGTTGGTTACACGCGTCGCCGTATAGGACTCACCATTACCAACGTAAACCGTGGTGTAATATTCCGTGTTAAACGCGTGCGCCTCACCGTACAGATGATAGAACGCACCAACCTCGTTGGGATTGGCATCCAGAACGTCATTGAGCTGCATCTGAATACCGATCGTTTCGTTTGCAGAAACACCAAACTGCTTCATGTCAATGCACATTTCGACAGCATAGCCGGTTTCCGTAAGAGAAACGTCATACGCTTCAAAATATTCGTTGGCATCCACGCCGTATGCCCAATCATCACCGGATTCGTTCATATAATAAGATGCATATCCGGAAGCATCGACACGGAACTGATGAACGTCGTCAAACCGATCGTTGTGCGTCTGGAACAAGAACTCAAAGGAATCGGTGTTCCAAGGAGCATTTGCCTGCATATCTGCAGAGGGCTCGTTCACTTCGAGGTCTGTTACGTCGATGTACAGATACAACAGACCGTTATTGGTCATTGCGGAAGCCTTTGCAGATGCGCCGCTTGAAGCACCGCCAAGAGGCGTATTCACGTCAAATACAACCGCATCTTCATATGCTGCATCCTTTTGACTATCGATTGTGATTGCGCCTGATTCGACAAACGGAATCAAAAGCGCGGTTGCGGGAGCATCGGGAGTCGTAAAGTTAATTTCAGAAGAGACAAGTACGGTATCGGCACCCTGATTAGCCATAAAGATGCGGTTATCAATCACACCAAGTTGTGTGAAATTAGTTGCATTGTCATAACTAACAACTTTAACCGTAGTCAGATCCTGTCGGTTAAGAATATGAACCTTGGATTCAGCACCTTCATAAGTACAAACTGCAAGATAATCATGTTCCAGAATAGAAACACCGAAACATTCGGAAATCTCTGCAATTGCAGTAATCTCGGTACCATCCGCGGTGATTTTGAACAACTTGTCCCCCTTGGAGCCACTGCCGGTGTTTGCACAGATATAGATGTAACCATCATCATCAATCGCGATGTTGTTAGCATCCGCGATGCTGTAGGCGGTGGTCAGATCAATATAACCGTTGCTGCCATCTGCGCCGAACTCGGTGTTCAGCACAGGGTTATAGACGTCGGTAACATCATAGCAGTAAATTCTGTCAGTATCATAGTTAGTAACGAAGTACAGGTAGTACTTTTCGCCAATCTGACAAACAGCAGCACCGTTGACACCCACTTTACCTTCGATTTCGATCTTGACCCATTTGATTTCGGTCAAACAGTCTTCGTCGCAGATTGCAAAGTAAACAGCGCCATCATTTGCCTCGTTGGCAACACCCATATAGACATATCCGCGGTCATCAGCAGCTATTGCCTTGATGAACGCGCCCTCATCTTCGTTTTTATCAAATTGATACGAACTGACCGGATCACCGGTAGCAACATCGAATTGATAAACAGTGGGAATAATGGCGGGATCACCGCCATCGAGCAAACCGCAGTAGTAGTACTTGCCGTTGGGATCAACTGCAAATGCTCGCATCTGAACCGCCTCAAGTGTTCCATCTTCATACCGGGCGTATTCAGTGAAAGTAAGATTCTCAAACACATCGTCAAACTGCCCTGCACTGACTATACAGGATGCAACCATTATGAAAGCAAGGACGAGTGCCAAAAGTTTGAATAATTTCATAAC
>JAZQWK010000160.1:0-2363 GCA_045632325.1 Eubacteriales bacterium
CCTTTCCGAATCCCCGATCAGGATTCGCTCTGCATGGATTGCAGCTTGGCATCCCGCTCCAGCATCATGCGCAGATACTGTCCCGTGTAGGAATCGGGATTTGCGGCAATGTCCTCGGGCGTACCTGTGGCCACGATCGTACCGCCGCCGTCACCGCCCTCGGGTCCGAGGTCAATGATATAGTCGGCAGTTTTGATCATGTCGAGGTTGTGTTCAATGACAATGACCGAGTTGCCGGTGTCGACGAGTCTCTGCAGAACGTCGATCAGCTTTGCAACGTCGGCGGCATGCAGACCCGTTGTCGGCTCGTCGAGGATATAAACGGTTCGACCCGTTGCGCGGCGGGAAAGCTCGGTTGCCAGCTTGACGCGCTGTGCCTCACCGCCCGACAGCGTTGTGGATGATTGACCGATCTTGATATAGCCAAGACCGACGTCGTACAGTGTCTGCAGCTTGTTTGCAATGCGCGGAATACTCGCAAAGAACGTCAGACCTTCCTCGACCGACATATCCAGTACATCGGCGATGCTCTTGCCCTTGTAGGTGCATGCGAGCGTATCGCGGTTGTAGCGCTTGCCCTTGCAGACATCGCATGTGACGTAAACGTCGGGAAGGAAGTGCATTTCGATGCATTTCACGCCGTCGCCTTCACACGCTTCACACCGACCGCCCTTGACGTTGAACGAGAAGCGTCCTGCGGTATACGCGCGCTTTTTGGCCTCAATCGTCTGCGCAAACAGATTGCGGATTTCGGTGAACAGACCCGTGTACGTCGCGGGATTGGAGCGCGGGGTACGTCCGATCGGGCTTTGGTCGATGGAAATGACCTTATCGAGTGCGTCGATGCCCTCAATGCGGGTGTGTTTGCCGGGGTAGGTGATCGCGCCGTTCAGTTCTTTTGCCAGCGCGCGGTGGAGAATCGCATTGACCAGTGACGATTTGCCCGACCCCGAAACGCCCGTGACGCACAGAAACAGCCCGAGCGGGAAGTCCACAGTGACGTTTTTGAGGTTGTTTTCCTTGGCACCGACGACGCGGAGGGATTTTCCGTTTCCTGCACGGCGCACCTCGGGAACGGCGATGCGCTTTCTGCCGGAGAGGTAATCACCCGTGATCGATGCGGTGTTTGCCATGATTTCCTCGGGAGTACCGACCGCGACGATCTCGCCGCCGTGGATACCTGCGCCGGGACCGATGTCGACGATGTAGTCCGAGGACAGCATCGTTTCCTCGTCATGCTCAACGACGATGACCGAGTTGCCGACGTCGCGCAGATTTTGCAGCGTTTCGATCAGCTTGTGGTTGTCGCGCTGATGCAGACCGATGGACGGCTCGTCAAGAATATAGAGCACACCCATCAGCGACGAGCCGATCTGCGTTGCCAGTCGGATGCGCTGTGCCTCGCCGCCCGACAGCGTTCCTGCACGGCGCGAGAGGGTCAGATAATCAAGACCGACATTGACGAGAAAGCCGAGACGCGCACGGATTTCTTTGAGGATTTCCGCGGCGATCTGGGATTCCGTTTCGGTCAGATGCAGACCGTTGACAAAGGAAAGCGCTTCGGAGACGGACTGAGAACAGAAATCGTCGATGTTTTTGCCGCCGACGGTGACCGCAAGGACAGCGGGATTCAGACGCTTGCCCTTACACTTCGGACACGGTGTGTCATCGACAAACTGGTCGTAATAATCGGACTTTTCCCAGTTCATGCGCTCGGTTACTTTGGCAATGACACCTTCCCAGCGCATTTCCTTGCGTTGGGTGCGCAGATCAAAAGAGCGCGTGATGTCGTAGGTTTCCGCACCCGTACCCCAAAGCAGCGCATTGAGCGCTTTTTCGGAGTAGTCCTTGATTGGCGTTTTGAGATCAAAGCCGTATTTTGCGCCGACCGCATCGAAGATCGGACGCGACCAGGTGCTGTCCTCCAGCGACTTAAATCCGTTGACGTTGATTGCGCCGTCGGCAAGGGAAAGCTCCTTGTCGGGAATGACCTTATCGGGATTGATGACGCGCATTTCGCCGATACCTGCACAGTGCTCACACGCACCCATCGGATTGTTGAACGAGAACATGCGCGGAGCAAGCTCGCCGATGGAGAAATTGTGCTCCTCACAGGCATAGCTCTGCGAGAAAGACAGCTCTTCCTCATAACCGTCGGGTGGCTCGGGCAGGGAAATGATCAGATTGCCGTCGGTCAGATGCAGCGCCGCCTCAACAGAGTCGGACAGCCGGGAGCGGATGTCGTCTTTCATGATCAGACGGTCAACGACGATTTCAACGGTGTGTTTTATGTTTTTATCAAGGGCAATTTCCTCGGACAGCTCATACATCGAGCCGTCAACGCGGACGCGGACGTAGCCTGC
>JAZQWK010000161.1:0-4272 GCA_045632325.1 Eubacteriales bacterium
CGTCCGAAAACGCATCCTTTCTGAAATATCGTCTAAAACAGCATTTTACAAACAAAAATATCGAAGGAAAGTACCATATTCCCCCATTTTAAATTCTGTACCCATTGTACCACATTTTTTTCGACTTGTCAATGTATCCCGCTTTAATTAAAAAATTAACATATCCGCATAAAAATCCGCCCCGCAGATACCTGTCTGCGAGGCGAGAAATAAATATGCAAATCAAACGGTAAGGCGATAGGTGACGATCTTCTTTGCGGGAACGGTTACGGTAACGGAGCCGTTGTCCATAGCAAGCACTTCACCGATGCGTTCGTCAAGCTCGGATGCATAAACAGCCTTGACGGTGGATGCGAACGTCATCGTGGTCGTGCGAGCCTTGTCATCGACGTTGTAAAGGCGCAGAACGAGACCCTCTCCGTCTTCTGCGCACTTGAGAGCGGCGTGACGGAGCATCGGATCGCAAAGCGAAACCATGACGTTTTCTGCGGGCATAGAGCCTGCGTGGTTATCGGTATCGACAGCAGACAGTGCGTTGGATGCATAGACGTATGCAGAGGAAACTGCCGCTTCTCTGCCCGCATCCGCAAACGGAATCAGCGCATATTCAAGGGTATACTTGCCGATACACTGTGCCTTCGGCGTCGGGAAATCACCCCAGTCACCGATTTCACCAACCGAGCGCAGCAGCGTCAGTGCCATCGTGTTGCGGCCGTCCAGCAGAATTTCGTATTCGTTCAAGCCGCGGTGTGCGCAGATGAAGCCGCCGCGCGCATCACGCAGCTGGACAAACTGTTCTGCACGCTGGGTGTTGAACGGATTGATCCAGGTTTCTGCCGGCTTGATATTGCGTTCAACGAGGTCAAACTGACCGGCAGCGTAAACAACGTCGGTCTGAACGTCGTTATAGAACAGCGCACGGATACGGTGGTCTTCGCCGCGGTTGTCAACGGTGGTCTTGACGTCAACGCGGTCAGAGCCTTCGGTCAGCGTGACAGCAGCGGAGATGTCGCAGCGTTCGGTCTTGATATTTGCGGTAACGGTAATGCCGTATGCACCGACGGAAACCGCGTATTCAGCCTTTGCATTGTCGGTCAGATGGGCGACGTCACCTTCGACAGGTTCAAAGTTGTAGGTATTACCGCCGTCCTTGACGTCTTCAAAGACATTGCACGGACCGACAACACGCCCGTTTGCAAGATCGGTCACGGTAAAGGAACCGTTTTCAGCAAACGCAACGGACAGCTTGCCGTTTGCAAGAACACCGTTTTCATAGGTAACCGCAGTCTTGCGTTCCGCAGCACCGGAAACAGCCTTGAACAGTCTCGTACCGATGAAGCCGTCTGCGGGAATCTGCATCTTGACTTCAAAGCGGTCAACGAACGTCGGCTGACGGAAGCGATCGTCGGGAAGCGTGTAGGTAAAGGTCTTTCCAAGGGCCTTGATATCGGCGGGAATGACGTTGCCCTGCATATCTTCAATGTGGATCATATCGGTCGTACCGAGCGGGAAATCGACCTTGGTTGCGATCTCGGTCATACCGACGCCTGCTTCTGCGGAGAAGACGAGGATGTTTCTGTCCGCACCTGCGGTCGTATCGGTGTTTGCCGCGAGATAGTCAAGGGATGCATCGCGCAGAGCCTGTGCGGTGTTGCCGGACTTCTGGAAGCGAGTCATCATTTCGTCGTAGATATCGTCGTGCGAGCAGGAGCAGATGGAGTCGTGCGGGTGGTTCTGCATGAGGATACGCCATGCATACAGATAGTAGTCGTTATCGTACTTGTCGCCGTACATGAATGTATAAGCATTCAGCGGTTCTGCGATGCGTTCGAGCAGGTTCTGCACGCGCTGATTTTCCTGCTTGACGTCCATACGGCAGGAAGCGGTGTTGATGAGCAGACAACGGCCCGTGGTCAGCTGACCTGCGATTTCGCCCTGATACGGAACGAGCTGATCGCGGTAGCCGCGGATGAGTTCAACGTATTCCTTGAAGTTGGACTGCTTGACGAGGACTTCGTCCTGTACTTCGTTTGCAAGTGCGATCGCTTCGGTCAAGTCCACCTGCACGGGCTGATGGTCACATCCGTTCATACCGAGCAGCTCGGGTGTGGTCGCAAAGCGTTCTGCACCGCGGACGACGTTTTCAATCTTTGCGGCAAGTGCTTCCTTGTCGGTCGGCAGTTCCATCGCGTTGCAGTACCAGTTTGCAAACATGACGCCGATGACCTCAGAGCCGTCGGGCGACTGCCACAGCATTTCACTCTTTGTGATACCGTTCTGCTTGACGACGACGTTGTCAGCGCCCATATCGTTCAAGCCGCGTCCGAAGATGGCGTTGTCAATGTCAAAGCCGCGCAGGATCTGCGGAGCCTGGGAGATGTTGCCGAACGCATCCGGGAAGTAGCCGGACATGACGGGATCTGCACCGAAATTCTTACAGAGCTTGATACCATAGAGCATATTGCGGACGTTTGCTTCACCGGAGGTCAGATATTCGTCCTGCAGAATGTACCAGGGACCGACCTGAATGCGGTCAGCCTTGACGAGTGCGAGCAGACGATCCTTCATCTGCGGACGGATTTCCAGATAGTCTTCGATGACGACAAACTGACCGTCCATGTGGTAATAGGTATAATCGGGATTCTTTTCCATCAGCTCGATGAGTGTGTCAAAGAGCTTGACAAGACGCGTTCTGTGCGTCTCAAAGGGCAGATACCATTCTCTGTCCCAATGGGAGTGCGGGATGATGTGAAGAGTTTTCTTTTCAGACATGGAAGTAACCTCTCTTTTGATAATCAGAATACTATTATTATACCCGATATTCTTGATTTTGTAAAGAGTTATCGGAGAAATCGAGCAAAAAACCGTGCCGCAGAGAGAAAAAATCTCATTTGCGGCACGGTAAGTTTCTTTTTTCGTATC
The DNA here is from genome assembly GCA_045632325.1 of Eubacteriales bacterium. Lineage (GTDB taxonomy): Bacteria > Bacillota > Clostridia > Oscillospirales > CAG-272 > RGIG3925. The sequence continues at coordinate 2,923 of JAZQWK010000161.1, forward strand.
AATCCAGTGCGTCGTATTTATCGACGATCTTCTGCATCATCTTCAGATAGGTGCTTTCACCCTTGGTCATCGTGGAAATTGCCTTTTCACACTGCGTAGACGAGGAGAATACGGTACGCATTCTGTCGATCGGATGTCCCGCACTGCTGCCGAAGATATATCCGACGTCAAGATAAACGCCCTCAACGATAATATCGAGCATTTGGGACGTTTCATTGTCACGGGAATATTTGCCCTTGAGTGCCGTTTCAAAATACGCAGGTGTAACGACACGGTAAGTCTCTGCTGCCATTGCTTCCAGGAGTGCGGCGGCGGTATTGGGATCGTTTTCCGTTGCGGGAATACCGAATGCGGAGGAACCGTCGTGACAGTAGGACGTGTAGGAATCCTGCGACTCGTCGAGCTTGGGCATCGGGATGATACCGTAGTCGTCTTCCATGTCACGCAGATAGTTGACGCCCGTCAGCATCCACGTTGCAAACATGGTCTGTCCGTTCTTCATCGTATTGAAGACGTCTTCGTTGTTATCGGGTGTACGGCACGTATTGTTGTCTTCAAAAAGCAATTTGTCCATCAACTCGTAGAATTTAGCCGCACGGTCGTTGATACCGCCAAAGGAATACGAGCCGTCCGTGTTTTTGAGGATCAGGCTGATATTGGCACCGCCGGTAAAGGAGTCTGCCGCCAGCGTTTTGGTATCGGTAAAGAAGTGACCGTACTGGTCAAACTCGTCTGCCTGACCGTTACCGTTGAGGTCACGGTAGAGAGGCGTACAGTACGAGATCATCTTTTCCAGCGTCCATTCCCCTGCCTTGACGGTTTCATAAAGAGACGGATCGTCCGGATAAAACTCCTTGAACATGGTCTTATTGAAGAACATACTGAACGTACCGGAAATCATCGTCTGGGAAAGCTCGCCGAGTGCAAGATAGTTTTTGCCGTTGAATTCCGTCATTTCAAAGAAGGTACTGTTCCACCACGGCTGTTCGAAATCGAGATAGTCGAGCGAGAGCAGATCAAGGAACATACCTTCCATGGTCAGCGGAATCGTATCGTAAAGACCGTTTGCAACGAGCTCAAAATCGTCGGAGCCTGCCATAACGGACTTGCGGATATCTGCCGAAAATGCGCTGTGACGCTCAAGTGCCGCCTGGATATACGCAACTTCGACGTTCAGCCGTTCCTCTACCGCCTGATTTCTTGCAAATACGGCGTCGTTTACAATTTCGCCGTTCGTCGCCTCTGCGATAAATTCAGAGGAGGTATCAAGGTCACCTGCGCGAACCATGAAGCGAACGGTTTGTCCGCCAAGATCGAGATCGTCAGGCAGATTATCTTTTACGCCGGAAC
>JAZQWK010000162.1:0-15233 GCA_045632325.1 Eubacteriales bacterium
GTTGATGTCGTGCGGGTGAGATTCACGCAGACCTGCGGAGGAAATCTTGATGAACTGTGCATTGGTCTGCAGTTCGGGAATCGTTGCGCATCCGCAGTAGCCCATACCTGCGCGGATACCGCCGAGCATCTGGTAAATGGTATCGGAGACGGGACCCTTGAACGGGACGCGGCCTTCAACGCCTTCGGGAACGAGCTTCTTGTTGCCTTCCTGGAAGTATCTGTCCTTGGCGCCCTTTTCCATCGCAGCGTGAGGGCCCATGCCGCGGTAGACCTTAAAGGAACGACCCTGGTAGATTTCCATTTCTCCGGGAGATTCTTCACAGCCTGCGAACAGGGAGCCCATCATGAGGACGTCCGCACCTGCGGCAAGCGCCTTGACCATATCACCGGAATACTTGATACCGCCGTCGGAGATGACCGGAACGCCGTACTTCTGTGCGACGCACGCGACGTCATAAACTGCGGTGATCTGGGGAACACCGATACCTGCGACAACACGGGTGGTACAAATGGAACCCGGGCCGATACCGACCTTGACAGCGTCAGCGCCTGCGAGGATCAGATCTTCCGCAGCTGCTGCCGTTGCGATGTTGCCGGCGATCAGCTGTGCATCGGGATAAACGCGCTTAATGTTTGCAACGCAGTCGATGATGTTCTTGGAGTGACCGTGCGCGGAGTCGAGAACGAGAACGTCAGCACCGGCTTCCAGCAGCTTGCCTGCACGTTCAACGACATCGGAGGTAACGCCGATTGCCGCACCGACGATCAGTCTGCCGCGCTCGTCCTTTGCGGAGTTCGGATACTTGGTTGCCTTCTGAATGTCCTTGATGGTGATCAGACCGCGGAGAATACCGTTTTCGTCAACGAGCGGCAGCTTTTCGATCTTATGATGAGAAAGGATTTCACGAGCCTTGACGAGGTCGGTACCAACGGGAGCGGTAACGAGGTTGTCACGGGTCATAACGTCGCCGATCGGCATATTATAATCGGTCAGGAAACGCATATCGCGGTTGGTGATGATACCGACGAGCTTCTTGTTTTCATCGCAGATCGGTACACCGGAAATGCGGTACTTTGCCATCAGGGCATCTGCTTCTGCAACGGTATTGTCAGCGGCAAGATAGAACGGATCGGTGATAACGCCGTTTTCGCTTCTCTTAACGCGGATGACTTCCTCCACCTGGCGCTCTACGGGCATATTCTTGTGGATGATACCGATACCGCCTTCACGCGCCATTGCGATTGCCATAGCGGATTCTGTAACGGTGTCCATTGCCGCGCTCATCATCGGGATATTCAGCGTGATTTTCTTGGTGAGGCGGGTACCGAGCGTAACCATTTTCGGCACGATCTCGGAGCGTGCGGGAATCAGAAGCACGTCGTCAAAAGTGATTCCTTCTTTTACGAATTTTTCGGATGCATTTGCGTTTACCATCGTATTTCTCCTTTACTGTCGCTGTATTGTGAATGGGTATGATTGATGTGATATAAAAAAACACCGGTCAGCTGCCGCCGCGCATACGCATGCCATCACCGTAGTGACGCACCGATACCGCCTGCCGCCTTGCCGCCGGAAGCTTTTACATTCGGACATGGATGAACACCGCCGCGTTTTTCAAGCACGCGCCGTACTGTGAAATTCTTCGGTTCACCAATACGATCCATCTTCATTTCCGATGCTCCTTAAAAGGATATATTATTATATATGATACCATATTTTTGTGAAAATGTCAATACAAAAAGAAAATTTCCATAATTTTTATGTTGTTACAAACTTCACATCATAAAATAATGCGAAAGTTCTTGCAATCTTGTTTTTTCCATGATATAATATAACAGATGAATCATTTAAGAAAGGATCACGACTGAAAATGGGAAATACACGACGTGAAATTATACAGGACATGCTTTCCGAGCAGCCGTTTGTATCATTAAAAGAATTGACCGCACGCTTCCCGGAGCTTTCAAGTATGACGCTGCGCCGTGATATTGAATATTTCGAATCACAGGGAGAATGCATCAAGGTACGCGGCGGTGCGCGTTCCATGAAATTCATTACGACATCACTGGAAGAATCCTTCAATCTCCGTCTTCACGCCAATTCTGCGGCAAAGGAAGCCATCGCAATGCGGGCAGCCGAAATGATCGAGCCGGGAAGATCGATCTTCCTCGATTCCGGTACCACGATTCTGAAGCTGGTCAACGCCATCAACGACGAACGTCTGACCATCACCACGTCTGGTCCGAACGTCGCGCTGGAGCTGCTCAAGAAAAATATGCCGATCGTCAACATCGTCGGCGGCATGATCAACCGCGACAATATCTCCGTCTCGGGCACACAGGCCATGCGCTATATGGAGGATATCAACATTGATATCGCCTTTCTGACCCCGTCGGGTCTGACCGCAGAAAACGGATTCACCTGCGGTAACTATTCCGAATGTGAATTCAAGCAGCTGATTATCAAAAAGGCACGCAAGGTCGTTCTTCTGATGGACAGCTCCAAGATCGACAAGAGCCTTCCGTATACCTTCGCAGACGTCGGAGACGTCGATGCCATCATCACAAACCGTGATCTGCCGCCCGAGCTTTCCCGCAATGCACAGGAAAAGGGCACGGAAATCATCATTGCAAAACCGGGTATCTGATACATACCGTCAAAATTCAAAGAAAGGAAGCTTTCGATAAACGAAAGTTACGGTCATCATTATGAATACTATTATCACCATCGGCCGTCAGTTCGGCTCCGGCGGACATGAGATCGGACGGCTTCTCGCACAAACGCTGGGCATCCCCTGCTACGACAAAGAGCTGATCGTGCTCGCTGCACAGAAAAGCGGTATGTCCGCAGAGGTCTTCTCCCACGTGGACGAAACTGCAACCAACAGCTTTCTCTACGCCGTTTCTGCCGGCAGCATTCCGGGCAATGCTTATCAGCCGCAGCAGAATCTCCCGCTGAATGACAAGCTCTTCATCGCACAGACCGATCTGGTCCGCGCAAAGGCAAAGGAGGGTGCGTGCGTGTTCGTCGGACGCTGTGCCGATTCGATTTTGAAGGACGCATCTCCGATTCTCAACGTCTTCATCCGCGCCGATCTGCCGTTCCGCGTCTCCCGCATCATGGAAGCAGAGAACTGCACCGAAAAAGCGGCGGTTGAAATGATCAACAAAGCCGATAAAAAGCGCGCAAAGTATTATAACTTCTATACCCAGAAGCGCTGGGGTGCGGCTGACAGCTACGATCTCGTTCTGAACAACGCCAAGCTCGGCGCGGAAAAAGCGGTACAGATCATCGCTGACTACGCACGCGCCATCGCAACCGATTGATACTGACCTATCCCAAAGACAGTCCCGGAGTTCTTCCGCGGCTGTCTTTTTTTTTGCACGGAAAATCCCCGTAAATCCGATAAAATTGCAAAAATCACGCAATTTGTCTTGCATTTTCATGCATTGCGTGATATAATATTAGTATATCTTTATTCAGAGGAATCTTTTCCCAAAGGAGTCTCATCATGAGTGTAAAAGTACCCGAGGGCTATCGCTCTCTTCTTGATATCCGTCAGACCGAGATCGCCATCAAAAAGGTCAAGGACTTTTTCGAGCGCGACCTTGCCATCCAGCTCAATCTGACCCGTGTATCCGCGCCTCTGTTCGTCGACCGCAGCAGCGGTATGAACGACACATTGAGCGGCACGGAGCGTCCCGTCAGCTTTGACATCAAGGGGCTTTCCTATGAGGTCGAGGTCGTTCAGTCGCTTGCAAAGTGGAAGCGCTGGGCACTCGGTCATTACGGCTTCCGTCACGGCGAGGGTCTGTACACCGACATGAACGCCATCCGCCGCGACGAGGATACCGACAACCTGCACTCCGTCTTCGTTGACCAGTGGGACTGGGAGCGCATCATCCACAAGGATGAACGCAACGTGGACACGCTCAAGAGCATGGTTCGCCGTGTCTACCGCTCCATCCGTCATACCGAGCGCTACATCGCCGAGGACTATGCGTTCTCCGATTGTATTCTGCCCGAGGAGATCACGTTCATCACGGCGCAGGAGCTGGAAGATCTGTATCCCGATTGCACACCCAAGGAACGCGAATACAACATCGCAAAGGCAAAGGGTGCCGTCTTCATCATGCAGATCGGCGGTGCACTGAAATCGGGTGAGCCGCACGACGGCCGTGCGCCCGACTACGACGACTGGTCGCTCAACGGCGATATCATCGTTTACTATCCCGTGCTCGACATTGCTCTCGAGCTGTCCTCCATGGGTATCCGCGTTGACGAAGAAACACTGCTCAAACAGCTTGCCATCCGCGGCTGCTCCGAGCGTGCAGAGCTTCCGTTCCAGAAGGCTCTGCTGGAAGGCAAGCTGCCCTACACGGTCGGCGGCGGTATCGGTCAGTCCCGTATGTGTATGTTCTTTTTGCGCAAGGCACACGTCGGCGAGGTTCAGGCTTCCGCCTGGAGCGATGAAGACCTGAAGATCTGCCGCGAAAACGGTATTCAGCTGCTGTAATTTCCATATAAATATCGCATCCGAATGAAGATCGTTCTCCATTCGGATGCTTTCTTTTGTTTATTGGGTTTTACAGAACAGTCTCCATTCCCATTTTCTGCACCTGCATTCCGCACTTTTCATAAAACTTCATTGCGGTGGGATTGCACGCCCAGACGTTCAGGGTCACGTTGTAACAGCCGATTTCCCCTGCGTAGGATTTCACAAAATCAAACAGCTTCGTACCAATATGCTTGCCTCGGCAGTTCTCGTCGACACAGAGATCGTCGATGTAGAGCGACTTGATCGGCGCAAGCACGTGCTCCTCGGAATAATCCAAAAGCATACAGAACGCATAGCCGAGTACCCGCCCGTCCTCCTCGTAAACGAAGATCGGACGGGTATTCTGCTCCTGCTCGATGAGGATACAAAGCTCCTCATCGGTGTATTTCTTGCATCCTGCGCGGAAGAGATCGGGTCTGCCGTTGTGGTGAACCGTCGCTACCTGATAGAGCAGGGAATTGATGTCGTCAAGATCGGAGATCTGTGCAAGTCGGATAGACATATGCGTTCATCCCCTCTTACGCATCAATACCGAAACGAACGAAGGAATAGCGGTTGACGTATGCGCCGCAGTTGTTGTTCTCATCCCAGCCGTTTTCCATCGAGAACGTACCGGGACCGACACCCCAAGGTTCGGGATCGTGACCGTGGTGCGGACCGAGCAGGTTACGGTTGGAGTTGGTCAGCGCAACCGTAATCGTGTTTTCACCTTCAGACAGGAAGTCGGAAAGATCAATGCGGTCGGTGAACATCAGCATACCTGCGTTCTTGCCGTTGACAGAAACCTCTGCAATGGCGTATCTGCCGCCGACATAGAGCATGGTCGGCATACCAGCCTTGTAATTGTAGGAGGTCTTGAGCGTCATCGTACCTGCAAAGAACGGATAGCCGCACTTGACGACGTTGGATGCGTCAAACGGAATCTGATCCTGTGCTGTGATAACGAAGGAGGTATCGTTGTAGATACAGCTGCTCTTGACGGAATCCTCAAAGGAATCGGAGGTCTTCAGCGCAAAGTTGCCCGTCAGATACATACATTCGATTTCGGTGTCAAAGACGAGACAGTTGCGCAGAGATTCGCTGACGCCTGCATAGAGGACGTAGTAAACGTAATCGCGCTGCCAGTAGTCAAAGGAAACGGTGATTTCGTTTTCACCCGTCTTGATGTAGTTCAGAATATCGGTCGTGCGGAACGAGCGGTCGAGCCACCAATCGCCGCCGACGGTGATCTGCTGTCCGTTGACGGTATAAGCCGCACCTGCAAGCGGTTCCGTGACGAGATTCAGAGATGCGGGAAGCTTATCCACGGTAAATACCGCCTTCAGCGTAACCGCACCCTTGTACTTGTCGCGGAGCAGTCTGTCGCGGATACATTCGAGCGGTCTCTGTTCGGAATAGGTCTTGCCGCCGTCAAAGGAGATCGCAAAATGGTCAATGGTCAGCTGGTTTTCGGGCAGCTCAGCAAGCGTGTACGGAGCATCGAGTACGATGGGATCTGCGGATACCTTTTTGCACGTGCATGCACAGACCGGCGCGATCTCATCGCTTTCGACGTACAGGTGCGCTTCGGAATACGCAAAGTCTGCACCGATGATAAACTTGCCGTTCTCTGCCTTGCCGCAGACGGGCTTTGCTTCCAGCGTATCAAGATCGATCTCAACCATGTTCTTGACACCCTCAACGGTAATTGCCGCGCCGTTGACAGCCTCATTGCCAAGGTTGACGACGTAAACGAGCTTGCCGGAATTCGTGTTGCGGATCATCTGGCGGAAGCCTTCACGGTTTGCGGCGTTCAGCTTGACCTCGGCAGCAGCTTCGATTTCCTCAAAGGTCGTCGTAGACTTCAGCCAGGAAAGGTCTGCCTTCTTGCCCTCAATTCTGGTCGGCAGATCGCCGTAGCACCAGACCTTACCGCCGTTTGCAAGGAATTCCTTGAGCAGATCAACGGTCGTTGCATCGATCGTATCAAAGGACGGAATGACGACGTAATCATAAGTACACAGACCGACGCGGATCTTGTTGCCCTCAACCGCGCCCATCTTCGCCATCATGCACTCATCGCCCCAGTGATAGGGAATCTGTGCATGCGACAGCTTGTTTGACAGCGCGTGGAATGCATCCTCGACGACCTTGATGGATTCGTATGCAGGACCGCGCTTGTAGGTCAGATAAGCCGCATGTACGGGATGAATGACGAGCGTATTGGCATATTCCTCACCGAGGGACAGCATATAACCGAGGTTGTTGAAGTAGTTGTTGAACTCCTTCATCTTTTCCTGCCACGGCAGATGCTCGGAATAGTTTGCGGGATAGTCGCGCTTTCTCTGACCGCGGATGGAGTATGCATACAGGTGCTGACACATGATGTTGACACCGCCGACATACTGCAGCTCTGCGATGCGCTTCAGTTCAGTGGGCGTAACGTCCCAGCCGCAGCAGCCGAACATTTCGGAAAGCGTCTTCTTCTTGCCGAGCTGTGCACAGGCAGAACCGAGCTGCTTGGGTGCAACGTCATCGGTCAGACCGCGTCCGAGATAGTCAATGCCCGGGATGTGCTCGTATTCATAGAACGGCATAACACCGCCGATGCACATCATCTGTCCAGCAAGGGAAGTCTCCTCGACGGCGTGACCGGTCAGGCGGCATCCGTTTTCTTCACACCAATCATAGACCGGCTTGATCCAATGGTTGATGAACAGCTTGTGGCAGAGCTTCCAATAGTCGTAGCGGAATTCCTTGTCGCCGTCAAAGTCGATGAACAGCGCAGGGAGGAAGTCAAAGACGTTATAGCCGTATGCCGCTTCAAACTCTGCGGGCATCTTATCGCTCCAGACGGTACCCCAGCGGTAATACTGCGGCTCGTCGGTGAAGAAGCCGGGCATTGCGTGACCGAAATCGTCGGGATTGCCGCGCTTCTTGTATTCGTCGTGCGTTTCAACGAGGAACTTTTTCGTAATTTCCAGATCGAGCGTATCGACGTACGATTCGTCCCACGCCTGAAGAATGACGTGGTATTCGGAAATACCGTCAACGGGAGCAGAAACGCGGGTCAGCTTGCCATCAACGAGCGTGTAAACGCCGAGCACGTTTGCAAGAACTGCGGGATAGGTATCAACCTTTTCGTATTTGAGATAGGTTGCGTGGTTTTTCTTGTCTTCCAGCAGCTTGCCGCCTGCAAAGCCGGAGGGCCAGCCGTTTTCGTCGTAGGACCATGCTTCCATGCCAAGCTTGCGTGCTTCGTCAACGCAGGCATCGATGCAGTCAAACCATTCATCGCTGAGATACTCGGTTTCAAGACCGCCGCGTGCGTGCATGAAGAAGCCGTTCATGCCGAGGTCATGCATCAGTCTGATCTGACGGCGCAGTTCTTCTTCCTCCAGCTTGTCGTTCCAGCTCCAGAACGGGATGGAACCGTGCGTGATGGCATGTTCCTTGACGTCAAGTAAAAAATTCTTTAAATCCATGAGTGTGTCCTTTCTGTTTGGGATATATATGGGAATTTATTTTTTCTTTTTCTTCTTTTGAGAGGTTCGCTGTATAGTGACGACAGCAGGCTTTTCCTCCATTGCCAAAGGCTCTTCCGACGTTTCAACAGAAGTTATGGTGACGGTCTGCGATATGGGATCACCTAATTCCTTTTTTGCAAGGCGTGCGTCCACCGCCTGTGCACAAACGGTAAAGATGACCGAGCATACGGGAACGGCAAGCAGCATACCGAGAATACCGCCTACGCCGGAGCCGACGGTGACCGCCGCCAGCACGAGCAGCCCGGGAAGACCGACCGATTTACCGACCACACGCGGATAGATGAGATTGCCCTCCAGCTGTTGGAGTACGATGATGAAGACGACAAACCACAGCGCCTTCACGGGTTCTGCAAGCAGGATCAGAAACGCACCGATACCGGTACCGACGTATGCACCGAATACGGGAATCAGCGCAGTAAAGCCGACGATGACCGAAACGACAAACGCATACGGCATACGAAGCAGCGTCATACCGATGCCGCAAAGCACACCGATGATAACCGCCTCCGTCAGCTGTCCCGTGATAAAGTTGGTAAACGTCTTATTGACGAGATCGGCAAAGGATACCAGCATCTCCACCCGTTTTTCGGAGCAGAGTGCCCGCAGGATCCGCTTGATCTGTCCGCAGAGCAGTTCCTTCTGTGCAAGCATATAAATGGAAAACACCAGCGCCAACACCACGTTGAACACACCCGAGAACACCGTCGCGGTAATGGATACCGTGGTGTCGAGAATATGACCGCCCCACTGCGTAAAGAAATTCTTTACCGTGCCGAAGATCGTATCCGTGTTCCATTTTGTGACGTCAATGGCAAAGTCGGGCAGAACGAAGCCGAAATCGTCCAGCATCGCCTGTGCTTTTCCCCAAAGCGATTCCAGTTTACGCAGATACTCGGGCAGCATGGCGGCAAAGTCCCCGAACGCTTTTCCAAGCTGCGGAATCAGCATAAAGACAACGGCACAAAGCAGCCCTGCGATCAGAAGCAGAGAAACGATCATACAGATCGGTCGCCGCAAAGCCGTGCGAAGCTTCCCGCGCCCTGCCTTGGGATGGCGGAGAAACAGCTTGTTCCAAAGCATTTCCAGCGGACGCATCGGAACGTTGACGAGGAACGCAATGCAGATGCCGAGAAAGATCGGCGACAGCACCGCAAACACCGCAGAAATCCCGGACAGAACCGCATCGACGTGCTGCAGACCGAATCCGATCAGCAATGCCGCCGATACAAGTCCTAAAAGCTTCAGCCAAGTTTTTTTACTGATTTCCATAGGTTTCATTGACTTCCTTTTCCAGATCGGCAATGATATGCGCAAGCGCGTGATCGTCATGGTGCACCGTAATGCGGTCGGCAACAGCCTTGACCTCGTCGATGGCGTTGTCCACGACATAGGCGATGTCGGCATACCGCAGCATCGAAACGTCGTTTTCGTAATCGCCGACGGCAACGGTGGTATGAATCGGATTTCCCGCAGCAGCAAGCAGCTCCAGCATTGCCGGGATCAGTTCTCCCTTACCGCTGTCGAGCGAATGAATTTCAATACCCTCCGACCAGCTGCGGTCAAGATTGTACCGATCGCCGCACAGATTTTTCAGATACGCCATCGTGTCTGCGGTCTTATCCGCCTTCTGCACGATGATAAACCGATGCCACGGCTTTTCAAGTGATGCCAATATCTCGTCAAAGCGGTTAAAATCCTCGCGCGAAATATGGATTTCACGGTTCTGCGCACTTGCCGTGATGCGGAACACTTCCTCGCGATCGCGAAGGATTGCATGCAGAACGTCTTCGATACCGTCGTCAATCGGTTTGTCCACCAAATGTCCGCGCGTCACGGGATCGAACAGCACCGTGCCGTTGATGCCGATGACGTAGGTATTCGGCACAAAGCGATCGGCAAACAAATCGATAAAATCGGGATACCGACCGGAGGAAACGGTAACGAGACCGCCTTCGGATTGAAAATATCGGATCGCTTCCGCATTTTCAGCGGAAATCTCACCGCGGCTGTTTTTGATGGTACCGTCAATGTCGGATAAGATCAGATAACCTTTGAATTTATTCATGATAACTTGATACCCTTGATATCGGAAGCGCCCGGACGAAGCTTGCCCCAGGACTCGAAATGTACGGCAATCGCATCTCCGTCAGCAGCAGCGGTAATCTCCATACGGTGTGGGCAGTTGAGATAGCGAACGCGCAGAAGCAGCTTGCCGTCCGTCGCTTCAAATGCCGCCGCCAACCGACAGCGTTCGGGAATATCGGTGTTCATCAGCCCTACGAGCTTGGGCTTCATCGTTGCGGTATAGACCGTGCTTTCCGCCCAAAAACCGTTTCCTGCGCGGATGACGTACTGATCGACACCGTTTGACAACACCATGCGCATCTCGTCGTTTTCCGTATCGTAATCCATCGTCATACCGGTAAAGCCCATCGTGTTGTCATCCAGCTTGTACCAGACGTTTTCCATACCGGTAAATTTTTGTGCGGAGCGTGCGGGGATATAGTCGGGCAGAAGAACGGGTACCTGTTCACCGTCGCCGTCGTGGATATGGTTTGCCAACTCCATCAGCCAATCCATTTCCGCCTGCATATTGCCAAGCTCTGTCTGCAGAGCAAAGACCATATCGTGCTCGGGAAGCACGACACACAGCTGACCGTAGGCGCCGTCGCCGCGGAAGCCCTCTCGTGCGTTGACCCAGAACTGATATCCGTAGCCTGCGCACCAGTCGGGCGTACCGTTGCAGGAATTGTCGGAAATCGGAGACGTCGCGGTCTTGACCCAATGCTCGGAGAGAAGACGCTTTCCGCCCCAGACACCGCCGTTTTTGTAAAGCAGACCGAGCTTTGCGATATCGTCACAGCTGACGTGAATACCGCATCCGCCTTCGTTCGTTCCGTCGGCAGTACGGTTCCAGCGGACTTCTTCAATGCCCAGCGGCATAAAGAGCTTCCAGGACAGAAAATCCAGCAGCTTCATGCCGGAAAGCTTTTCAACGATGCAGGAAAGCATACAGGTCGCGCCCGTATTGTAGGTGAAGTGCGTGCCGGGTTCAAACTGTACCTCCTCGGCAAGAAACGCCCTTGCCGCGTCGTCCACCTCGATCATCTTCGGCATGACGCACGCCGCGTGACCGGTGTTCATCGACAGCACGTGACGGACACACATCTTTGCAAGATTTTCAGAGACCACGTCGGGACACTTGTCGGGGAACAGATCGACGATGCGGTCATCCTCGGACAGCTTTCCTTCATCGATCAGAAAACCGATCGCAGTCGAGCAAAAGCTCTTGGACAGAGAATAGATCTCGCGCTTATCCGTACAGTGGTACGGCGCCGGCGCAAGACGGACAAGAAGTGCGTCACCTTCATAGATTTCAAGGGTATGCAATTCATCTGCACCCGCCTTGAAGTGAGAAAGAAACACATTCAGCGCTTTTTTGGAAATACGCGGACTGACATAAAAATCATTTCGGTTGGACATAGCAATATCCCCTTTACAAAATTTGTGTTATGTTAATTATACTCTCAATTTGTGAACACATCAAGCATTTTATCAAACATGAGTGCAGATGTTTGGTGGACTTACCGCGTACATACCCCTCAATATCCGCGTATCCGCATCAAAACCCGCATAACATACAGCGTAGAATCAATGCGCCGCCGCTTGCCTGCATAACGGTCAGATACAGAAAAATCAAACTTTTGCGGGAATTCCCACAAACCATCTTCTCCACGCTGTGACAGCAGGTGTGCACGGATGTTTTCGTTATAGGCATCATATCCGCGATAGGGTGCGAGAATAGACAAAGCGCGAATCCAATGCCAGAAATCACGGGAATCTCTGCGGTGCGTATCAATCGGTATGCAGATACCGGGAGACTCATTATATACATACCCCATCCCCGGGATTGCCATACACAGATCAATCAGCGCACGGTCTGTTTTCTCTGCAAGAAACATTCTCTTTCCCACAGGCGCAGTCAAAAGCAGACAGTAATAATTGCATGGTGGAATCGGACGCTGTACTTCATATCCGAAATGTGCCGCCTTAACTGCACGGTCATGCTCCTCAGAATATGTGCCATCCGCAAATATTGTATCCGCAAAGGATACCCATCGCGCACGGTGCTGCTCCACCAATGGATGATCGGGAACAATCAGAGACAACATAGACGCCGCAATCAGCGGTTCCAGCATTTCCGGATACCAACGTGCATGGTCCTGCTTTTCATACTGTCCCGTCTTCGCTTCTCCGTTCAGCAAACGGACAAGGTAATCCTCCGCCGCGGCAAGTATCGGATGGGTATGATCCAGACCAAAGGAAAGCAATCGGCGAATCATCCCCTCGGTTGTTCCGTGAAACGGCTCCCAAAATCCGCGGTCATTCTGCGCATTCGCAATTTTTTCTACAAACGGATGCGCCCATACCGCAGCTTTTGCCGTCCGGTATTCTACATTGTCTTCGGAATATCCCAATAGATCACGGTAAATCAAAAACCGAGGAATCGGATCGGGATTCAGCGCAAGAAGCCGCTCTGCATAGTCCTGAACATCAATAGAATTCATTGTCATACTCCTATTTTCAAAAAAGCACGGGGCACCGCGAAACCGCAGCACCCCGGTAAAAAGGTTTTCAGTTACGATTCGATGGAAGTAAAGACATCGATCAGCTCATCGAGCTTCTTCTGATAAATCTTTTCCTTCTTTGCGTATACGGAAGCAAAATCGGACTTCTTGGTACCCATCAGATCACGTTCGATCAGACCGACACCGTTCAGTGCGTAGTTGTAAATAAACGCAAAGTCCGTGGTACAGTTATCATGGATGATATCAAGAATCTGAATTGCCGCGTCTGTGGAGTCACGGTTATACTTGACCTTGATTGCAACCTCATAATAAGCGGGAAGAACATCACGGTAACCGAGGAATGCCATTTCTTCCATGATTGCAGTCGCCTGTTCCACCTTGGAGCAAGTGGTGGGCAGACATGCCGTAACGGAGATATCATGAGCCAGAGACAGGTAGGTCGGTTCGCTTTCATCGTACTTGGGGAACGGAATGACAGCATAGTCAACTTCCATGTTGCGCAGCAGTTCTGCCGTATAGAACCAACCGGGCAGATACAGCAGTTCGTTTTCATTGAACTTGCCCGGCATAACGATATCAAGAGAGTTATAGTCTGCGGGGAAGACACGAACGCCGGGATTCTCATAATAGAGGCTGTACAGCTTCTGCGTATGGTTGACGGTCTTCTCATTGTTCATCGTCAGAACGGGAATGTTATTTTCGTCGCGAGTGGTCGCACGGATACCTGCAGCGTAGGTAAAGTGGTCGGTCAGGTTTGCCGTAATAACGCCGATACCGTACTGGTCATCATCGTCAAACGCACCGTCACCGTTGATATCCCGATACATTTCGGTACAGGTCTCTGCCAGACGGTCAAACGTCCACTTGCCATCGAGAACTTCGGCATACAGATCTTCCACGCTTTCGTAGTTCTGCGTGTATACCTGCTTATTGACGTACATACAGCCCATGTTGCGCAGAACACCCAGCGTAATGTCACCGGTGACGAAATAAGTCTTATCATGACCGATGGACATTTCCTGAATGTGGTTCTGGTACCACCACGGCTGATCGAGGTGCAGATATTCCTGACCGTCCAGATTCAGCATGATGTTGTCAAGAACGAGCGGCGCGAGATTGTACTGACAGCCGAAGATGATATCGTAGTCATCGGAGCCTGCCGTAACGAACTTTCTGATCTGCACTGCGGAATCGATACCGCTGCCGTTCAGATATTCATCCTGATAAGTAAAATTGACATTGAACTTGGATTCCAGTGCCAGGTTGCGGTTGTAGACGGCATCGTTGACAACGTCACCCGTTGCTTCGTCAACGTGCATCATAAAGGTGTCGGTTTCAAAATAAGAGGAGCTGAGAATACGGATCTCCTCACCTCCAAAATCCAGTCCTTCGGGAACAAGCGATTTCAGCGTTTCTTCCGTTTCAACAGCGACAGGTTCCGTATCTGCCGCACCTGTTGTAACCTGGGATTCACCCGCAGTATCGCCGCAGGATGCCATAACAGAGGTCAGGGTCAGCGCCGTGAGAAGCAGAGAAAATACAGCTTTGGTTTTCATGATTTCTATTCCTTTCATCAATGAATCATTCGATGCCGAATTGTTTGTCTTTATTATACCAAATAACCATGCAAATGTAAAGATATCTGCGTAATTTTTTTGAAATTGAATAAAAATTTGCAGGCACACACTTGACAATTGTTTCTGCCTTTTGTATAATAAATCAAAAGAGAACAGGAGGATTGCCATGAAACGAAAGCTGCTTCCGATGATCATCATTCTGACCGCTGTTATCGCATCCGCGGTACTGTTCTCCTTGCGTCCGCTCGGATATACCGCAGTATCGGGAGCCACTCAAACAGAAGCCACACCGCCGGACACACCGCTGACCGAGATCACCATCGGAGATATCGTATATCAGGTCACGCTTTCAGAAAGTTACTATAACGACGCGGATGAAATCATCGATAAATATCGGGTCACGGGTGGTCAGGCATTGAATGCGGACGATGGTATGGATCAGTTCCGAACCATCCGTGTGGATCGGCTATCATCTGAAATCGTATCTTTTATGGAGATATGTCCGTATCCGCCGCTTCCTTTCTATACGCAGCGTATAGATGAGGAAAACGCGACGGAAATTCAATCCATCTTTTCCGCACACGATTTTTCTGTCTATGATACTTTTGAAATCTGGGGCGAACCAATATCCGAAGCACGCAATTACGAATGGTCATCGGCTCAGCTTGCCCGCCATTTTTCTGTCAGAGTCACCAAGGACGGTATCATCGATTATTTCAGCACATACGATTCTGTACCGTCGGAGTCCGACCGTCTGCAGCTGACGGAGGAAGAATGCATCCGCATCATCCACCGTGCACTGTTCTTCGATGGAATGCTCGATTTTGGTCGGCAGTATACCATTACCCTGATCACGCGAAAGCATACGCTGGATCGCGGAGAACCTGCCATCTTCTGCGCCGGCCGTGTCGTCGATGAAGATGGATTTGTCTTTGTGAAAAGCTATACCATCAAACGCCCATAAAGAAAACAGCATCTG
>JAZQWK010000163.1:0-5163 GCA_045632325.1 Eubacteriales bacterium
AAACGATCCGCGGCTTCCGTGAAATTCTTGACGGTAAGCACGACGATCTGCCCGAATCCGCATTCCTGTACGTCGGTACCATCGATGAAGCTGTTGCAAAGGCAAAGGCTTCTCAGAAATAATCGCCCGGAGGGCAGAGAATGATGGATAATATGAAACTGCACGTCGTCACACCCGAAGGCTGTGCGTTTTCCGGCGACGTTCGTTCTGTGATTGTCCGTACGACGGAAGGCGACGTCGGTATTCTCAAAAACCACACCAACTACGTCGCGGCAATTGCATACGGCATGCTGAAGATTACGGATCCCGACGGGAACGCGCAGATTGCGGCATGCATGAACGGATTTGTCAGCGTAGAGGCGGAACAGGTGCGTATCTTGGCAACGACGTTTGAATTTGCCGACGATATTGACATTGACCGAGCGAGACGCGCCAAAGAGGATTCCGAGGCGCGCTTGGCTGAGGCGTCCTTGACCGAGGATGAACGGGAACTTGCCAATGCACGTCGTCTCCGTGCGGAAAACCGTATTCGGGTTTATGAATTGAATCAGTGATGATCCTGAAATTGAGAGCGGTGTCAGAGAAACAGCGTATCGACACCGCTCTGTTTCAAATACGCAAAAGAATATAAAATGCAAATTTTATATAATATAGGGAAGCGAAAACGGGAAATATCGTAAGGATATCTCCCGTTTCTTTGCGTCAATTATAAATACGCGCCGATCTCATTTTTCAAGGTACGAATGATCTTTTTCTCAAGTCTTGATATATACGATTGCGAAATACCCAGCAGATCGGCGACCTCTTTCTGCGTCATTTCTTTTCCGTCGTTGTCAAAGCGTCCGTCTTCATGCAGACCGAACCGCAATCGAATGATCATGCGCTCTCTGTCATTCAAGCTCTGCAATGCTTTCGCGATCATTTTTCGATCCTCGTCCTTTTCCAATGAATCGGATATCGTATCCTCCTCGCTGCCAAGAACGTCAGACAGCAGCAGTTCGTTTCCGTCCCAATCTACGTTGAGAGGTTCTTCGATCGACAGCTCCTGGCGTACGCAGCTGTATTTGCGGATGTACATCAGAATTTCATTTTCGATACAGCGCGATGCGTACGTCGCCAGCTTAATATTTTTATCTGCGCGGAACGTATTGATTGCTTTGATCAGACCGACGGTTCCGATGGATATCAGATCTTCAAGACCGATTCCCGTATTTTCAAATTTCTTTGATATGAAAACGACAAGCCGTAAATTTCGCTCAATCAACATATTCCTTATATTTGTTTTCTCGGATTCATCACATTTATAAAATGTATTTAATAAATCAGATTCTTCATCGGCTGTCAACGGTGTCGGAAGCGTATCGGCACCGTTGATATATAACAATTGACGTTTTGTTTTTAAATACAGTTTACGAATGATTTGCCGTAAAATCAGCTCGTTTCCATTGACCAATTTGCTGTGTTGCGTGTGAATCATGCGGTACATCCTTTCTTTTTGCGCGTTTTCCGTTCGTATGCTGCAGAAGCGTCGTCGGCACGATGGCGTGTGTGACGTGATCTGAGAAAACGAGATAGATATCCGCTCGCTCTACGTCTACGCCATCCGCTATCAAATGAAACGAATCCGGACGAATCCCAAATTGGTATGAGCTGTGATCCAGTGTTCTGATCGGAATCAGCCGACTTCCGAGAATTTCGCCGTTTTCCAGCATTGGCTTTTGGATTCCAAGCGGTTCCAGAAGATTTGACGGGACAAACACAACCGATTTTCCCGAGATCGGTTCACAGACGAGGTTTCCGCTGTCAAAAATGCATGGGACGACGGATTCTCTTTCCCTGATACGGATCACGGCTTCACCTCCTCGCTGTACAAGCTTGCGGACGTCGGCATCCGTCAGGATCCTGTTGACGATACCGAGGATAAACAGGATCAGCGCCGCACACAGAAAGAACAAACGGCTGCGGGAATTCGTGTCGGATACGGTAAATCCAAGCGTATAAAACCGATCGTTGAGCCAATAAAACGCCGCCGTCATGATGCCGCCCGTACAAGCTTCCAAAAAGAAGAACAAACAAATCGCCGAGATGACGGACGTGAACCTTCTGTATGCCTTCGGTACGATGAGCACGATCGCCGCTCCTAAAGCGATGCAGGACAGAACTACGGTCAGTAAGGTACGTTGGTTTGCTGCACAAATGACACCGATTACGGCGCAAAGTAACGAATCCAAAAGAATCCGTTTCAAGGATACGCACCATCCGAGCAGCTTTGCACAAAAATACAGAGCGCAGAAATCCATACAGAAATCGATGCAGAACAAGACCTCGCCCCAAATCACAACGTCATGCATTGGTTATCCTCCTGCGTTTTCGATGTGACCATTATACACCAAAGCAGCGAAGAAACCTGTCACATCCTCTGCATCGCTGTAATTTTATATCAGCACGATTCGATGCCGTCTTTCTCCGTTTTTCGCTGCAGATATTTTTGTTTTGTCGCTTCCCCGCCGCGCAGATGACGCTCCGCCTTGTTTTCGTCCAGTACGGTACGGACGGCAGTATACATGGCAGAATCGTAACGGAAAAGCTTTTGCGTCATATCCTTGTGCACGGTTGATTTCGAGATTCCAAAGCGACTTGCGGCATCTCTGACGGTTGCATGTGTGTCACAGATATAGTTCCCAAGTGTGAGCACGCGTTCTTTGATGGCATCCATACGTATCCCCCAATGCCGGAAGATTGCAGCAGCAGGACTGCCTCCGGTTTGATTTCATGCACAATGTATGAAAGTAACGGGGGGATTATGCATCTGCATACACCAAGAGCTTCTTTTGGCATCTTGACGAAACGTGTATTCCGTGCTATAATGATTGCAGATCATCCAAATCCTGATTTATGAGGTAATCTTATGAACGCTCAAGTCTTCAATTATGCCGTCCGTCCTTCTATCGTCAGAGCAGACAGACAAACAGCAATTACGATTCATCCGCTCGGAGAAAACGGTGCTTTTCGGAAAGAACTGACTTATAAGGTCCGTATCCGCGCCGTCGATCATGCGCACGCGGATTACAATGCCCTTCCGACGGCTGTTTACGAATGCAGCCCCGACGAGAACGGTGATCTGATTGTCACGCATCTTTTCCAGGGCGAGCAGAAGCACGTGATTTTTTTGGAGCGTCCCGATGAGGATATGCGCTCTCCTTATTATGAAATCAACAATCATCGCGGCAGATTCGGCGAAAACGCATCGGTTGTACTTGCCGTGTATTCCCTGTACGATGATCTTTACGGTATGCGCTGCTATAAGGGTGAGGTACACTGCCATACCTTTGAATCTGACGGTATTCAGGATGCGGTCCATACCGTCGCCAACTACCGCAGTGCGGGATATGATTTTATGGCAATTACAGACCACTTTACGTCCTATGCCTCCGAAAAAGCGATGCGTGTCTTCGGAGATGCACCCGTTGATATGACGCTGATGCTTGGCGAGGAGGTTCATGTTCCCACCGAATCTGTCCATATCGTTCATTTGGGCGGTCACTCAAGCATCAACGAGTATTTCCGCTGTCACCGTGAAGAGGCATATGCGGCGGTTGCCGAAATAGAAGCGGCGCTCAATCTGCCTGAAGAGATCCATGCAAATGACTACGCCTGGCGCATTTTCATTGCACGCAAGGCAAAAGAATTCGGCGGTATTTCTTTTTTGACGCATCCGTTCTGGGTTTGGAGCAGTGTTTATTTCATGGCGGTTCCCGCTACGAAACAGCTGCTTCGAGAAGCCGTTCATGACGCACTCGACTTGCGCGACGATGATATGGAAGCTGCGGTTGCATTGTGGGCTGAGCTTCGTGCAGAAGGTGTTCGTATTCCCGTTGTCGGTTCCACCGATTCTCACCGTACCAATCCGGACAATCCCAATCTGGCGGCCAAAGGCGGATATACACTCGTATTTGCCCCCGATCGCTCCGCGGAATCGATTTTTGCTGCGATCCGTGATGACCGCTCGCTTTGCGTATCGACAAAGAGTGACGAATTTGTATACGGTTCCTTCCGTTTGGTGAAGCTGGCTCGCTTTTTGCTGGATCACTTCTATCCGATGTACAAGAAGCTTTGCTGGGGTCAGGGTACCATCATGTCGGAGTTCCCGGTAAACGAAAAGCCGGATGAAGAACTCGTGAACGTGCTTGCTGCATTGAATAAACGCTCAGAACAGTTCGCAAAGGATTTCTACGGATATTGATCAGACAAAGACGCTCGGAAAACATCCCAAAACGGACGTCCTATTACCATAAATTCTCCGTCAGATAGCGTTCAAGCCGTTCTCTCGGCCATGCCGCCATCGGAAACTCACACAAAAGATCCATCTCATACACCATCGCATAGAGATTCACACGGCGGCGAACCTCCGGATGGGAAAACAGTGAGGGCGCAAATTCCTGCATCCATTCAAGAAGATGGACGTAGTCTTTGGGATGTGTATGCTCGTGATCGTCTTCGTTTGCATAGGTAAACGGATGAATCAGCATCCGCTGCCAAACGTCAAGAACGAGGTCTTTCGGTGCAATTTCCAGCATTTCAAAATCGAGCAGAACCACTCTGCCCTCCTCTGTGACGAGCAGATTGTCAAAATGCAGGTCGTTGTAGACAAGACACAGCTGTTTGTCATCAAGCAGATGCGCATAGCGGTGAATATACGTCATGACACGAGAAAGCAGTTCCTCGGGGATGCCGTCACACTTGCGCAGACGGTCGGCAAGGATTGCGGCTTCGTTTACCAGCGATTCCCCGTAGTTTTGGCGATGCGTGAGAAATGCTTCTGTTCCCGTGATATCAACCTCGGACACCGTAAGTGCGATATCGGCAATTTGGGCAATCGTGCTGCGGCGTTCCTCATCCGAAAGGTCTCGCCACAAACGGAACAATCCGACACCGTGAATCCGTTCCATCAGAAGCCAGTTTTCTCCCACAGCATACAATTTCGGCGCACATACAGGTTTTGCCGTTTCGTAAAACCAGCGTTCCGTTTTGTATCCGCGGATGTTGTCATCGGGATATACCTTGAGCACGGCGTGTTCGCCGACGTAGACCTGATTACGGAAGCCTACGTTTGTCAAGGCAGGACTGTCCTCGGGAAATCCGTGTTCACGGAAAATCGTTTGT
>JAZQWK010000164.1:0-5373 GCA_045632325.1 Eubacteriales bacterium
CGTGTTCATCATGCAGAATATCGCTGCAAACCTCGGCGGTATGCTTACCCCGTTCGGCAATCCGCAGAATCTGTATCTGTACTCCTTTTACAACATACCGACCGCAGAGTTTACTGCAATCATGGCACCGCCTTTCGCCGCTGCCGTCGTCATGATCCTGCTGGCGTGTCTCGTTCTGCCGCGCGATGCGCTGTCGCTGACCTATCGCGACGAGATCCGTCTTCCGGGCAAAAGAACCGCAGGCTATCTGCTCCTCTTTGCGTTGTCCATCGTCATCGTTTTCCGCTTCATTCCGTACTGGATCGGTCTGATCGTCATTCCCGCGGCACTGTTCTTTGCAGACCGCGACGCCCTGAAAAAGGTCGACTACCCGCTGCTCGGTACCTTCTGTGCGTTTTTCGTGTTCTCCGGCAACATGAGCCGTATTCCCGCCGTCCGTGTCCTGTTCGAAGGACTGCTTGAAAAAAGCACGCTGCTCTTCTCCGCACTCTCCTGCCAGTTCATTTCCAACGTCCCCTCTGCGATCCTGCTCTCCCAGTTCACTGACAACTACCGTGAGCTTCTGTGGGGCGTCAACGTCGGCGGTGCAGGTACGCTCATCGCGTCACTTGCGTCTTTGATCACCTTCCGCGAATACGTCAAGCACAATCCCGGAAAAACGGGAAAGTATCTTACCCTCTTTACGCTGATCAACGTGATTTTCCTTGCAGCTTTGCTGCTGTTCTGTCGTTTCGTTTGCCAATAGTTCGGCTTTTCTATGTGATTTTCGCAAAAATTTCACCGGAATCAGTTGCAATATTCCGAAAAATATGATATAATAATACATAGATATACATTCAGAGAGAACCGACAAAACAAACCGTGAGCGGTATACCGCTTGCCAACGTCGCCTCATTATTCTGCGGAACGACCCCGTTTCGCCCGAAAGGAATACAATTACCATGTCTGCAATCAACCCGTCCGCAAATACGCTCCCCGAACGCTATCTTGCGGCAAAACGCAATATTTTCGATGCGCTGTATTCGTTCATGAACGAAAAACAGAGAGAAGCCGTTTACACCGTCAACGGTCCGCTTCTGATTTTAGCAGGTGCGGGAACCGGCAAGACCACCGTTCTCGTCAACCGCATCGCACATATCATCCGTTACGGCAACGCCTATTTTGACGATACCATTCCCGAAGGTCTGACCGAGGCAAACGTATCGGCACTGGAGCAGAGCACGTCCCTGCCGCCTGAAGCACTTGCCGACCTTGCCGAAAGCTTTTCCTCCCGTCCGTGTCCTCCGTGGGCGGTTCTGACCATCACGTTTACCAACAAAGCGGCAAACGAGATGAAGGAACGCCTTGCAAAGGTCATCGGCGAAAAGAGCGAGGAGATCTGGGCAGGCACCTTCCATTCCATCTGCGTCCGTATTCTCCGCAAATACGGTGAGCGCGTCGGTTACCGCTCCGGCTTTACCATTTACGACACCGACGATACCAAAAAGGTCGTCCTCGAATGTATGAAGCAGCTCAACATCGACGACAAGCAGCTGCAGCCGCGCGCCGTTCAGAATGCGATCAGCCGTGCCAAGGACAAGCTGCAGACGCCGGAGGACTTTATGAACGAAGCTGGCTCCGATCTGCGTCTTTCCCAGATCGCGTCCATCTATGAGCTTTACCAGAAGCAGCTCTTTGACGGCAACGCACTCGACTTTGACGATATCATCATGCAGACGGTCAAGCTCCTCGAAAACGAGCAGGATGTCCGCGAATATTATCAGAACCGCTTCCATTACGTCTGTGTTGTCGAGTATCAGGACACCAACCACGCACAGTTCATGCTGACGGTCCTGCTCTCCGGCAGATACAGAAATCTGATGGTCGTCGGTGATGACGATCAGTCCATTTACAAGTTCCGCGGTGCAACGATTGAAAACATCCTGCACTTCGACGACACTTATTCCGATGCCCGCATCATCAAGCTGGAGCAGAACTACCGCTCCACCTCGAACATTCTGAACGCGGCAAACTCCGTCATCCGCAACAACTTCGGCCGCCGCGGCAAGGAGCTGTGGTCGCAGGCGGGAGAGGGCGAGAAGATCGTCATCCGCAAGCTTGACAATCAGAATGACGAGGCGCGCTACATCATCAACAAGATCATGGACTCCGTCATCCGCGAAAAGCGCAAGTACAGCGACTTTGCCGTACTCTACCGCGTCAACGCACAGTCCTCTTATCTTGAAAATACGTTCGCAAAGTCCGGTATTCCTTACCGTCTGCTCGGCGGTACCCGCTTCTACGAGCGTAAGGAAATCAAGGACGTCATTGCATATCTCTGCGTAATCAACAACCCCGCCGACAATCTGCGTCTGAAGCGCATCGTCAACGAGCCCAAGCGCAAGATCGGCGAAACGACGCTCGGCGCACTCGAAAACATTGCTGCATACGAAGACGTTACCATGCTCGACGCCATGCGCAATGCGGAAAAGTATCCGACGCTGGCAAAATCGATCACAAAGCTGCACGATTTCGCGTTCATGATCGATCATCTGACGGAAATTGCCAAGACCGAAAAGCTGTCCGTCCTGTTTGAAAAGGTACTGGAGCTGACGGGATACATGAAGATGCTGGAAGCAGCGGGCATTACCGAAATTGACCGCGTCCAGAACGTCAAGGAACTTGTTTCCAACGCCGTCGCATACGAAGAAAACAATCCCGACGCAACGCTGTCCGGCTTCCTCGAAGAAGTCGCGCTCGTTTCCGATATCGACAATTACGACGAAGACGCCGATGCCGTCGTTCTGATGACCATCCATTCCGCAAAGGGTCTGGAATTCCCCGTGGTCTTCCTGCCCGGTATGGAAGAAGGTCTGTTCCCGAGCATGCAATCCGCTATGAATCCCGAGGAGCTTGAAGAAGAACGCCGTTTGGCTTACGTTGCGATCACCCGTGCCAAGACCCGTCTGTATGCCCTGCATGCACGCGAGCGTCTGATCTACGGCAAGACGAACTTCAACCAAAAGAGCCGCTTCCTGGAAGAAATCCCGGAAGAGTTTGCCACGATTGAGGTTCCGAAGTCCATCCGCCGTCAGGCCGAGGAAGCGGAGGCTGCCGCGAACGGCGGTGAAAAGCCCGCAAACGGTGAGCGCAGAAAGAAGATCACGATGTCCAAGGAATTCTTCCGTGAATCGGATCTGTCCTCCGGTGTCGGAAGAACGCAGAGCTACGACCGCTTTGCGGCAGGTGATAAGGTTTCTCACTTCACCTTCGGCCGCGGCGTGATCCTCTCCGTTCGTGAAATGGGCGCGGATATTCTGTATGAGATCGCATTCGATACCGTGGGTACGAAGAAGCTCATGGCAACGTATGCGAAGTTAAAGAAAGTTGAAGATTGATTTGTAAAATTGATCCGATGTGTCACACTCCCGATGAAATTCCGTCGGGAGTGTTTTTTCATATATTCTGAACTTAAATTTCCCAATCCTCTTTACAAACCCGATTTTTTATGATATCATATAGGCAATATGATGTTTATCCCAAACATCCAATCTGAGGAAAGCAAGGTATTTCAAAATGAAAGAAACCATCAATGTAGTATTCGTCGGTCTCGGCGGTCGCGGCCGCGGTCTGCTGAACATGGTCCTGGACACGATGCCCGACGTCAACGTCGTCGGTGTCTGTGACCTGTATGAAGACAGAACCGAACAGGGCAAGCAGGACGTCATCGCAAAGCGCGGCAACACTCCCGTCGCAACGCTCGATTACCATGAACTGCTCAAAATGGAAGAAGTTGACGCAGTCATCACGCCTTCCGCTTGGGATGCACACGTGCCGATCTGTATCGACGCGATGAACGCAGGCAAGTACGTTGCGACCGAAGTCGGCGGTGCATACTCCGTTGACCAGTGCTGGGAGCTTGTCAAGACCTACGAACGCACCGGCGTTCCGTGCATGATGCTCGAAAACTGCTGCTACGGCCGTGAGGAGCTGACGGTCCTCAACATGATCAAGAAGGGTCTGTTCGGTGAAGTCATCCACTGCGAAGGCGGCTACGAGCACGACCTGCGTGATGAGGTTGCCCTCGGTCACGAAAACCGCCACTACCGTCTGGACAACTACATGAACCGCAACGGCGAGCTGTACCCGACGCACGAGCTCGGCCCGATCGCAAAGTATCTCAACATCAACCGCGGCAACCGCATGATCTCCCTGACCGCAATGTCCTCCAAGGCACGCGGACTGAACACCTGGATCAACGAAAATCGCGGCGCAGACTTTGAAAACGCAAACTTCGCATTCGCACAGGGTGACATCGTTATCACCTGCATCAAGTGCGCACACGGCGAAACCATCGTCCTCAAGCACGACACCACTCTGCCCCGCGCTTACTCCCGCGGCAACCTCGTTCAGGGCACCAAGGGTATCTGGTCCGAGGACAAGTACGGCTGTATGTTCGACGGCTCCTGTGAGGGTGCTTCCTGGGGTCATCGCTTCACCGACATGAACGAATTCTTCCCCGAGCACGAGCATCCGCTGTGGAAGGACTACACGGCTGTCGGCGGTCACGGCGGTATCGACTACCTCGTCATGCGCGGCTTCGTAGAAGCGGTCAAGGCAGGCACGCAGACGCCCATCGACGTTTACGACACCGCATCCTGGATGGTCATCTCCTGCCTGTCCGAGGATTCCATTGCAATGGGCTCTATGCCGGTTGCAATCCCCGACTTCACCAACGGCAAGTGGATCAAGCGTGAACCGTACGTCCGCTCCAAGTTCTGTCTGGAAGAGGTCTGTGAGGATCTGTTCTGATTCCAATCACACAAAACCGTTCTTTTGTCACAGAAAGGACGGTTTTTCTTTTTCTCCCGCTTGACAATCTCCCCAAAATCAATTATAATACAAACAAGTAAAAAAATAACAAACAGGAGGCATACCATGACAAACATTACCATTGATCTGTCCAAAACGCTCGGCAAGATCAAACCGATGCATGCCGTCAACAATGGTCCCGCAGGCTCCGAGGTGCGCGGCACGTCCAATTTCCCGCAGTTCCGTGAGGCGGGCATTCCGTACGTCCGCAACCATGACGCGTCCTTCTACGGCGGCTACGGCGGAGAACACACCGTTGACGTTCACCGCATCTTCAAGAATTTCGACGCCGACGAAAATGATCCGAAGAGTTACGTTTTTGCACCGACCGACTATTATCTCGCGGCTGTGGAAGCGGCAAACTCCAAGACATTCTACCGTCTCGGCGCGTCGATCGAGCACGGATGGAAAGAAGGCACCTATCCGCCCAAGGATTTTCTGAAGTGGGCAAAGACCTGTGAGCACATCATCCGCCACTCCACCGAAGGCTGGGCAGACGGCTTCCATTACGACATCGAATAT
>JAZQWK010000165.1:0-3649 GCA_045632325.1 Eubacteriales bacterium
AAGGAAGCGGAAGAGCGTGAACGTCTTGCCAATTACGTCGGCGGTGCGCTCGGCTGGCCGTGCGACATCAAGCACAACGTCATTTCCTCGTATTTCGTGCGCCGCGTCAATCCGATCTACGGCTATTACGAGAACCACAACGGCATCGATATTCCGCTCCCGTATGCTTCTCCCGTGCTTGCGGCGAATGCGGGAACCGTTATCGTATCCGAATATCACTACAGCTACGGTTATTACGTTGTCATCGATCACGGCGGCGGCATTTCCACGCTGTACGGACACAACTCCAAGCTGCTCGTTTCCGTCGGCGATCAGGTGACCAAGGGTCAGCAGATTGCAAAAGCAGGCTCGACCGGATACTCCACGGGCAACCACATCCACTTCTGTGTCCGTGAAAACGGCATCCACGTCGATCCGCTCGGATACGTCAATCAGCCGTAACGCTTGGCTGAAAATTCATTCACGAAGGAAGGAATTCCGTCATGTCAAAGAAAATACCGCTGTCAGCGGCAATCGTACTGATTCTGCTTGCGGCGCTGCTGTCATTCCAGATCACATTTGTGACGATGATGAGCAAATATCAGAACGAGGTCGATATGCTGACCGCAACGCAGAGCGCATACGACAAGCTCAACTACGTCGATGCGCTGTACCGAAACAATTACGTCGGTGAGATCGACGAGGAGCAGCTGTCCGATTATCTGATTCGCGGCTATATCGCGGGTGCAGGCGACAAGTATGCATCCTATATGACCGCAGACGAGTTTTCCGCATATATGGAAGAATCGTCGGGTGAGATGGTCGGTATCGGCGTGCATATCATCTATAACAACGAGCTCGGTGCGCTGGAGATCATTTCCGTCATGCGTGACTCGCCCGCACTTGCGGCAGGCGTGGAACCGGGGGATCTGATCGTTATGGTCGGTGACGAATACGTCAGCGATCTCGGCTACTATCCCGCCGTTGATAAGATGCTCGGCGAGCTTGGCACGGTTGCGGAGTTTACCGTACGCCGCGGCAAGAACTATGAGGAAACGATCGAATTTTCCATCGTCCGCGCAAAGGTGACAGACACGACCGTCGAGTCGCATATGTACGGCGATGACATCGGTATCATCCGCATCACGCAGTTTGCGGAAAATACCGGCGAAAACGTCAAAACTGCGATCATCAGCCTGGTCGGGCAGGGTGCGAAGGCTCTGGTCTTCGACGTGCGCTACAATCCCGGCGGAGCACTGACGGGTATCGTTGATACGCTCGACTATCTGCTGCCCGCAGGTCCGATCATCCGTATCGTTGACAAGGAAGGTAATGAAGAAGCCATCAACTCCGACGACTTCTGCGTGACCTTGCCGATGGCAGTGCTTGTCAATGAGAGCACGGCTTCGGCTGCCGAGCTGTTTACCTCTGCATTGCAGGATTACAAGCTTGCGACGATCATCGGTACGACGACGTACGGCAAGGGCACGATGCAGACGGTCGTTTCGCTGCCCGACGGCTCGGGTCTGTCGATCTCCTACCGTATGTACAACCCGCCGTATTCCGACAACTACGAAGGCATCGGTGTTGTTCCCGATATCGAGCTTCCGCTGACGGAAGAACTGCTTGAGAAGAACTTCTACAAGATCACCGATGAAGAAGACAACCAGCTGCAGACCGCAATCGCCATTGTCCGCGGAGAAATGACCGTGGAAGAAGCGAAAAATATGTCAGCGCAATAAATTTTAGGACAACGTAGGGGCAATTCACGAATCGCCCGAAACGCTGCATTGTGATGTCGCTTGCGGTTGGAAACAGACATAAAAATGATTGATTATAGTAGTTTTCACCCATAAACAGGTGCGATGTTTTATGTTGCGGGCGATTCATGAATCGCCCCTACAAAAACAGAGATACACCTGCGAAAACTCAAAATCTCAACCAACCCTTATCCTACCACATTTTCCATCGTACTGAATCCGCATATCCAAAATCACGTTGTTATGCGATTTCAAATATATTAACAAATACAAAAGAGAAAAAGATTGGAGTACCCATCATGGCAGAAGAAACCAAAGTAATCACTGTAACGGCAGAAGGCCTGAAGAAGCTGCAGGATGAGCTTGCTTATCTTGTCAACGTCAAGCGTCCCGAGGTAACCAAGAACATCGGTATTGCAAGAGGCTTCGGTGACCTCTCCGAAAACAGCGAATACGATGAAGCAAAGAACGAACAAGCAAAGGTCGAAGCGGCAATTGCAGAACTGGAAGAACAGCTCAAGCACGTCCGCGTCGTAGCCGAGATCAACACCGACTCCATCGGTATCGGCACTAAGGTCATGGTTCGTGACATGGACTTTGAAGAAGACGTCGAATATACGCTCGTCGGTTCCAACGAAGCAAACGCGCTCGAAAACAAGATCTCCGACCAGTCTCCCATCGGCCGTGCCATCATCGGCGCAAAGGTCGGCGACATCCTGTCCATTGCAATCCCGTCCGGTCAGATGCGGATTCAGATCCTCTCCATTTCCAAATAAAATATCCCGATGATTTCATCCACCGACACAGAAAGGAAGTCCGGTATGCAGGAAGTTAAGAACAGTCAGCAGGCACCCGAGCGTGCATTTGAAAACTTTTGGTATCATTATAAGTGGCCGACGCTCATCATTGCGTTTTTTGCGCTCTTCTTTCTGATTGCAATTGCGCAGATGTCGGCAAAGCCCAAGTACGACGCGCATCTGCTCTATACAGGACCGACGTATCTGGACGGTGAAGTGGTAGCGGAAATTCTGCAGTCGGTTGAAAAAGCCGCCGATCAGGCGTATGACATCACCGACAACCCCGCCGATTACAGCGGAGACGGGATGCTCAACTGCGACTTCAATAAGATCGTTTACGTTCCGACGATGACCGCAGAGGAGTACAAGGAAAACGACATCTATTTCAACGGTGTCGAAAATCTGAGTGCCCGCGGACAGTTTGACAATCTGATCATGATCGGCGAATACGTCGTTCTGATGATTGACAAGTCGCTCTACGACGAAACGGTCGGTACGGGTGCATTCTGCAAGCTGTCCGACATCCTCGGTGCAGTTCCCGAAAATGCGTATGACGAGTGCGGGATCCTGCTTGCCGATCTGCCTATCTGCGTGGAAAACGGCTTCCGCCAGCTGCCCGATGATACGGTGCTTTGCTGCCGCGGCAAGAGCTATGTCAACAACTTCAACAAGAACGTGCAGGATGAAGAACTGTATGAAGCGCAGGTGCAGCTATTCCGTCAGATTGTGACGTATCAGAGAACCGGCGAATAAAGCAAACCAAAAGAAAACAGGTACGACGAAAAACGTACCTGTTATTTTTTTGCTTGAAATTTTATCAGAAATGAATCTAACCTGTAATTGTCAGAAAAAACTATGACTCTGATGCCATCCCGAAAAATCCCGCAAGCACCCCTCGCTGATCGCGGTCAAAACGGACATAATGCGCACCGTCATGTACGGCTGCTGCAAAATTTGCGTCGGTCATAGGGTCATAAGTTTCGGGATCTTCCTCCTTCGGATAGGTAAAGGTAAACCGATGATCGCGATGTGCCGCATACGCGCCGTAATACGCATCGAGCTGTTCGCCAAACAGGTTCCGCCAAACGGAGAAACCCTCGTCAGCGCCGGAAC
>JAZQWK010000166.1:0-8830 GCA_045632325.1 Eubacteriales bacterium
ATTGGGAAATCTGGAACGAACCGGACTGCCGCAACCGCGACGGCTCCAATCCCTGCTGGCAGGGTACGGACGAGCAGTTCATCGAGTTCTACTCCGTTGCCGCAACGTATCTGAAGCAGTGCTTCCCGCATCTGAAGATCGGCGGTCCCGCATTCTGCAACGCATGGCCGATTCCGTTCAAGGATGCATTCCTCCGCCACGTCAAGGAACACAATATTCCGCTGGACTTCTATTCCTACCATTGCTATGCAAATACCCCGTGCGAGGTATACGCCTGCATCGAATCGGGTGAGAAGGCGCTCAACGACGCAGGGCTGGGCGGCACAATGACGATTCTCAACGAGTGGAACTACATCCGCGGCTGGTTTGCAGAGGATTGGACCTACTCTCTGCGTATGGAAAAATCCCTCAAGGGTGCATCCTACGTCGCAGGTACGATGTGTGCCGGTCAGGCATCGTCGCTCGGCATGCTGATGTATTACGACGCAAGACCCTGCGGCATGTGCGGTATGTTTGACACCGACACGCTCGCACCGCTCAAGGGCTACTATCCGTTCCCGATGTTCAACGCACTGTACAAGCTCGGTACGCACGTTGACGGCGGCTGGCTGTGGGAGGACATCTACTACAGCGCGGCAACCGACGGCGAAAACAGCGCGGCACTCCTGACCTATTATCACGATGACGACACAAAGGAAGGCAAGGATGTCACCGTGACGTTCAAAGGCGCGGCAGAGGGTACCCGTGTGACCGTTTCCCTGCTCGACAATACACACGACAACGAAGTCATCAGCGAGGAATATTTCACATCCGATACGTTTGCAAAGAGATTGCACTTTGATCTGTTCACGACGTGGCTGATTAAAATCGAAAAAGTATAACTGTATCATCTATTTGACAGAAAACCCCTGCCATACATCCAATCGGAATGTAGACAGGGGTTTCTTCATGTTTCGCCGAACAGCGATTGATATTGTTTTTCGGTATAATACGCGCTTCCGTTTTTGCGTTCCTTGAAGTCCGCTTCCGTTTCGTAGACGGTCACGGTATCAAAGCCGCGGTTATAATAGCCTTCCAGTGTTACATAATACCCGTTTTCAGTTCTTGCCGTCACATACATATTCTTGTAATCCCATGGATAAGAACCCATGTATTTCCAGCTATATCGCATATCGCCCAAAAACGACTGCGGATAATCCTGTTCGTGTGAAATTTCAATGACATGGCTGTCCAGCGTGACTGTGCCGTAGATATAAGCGGAATTGTACCATACAAACGCCTCAACATCCGCACGGTATACAATGTCCTCACCGAATGCCTGCGGAGAATCCGGCTTTGCATACAGCGTCTGCGGATATCCTTGCATAGAAAATTCTTTCGGCACAAACAGATACCAAACTGCATTGATGACCAATACCGCCACCAACAGCGTCCAAAGAATCTTCAGCGTTTTTTTGAGAATTTTCCATAACTTTTCCATTTATCCACCAAAATACTTTCTGTCCAGCGACCGCATCTGAATTGCTTCGGCAATGTGCGATGCACCGATGACCTCTGTCTCATCCATATCGGCAACCGTTCTTGCGACGCGCAGAATACGGTCATAGCCGCGCGCAGACAGTCCCATGCGCTCAAAGGCTCCGCGCAGAAGCATCTGTGCCGCATCGTCCATCGGACAGAACTGACGAATCTGCGGGGCGGTCAAACGGGAATTTGCCGTGACAGCAACACCGGCATCATCGTAGCGTGCTTTGGCATAGGCACGTGCCCGCTCGACACGTCCGCGGATATCGGAGGACGATTCCTCTTTTTCGGGCGTATTCAGCTCATCAAACGTCAGAGACGGTATTTCAATCTGGATATCAATGCGGTCAAGGAGCGGTCCCGAAATACGGGAAACGTACTTGCGGATGTCATCGGGCTTGCAGGTACACGGGATCGTCGGATGCCCGAAATAGCCGCATCGGCACGGATTCATCGCACTGACGAGCATAAAACGGCACGGATAGGTAACTTTGCCCGCCGCACGGGTGATCGTAACAGCACCGTCTTCCAGCGGCTGGCGCAGAACCTCCATCGCGTCGCGGTTGAACTCGGGCAGCTCATCGAGGAACAATACCCCGTTGTGCGCAATCGAAATCTCACCGGGTGCGGGAATCTTACCGCCGCCTGCCAGTCCCGCCGCGCTCATTGTATGGTGTGGAGAGCGGAACGGACGCTGGACGATCAAGGATTTTCCATCGGGGAGCATACCGGAAATGGAATGAAGCATCGTCGTTTCAATGGCTTCGGAAAACGTCAGCGGCGGCAGAATCGTCGGCAAGCGTTTGGCAAGCATACTCTTACCTGTACCGGGCGGACCAATCAATAAAACGTTATGCTGACCGACCGCCGCAAGCTCCAGCGCACGCTTGGCAAGTCTTTGACCCTTGACATCGGCATAGTCGACACCGATATCATACGACAGCGCATGTGCCGCCTCACGGTCAAACACCGTCGGTTCCATCGGCGCACGTCCCGACAGGTGATCGAGCAGCTCCACAATATCGTGAACGGCGTATACAGTTACGCCTTCAATGACAGATGCTTCGGCGGCGTTCTGTGCGGGAACGTACATCTCGTTCTGCCCTGCAGCTTTCGCGGCAATGCACATACAAAGAATCCCTCTCACACCGCGCACGTCACCCGAGAACGACAGCTCACCGATGAAGCACATTTTAGAAAGATCGCCTTTAACGTTCAACCGTCCGCCGGCGGTCATAATACCGATCAGCATCGCCATGTCATAAAACGAGCCTTCCTTGCGCTTGTCCGCCGGTGCCAAATTGACGGTCAGCGCACCGTCGGGAAACATGACGCCCGCATTGGCACACGCCGCCCGCAGACGCTCTCTCGATTCTCTGACCGCGCTGTCCGGCAGACCGACAATCTCAAACTGCGGGATGGAATTGATGCAGTTGACCTCAACGGTTACGGGAAAGCCTTCAATTCCCATCAAACCCGCGCTGTAAACGGTGGATAACATAGTCTTCTCGCCGCAGAACATTGCTGTCCTGCCATCCTCTCTCATTTCTGCTATTATTATAACGCAAAAAATGCGTTTCGTCAAGAGAAAAACGAAACCGAAGACGCGATATGCCCGTCGTCTTCGGTTGATCGATTGATTTATGTTTCAAAAGTACGCAGCAGCGGCAAAAGTTCAGATAACGCCCTGATCTCATAATTCACTCTGACACCGAGGTGATTTTCCTTCCCGCGCGGGTTGAACCAACAGTTCAGAAGCCCTGCAGTTTCCCCACCGCGCATATCCGAGGTCAGGCTGTCGCCGATGATAAGAACCTCGTCCCGACGGATGTCGGGCAATGCCGCAAAGCACGCATCGAAGAACACCGCGCTCGGCTTTTCCGCACCGATGGCTTCCGACAGAAAAATCTCATCGAAATACCGATTGAGTCCCGATGCCGCAAGGCGCTTATTCTGGATCACGGTCGTGCCGTTGCTCACGGCAATCATGCGGTATTTGCCGCGCAGAGCATCCAGAACCGCCTCGGCACCGTCCACGAAGTCGTGCTGTTCTCCAAGATAGGAGAAGTACAAATCCTGTGTCGACGGCGCGTTACCTGCAAATCCGAGTGCGGAAAACAGCATTTCAAAGCGTCCGACGAGGATTTTGTCCCGTGTGATCTCGCCGCGTTCGAGCTTCTTCCACAAGGATTCGTTGATCTCGCTGTACAGCCGCACGGTTTCCTCGGTCGGCTTGATGCCGATATGGGAAAGCGTCTGTCGGATGGCAACGCCCTCTCCGCGCTTGAAGTCAAGCAGCGTGTCGTCTATATCCCAAAACAGTGTCGTAATCATCTTATTTTTCCGTCATGCTGACAACGCGTTCGGTCATCTGATACGCGCCGTAACCGCGATTCACAGCCGCCGCGATCTGTGCAGCGTCTTTCGCCGCATTGCCTGTCAGTTCCAACAGAGGACGAATGTTGAGCGCCGATGCATCGAGTGCAGAAAGCACCGTTTCAACCGTCTTTGCGGGGTCGGCATCTACGTCTGCAATGGTCTTTGAGCCAACGGTCATGCCGTCACGCAGATTGGACAGCGTGATATCAGCCGTAACGCTGTCTGCAATCGTGCCGAACATGGAGCAGTCAATGCCCATCGTATCGTCACCGCCGGAAGCAAGTGTCACCGCATCCAGCTCCAGATTGAGCGCAACGCCCGACAGCGTGGAGTCTACACGGGTCAGAAACGACTTGACAGCATCGGTCTTCTTGACGGTTGCGTCATACTTCGGCGACGTCGTTCCTGCATCCGCGGGAAGTGCGTAGTCACGAAGCATAATTTCGTCAACGCCGGCTGCCTTCATTTCCGAAAGCAGAGACAGCACGTAATCCTGTCCCTCCGTGGAATAGACGGAGATCCAGCGCGATGCACCGTCGGAATAGCGGAAGCCCGCCGTATTCATCAGTGCAGCATCGGAATTACCCTTTGCGGCAAGATCGTCACGCAGCGCACAGACGCGTCCCGTAACGTACAGACCTGCATCGTGAAGCGTATCGACGATCGTATCGAGCGATTGTGCCGCGACGGACGGGTTTGCACCGTAATCCTTCGCTTCCGCCACGTTCGACTTATATGCCAGCTTGCCGTTGTCGTATTTAAGCTCGACCATAACGGCGGTATAGCCGTCTGCCTTCAACGCGTCAGCCGCTTTTTTCAGTTCTGCGCTCGTCGGATAATCGGCAAGGTCAAGATAGCCGCCCTTATAGTTCTTTGTGGTCGCAACGTCCTTGATCTGCGATTCCTGCTGCTTCGGCGGCTCGGTTTCCGCAGGAGTCGGTTCCGTCACGACGGGAGGCTCGGTCACAGGTTCCGTCACAAGCTCGGTCACGGCTTCCGTTTCGGTCACGACGTCGGTTACGGCGTCCGTGGTAACCGCATCCGTATCGGCGGTGTCACCTGCCGTATCTACGGTGTCGGTAACGGCAGGGGTTCCGATCTGTGTATCGACGCCCGTGCCGATACCGTCAATGGCATCGTCGTCACGGCTGAGCAGAACTGCCGCTGCAGCACCGCCGATCACGCCGACGCCGAGAACGGCGGACGTTGCAATCGCGATCATACGGTTGCGTGCGGCTTGTCTTGTTTTGTATTTTACCGGTCTTCTCATACGTTTCTCCTATCTTTATCTGCGGTTGGAGGGATTTTGATTCTGATACATATCGGGTCTGCGCTGTGCGGTATGTCTCTGCGTTCCCGCAGTTCTCTGTGCTTGTTGATCTTGCCCCGGAGTCTGCGGTCGGGGTTGTGATGTCTGCATCTGCTGTGCCTGCAGCTGACGCTGTCTTGCAAGATAAGCGGCTCTCTGTGCGGCTCGCTGACGGCGTTTTCTGCGGCGGATGATCTGTGCACGGATCACAAGCAGGAAGAACACCGCAACGACCAATGCCAAAATCACCAGAATGACGAGGAACACGCGCAGAACGATGAATCCCGCACCCGTGTCATAGCGAATCTCATTCAGTAACAGCGTATAGGTGATATCCGCAGTGCCCTCTCCGCCGATCAGCGAAAGACGAAGCAGATCGGCACCCGATGATGCTCTTGCGTAATTTTTGATGTCAAATGCAGCAACGTTCCATTCACCGATGCGCATCTCCGTCTCACCGAGATACCGCACGGCACTCTCTCCGGCGCGGTACAACTGCAGCTGTACACGCACCGTCTGCGGTACGACGGCGACAGCCACTGTACTGCCGTCCTCGGGCGGAGCGATTTCTGCCGCCGCGGCGTCCACCTTCAACGTCAGATAAAGCTTTTCGGTCGTCTGCGGAAGTGTCAGCGCGGAAACGTCAGCCGCAGCAGATGCAATCTGCCCGCCATCCATCGGATGGGAAAGGGCTGAAAGCACAGCAGAATTGAGTTCCGTTCCGGCAGTAATTGCCTGTACTTCAACGGATGCCATATAGTCATACGGGACAAAGCTGTGCAGCGTTCGGTCGGAAAAATCGAGCCACGTCATCAGATTTTCTTCAAGCGCGTCTGCTTCGATGACCGTTCCTTGCGTTTCACTGCGCTTCACGGTCTCCGTCTGCTTTTTGTTGAAGCCTTTGATGATCGATGACCACTTGCGTTCACCGACGATCTTTGCATACGGGTCTGCCGCCTCGGATCCAAGCTGGGTATCGATCAGACGGAACAAGGTGTAGACGGGCTTTTCCTTTGCGTCCAGCTGACGCAGACCGAGCGAGCACTGCTCTCCCGCGCCGTCGATCATTCTGTGCCAGATAAACGCGTCCAAAAAGTCTGCCTGTGACGCCGCGTAATAAGCGTAGACAAACGATGCCGCCTGTCGCTCCTGCGATGCTTCGTCACCCGACGTTCCGTGTACGGCAAAGTCGTCGACGATCACCGCGCGGCGCGTTTTCTGATATAAGTACGGTGCTTCTTCCAGAAATTCCTTCAGAACCCCGATGTTGTTCATGGTTAAGTACGTGGAATAGCGGTCGTTCTTCGCACCCGCATCGTCCCAGATACTGTCGTCAAGCGCATTGGACGCATACGGTGCCACGGCAACGCTCCATGCGGCATCCGCGCCCATCTCTTTTGCAAACGACGTCAAAAACGGTCTGCCCGTCGCCCAAAGATTGGACAGCGGAACGTACACGCGGCTGTTTGCGCTGTGCGAACGCAGAGCAAGATCGGCAAGGCGGAAAACTGCTGCATATTCGTTCACAGCCGCATCCATCTGCTCTGCCGTGTAACCGAGATTGTACCAGCCGACCCATTCGTTGACCTGATAACCGACGATGAAGTCCATCGGTGTTTCGCTGTCAGAGGCATAGCGTTTCGCAAAATAGAAAAACAGATTGTTGACCGTCTGATAGGCTTCCTTGGTTTCAAGCGTAAATCCGTAGGACGACGCACCGTCCGCTGCGCCCTCTGCATACAGAACCGATGCCGGCTCCGTCGTTGCGCGGTCGGAACCGTCAAGTAGGAAGCGGAACAGAATCCGCGTATCGTCCGCACGCAGAGAAGCAACCAGTGCATCCAGCTGCGCGATCATCCCGGAATCAAAATGTGTGGAAAGTCCTGCGGTCGCGTGGGAATACTGCGGATCTCCACCGACAGCGGTGATGTATCGGTCTGCCGCAATCGGGATGACCGCATGACCGATGCCGAGCGTCTGTGCATCCGCCGCAAGCGCACCGGATACGACGAGTCCTTTGACAGTAGACGCTTCCGTGCGAAGTGCGGTATTTTCCGCCAGCACGTCGGGATTGTTGATGTACGCTTCTCCGATGACGCGATATTCGGCACCCTCGCCGAGTGCAAGAACGTATTTTGCGCGAAGGCGTTCACCCGATGCATCGGATGACACCGTAAATTTCGTTGTTTTTTCAATCACCTTGGTCGCGGTCGGTGATTTGGACCGCAGATTCTCTGCCGGTTCATGGGGCTGCAGCGTAAAAAGGTACAGCGTCTCACCCATCTTTTCCGTTAAAAACGCTTCATCCGGCAGAAAATACACCTGAATTTCTTCCGTGTTTTTTTCATTGACCTGCGCGTAAAGCTCGACGTTGCCGAACGTTGTCTCCTCGGTTCTTGCCGACACGCCGATGCCACAGAACAGCATCGTCAGAATCACGAAAAAGACAAGTACGCCATACCGAACCATCCTGTATGGCAGAATCATAGGTACTGTTCTGTTCATGGAAATCCTCTCGTTTCATATCATTTCGGAAGACATTTCCAAATCTTCCGTATATTGCTAAAAAATCGAAACAGCGCGGGACTGCCGCACCACTGTGCCCGCAGCCCCGCGTTGCTGTGATAACGGGTTAAATCTTCGATATACGCTGACGCGTATATCCTTTAGCCGTTCTTGACGATAACGGTGAAGTCAGCAGTCTTCAGAGAAGCGCCGCCGATCAGACCGCCGTCAACGTTGACCTTGGAGAGCAGTTCTTCTGCGTTCTTTGCGTTCATGGAACCGCCGTACTGGATGGTGGTAGCCTTTGCAACGCATTCGCCGTACAGACCTGCGATAACGTCACGGATGATGCCGCAGACTTCGTCAGCCTGGTCGGAGGTAGCGGTCTTACCGGTACCGATTGCCCAAACGGGTTCGTACGCGATGATGACGTTCTTCATGTCTTCTGCGGAAACGCCGAGCAGAGCGATCTTGGTCTGCAGGGAAACGGTTTCAGCGGTGATGCCCTGTTCGCGCTGGGTCAGCGTTTCGCCGACGCAGACGATTGCCTTGAGGTTCTTGGCAAGAGCAGCCTTGGTGCGTGCATTGACGGTTTCGTCGGTTTCTGCGAAGTACTGTCTTCTTTCGGAGTGACCGATGATGACATATTCAACGCCTGCATCAACGAGCATATCAGCGGAGATTTCGCCGGTGTATG
This sequence comes from Eubacteriales bacterium, assembly GCA_045632325.1. Lineage (GTDB taxonomy): Bacteria > Bacillota > Clostridia > Oscillospirales > CAG-272 > RGIG3925. The sequence continues at coordinate 8,415 of JAZQWK010000166.1, forward strand.
CGCCGCTTTCTGCAAAGTGAACGTTTTCAGCACCGATGTGAATGTTGGTGCCTTCTGCAGCTGCAACAGCTGCGGGAATGTCGATTGCGGGTACGCAGAGAACGACGTCACAGTCTGCGTCAGCGACCATCGGAGCGAGCTCCTTGATGAATGCAGCAGCAGCGGTAGGAGTCATGTTCATCTTCCAGTTGCCCGCGATAACGGTTCTTCTGAAATTCTTATCCATTGTTGTAACTTCTTTCTTGATATTATATGTTTTTCGCACTTACACTCTCACCATAGCCTTCCCCTGTCGGGGGAAGGTGGCACACGAAGTGTGACGGATGAGGGTGGTAATGGAGATTTTACGAAGTAAAATCCTCTTATTTATCGTTCAGAGCTGCGATACCGGGCAGAGCCTTGCCTTCGAGGAATTC
>JAZQWK010000167.1:0-5521 GCA_045632325.1 Eubacteriales bacterium
GTTCTTACTGCGATGCTTCCATTATGCAGAAATACTTCGGTCTGCGTGCAGAGTGGGTTGATTTAACTGAGCTGCTGCGCCGCATTACCTTAGAGATCTACGATAAAGACGAGTACGAGAAAGCATTCGCTTGGATCAAAGCAAACTGCAAAGAAGGCTTTGATAAAAACGCAGGCAAAAACTTCCCGGAAGTTATTGCTAAATCCAAAGTAATTGACCCGGATAAAGATTGGGAATTCATCGCTAAGATGACCATCATCATCAAAGATATCCTGTTCGGCAACCCGAAACTGGCTGAGATGGGCTGGAAAGAAGAAGCTCTGGGCAGAAACGGCGTTGTTGGTGGTTTCCAGGGTCAGCGTATGTGGACCGACTGGCTGCCGAACGGCGACTTCACCGAGTCCGTACTGGCTTCCTCCTTTGACTGGAACGGTAAAAAAGCTCCGTTTGCATTCGCAACTGAGAACGATACCTGCAACGGTCTGGCAATGCTGTTTGGTACCTTAATCACCAATACCGCTCCGTGCTTCCACGACGTTCGTACCTACTGGAGCCCCGAGGCTGTCAAGAGAGCTACCGGTTATGAGCTGGAAGGCGTTGCCAAGGAATCCCAGGGCTTTATCCATCTGATCAACTCCGGCGCAACGGCACTTGATGCCTGCGGCGAAGTCAAGGACGAAAACGGCAACGCCGTCATGAAGCAGTGGTGGGACGTCACCGCAGAGGATATCGAAGTTATGGCAGCAGCTACCGAATGGTGTGCGGCTGACAACGGCTACTTCCGCGGCGGCGGATTCTCCTCTCACTTCACCACCCGTGCGGAAATGCCCGCGACGATGATTCGTCTGAACCTCGTCAAGGGTCTGGGTCCGGTTCTGCAGATCGCAGAAGGCTGGACGATTCAGCTGCCCGACGACGTTACCCATACCCTCATGATGCGTACCGACCCGACCTGGCCGTGCACATGGTTCACACCGCGCTGTGACGGTGTCGCAGGCTCTGCGTTCAACACCGCATACGACGTCATGAACAACTGGGGTGCAAACCACGGTGCGATCTCCTACGGTCACATCGGTGCGGACCTCATCACGCTCTGCTCCATCCTCAGAATCCCCGTCTGTATGCACAACGTTCCGGCAGAAAAGATTTTCCGTCCGGCAGCTTGGAATGCATTCGGTATGGACAAGGAAGGTCAGGACTACCGTGCTTGCGCGGCTTACGGTCCGATGTATAAGAATATCAAGTAATCACCTGCAATCCCGGACGTCAAACGATGTCCGGGATATTTTTCTCAAAATATCGAATACCCCTTGACATTCCTAAATTTTTCAGTACAATATAAGTAACGAAATTTATCAAAGGAGGCGCACTCATGCCAAAGCTCCACATGCTCCATTCCGTCACGGATACGATCAATACGTCCTTTATCTTACAGTCCGATACATCCACCATCGTCATCGACGGCGGATATCCCTGTGAGGAGGAGTATCTGTACAACTATCTGAAAAACCTCGGCAGTCACGTTGACTGCTGGTATCTGACACACATCCACGACGACCACGTCAGCGCCATGACCAAGATCGTCGAGGAGCATCCCGATATCCGAATCGACCGCGTCTGCTGCAATTTCCCTGCAGGTGAACTGATCGATTCATGGGAACCGACACAGGGACAGGTCACCTCGTCCGCTGTCCGCGCATGGGTCTTTGATGCGCTTGCGGCAAAGAACATTCCCGTTGTCACACCGAAATGCGGTGACGTTCACGACTACGACGACTATTCCGTCCGCGTCCTGCGCGACCCGCATGAAGAGCTGTGCAATAACATCAACGACTCGTCCCTCGTTTACCGTATTACCGTCGGCGAAACCTCCCTGCTCTTCCTCGGTGACCTCGGTGTTGCCGGCGGAAAACAGCTGCTTGCCGATACCGATCCCGCACTTTTAAAAGCGGACTACGTTCAGATGGCGCATCACGGTCAGAACGGCGTTTCCCGTGACGTTTACGCTGCCATCAAGCCGAGTTACTGTCTGTGGTGTACCCCGACGTGGCTGTGGGACAACAAGGGTGAAGGCGGCTACGATACAGGTCCGTTCAAGACGGTCGTTGTCCGCGGCTGGATGAGTGAGATCGGCGGCATCAAGCGCCATTATCTGATGCAGGAAGGCGACCACGTCATCGAACTGTAATTCATAACGAAAGGAACCCATCATGAAAAACAACGGATTTATCTACAAGCACGTCGTCGTCCTCGGCGTTGACGGCGCAGGCAATTTCTTTTCCAAAACCGATACCCCGAACATGGATCGCATCTTTGCAAACGGCGCAACCAATTATAACGTTCTGACCGCGATCCCGACGATTTCCGCAGAATGTTGGGGCTCCATGCTGCTCGGCGTTACGCCCGAGGTTCATCGCCGTACCAACGGTATCGTTTCCTCAATTCCGTATGATACCGAGTCTCCCTTCCCGTCCCTGTTCCGCGAGATCCGTACGGCATATCCGGATGCAGAGCTTGCCTCGTTCTGCTGCTGGAATCCGATCAACTACGGTATTATTGAAAACAACCTCGGTGTCTATGAAGACACGGCAGGTGACGACGAGCTGACCGACAAGATCTGTGCATATCTGGAAGACCACGACCCGATGATGCTGTTCGTCCAGTTTGACTGGGTCGACGGCGCAGGTCACGGTCACGGCTACGGCACAAAGGAACATCTCGACCGCATTACCGTCACCGACGGTCTGATCGGACGGATTTACGATATGTACGTCAAGCGTGGCTTCATTGACGATACGCTGTTCATCGTCACCGCTGACCACGGCGGTTTCGGCCGCGGTCACGGCGGTACCACGGACGAAGAAAAGATCGTCTTCTGGGGTGCGGCAGGCAAGACCGTCAAGCCGGGTGCCCTCGGCGACATGGTCATCCGCGACAACGCCGCCGTATGTCTCTACGCACTCGGTGTAGAACAGCCCGCAACCTGGACCGCTCGTGTCCCCGACGATCTGTTCATGGACTTTACCGACGGCGAACGTCCCGCCTTCACAAAGCTGCCCGTCGCAACGGCACACCGTGCCGTCGATGCCAAGGCTGCACCCGCCACACCCGTTACCGCGCTGTTTGGCGCCGATGCCCTCGCGGCATATCTGCCATTTGCGCCGCTCGACCATTCCGATGCACTCGGCAAATCCACCGTTACCGCACACGGCAAAATGTACTACCCGAACGGCTTTATCGGCACGGGCTACAAGCTCGACGACGGCTGTCTGACGCTCGACGGTTTCAATCCCGCGGATCATTCCTTCTCCGCATCGTTTTGGTTCAAGACCGGCGGCATCGCAGGCGATCCCACGATTTTTGCAAACCGCGACCGCGCTGACGACAAAAACAAAGGCGTTTCGTTCGTCATCCGTCAGCGTGCCGTTCGACTGTCCTTCGGTACGGGAGACGACGGCTGGGGCTTTGACGTTCCGCTGCCCATCGATTACACCGACGGCTGGATGCATATCATCGTTTCCGTCGACCGCACGCAGAATGAAGCGTCCGTATATCTTGATTTCAAGTGTGCAGCAGCAATGAAGATGCCCGATACGCTCCGCGGTGTCGACTTCAGTGCTCTGCCCTTCACGGTCGGTCAGGACGGAACGGGCGCACATCCCGCACAGCTCTCCGCCATCATTGACGAATTTGTATTGACCCGAGAAGTCGTTACGCCCACGCTGGCTGAGGCTCTGCGCACCTATTATCTTGCAAACTAATGAAAAGATCAATCGGTACTGTTACAGGGATTTCCTGCGGCAGTACCGATCATTCTATGGTTTTTTCGTTTTTTCAGACAAAACAAAAAGGAGCCGTTTGTAACAGCTCCTGATTTGTTGTTTCGCAATCAGATCTTCGAAAGATCACTTACGATTAACCCTTGTACTTGCGCTTTCTTGCAGCTTCGGACTTCTTCTTACGCTTTACGCTGGGCTTTTCGTAATGCTCTCTCTTGCGAAGCTCGGTGAGTACGCCGGATCTTGCACACTGTCTCTTGAAACGGCGCAGCGCGCTGTCCAGTGTTTCATTTTCCTTGACTCTGACCTCTGCCATCTGTAATCCCTCCCCTCGCAACAGCAATGCTTTGATGACATTGCATCACAGTAATATTATATCGTAAAATTTCTCTCCTGTCAAGAGTTTTTCATATTTTTGTCAGAAAAATTTGAAAATTTTTCGTTTCCTGTCTGTTTTGCGGGATGATTTCCGAAAAACACGCAAAATATTTTTTCATTTGTTCCCCATGATTTACCATTGTTCACAATTATTTCATACAATTATCGCAACTCTGTGATATAATATAATGAAATATATCAAAGTTAAAGGATGCAATCCGATGAAACAGTATCTTGAAATTGCAAAAATCATCAATACCCACGGTATTCGCGGCGATCTGAAGCTCGATCTGTGGTGCGATTCCCCCGATACCGTCAAAAAAATCAAAACGCTGTATCTCGACGAAGCAGGAACCAAACCCGTTTCCATCTCCGACGTCCGTATGCACGGTCGTTTCTGCCTGCTCCGCATCAAGGGTGTGGAAAATCCCGAGGACGGCGCAAAATACAAGGAGCGTGTGCTGTATGCCGCACGCGAGGACGTTCCGCTTGCCGACGGCGATTTCTTCATTGCCGACATGATCGGTACGCCCGTCATCGACGCGGACAATGGCACCAAATACGGTACGCTCACCAACGTCATTGAAAATCCCGCAAACGATCTCTACGAGGTCCGTACCAAAAAAGGACCCGTCTACCTTCCTGCCGTCAAGCAGTTCATCGTCCGTCTTGACCCGCCGACGGGCATCTACGTCCGCCCGATTCCCGGTATGTTCACCGAAGCCGTCTGGAACGACGGAAAAGCCGACGGACCGGAGCCTTCCGAGGAGGAATCCCATGAGATTTGATATCATGACTCTGTTCCCCGACCTTGTCGGTACCGTACTCGGAACGAGCATCATCGGACGTGCGGCATCTGCCGGTTATATCGACGTCCGTACGCACGACATCCGTGACTGGTCACCCGACAAATGGCGGCGCGTCGACGGAACGCCTGCCGGCGGCGGAAAAGGCATGCTCCTTGCCGCTCCTGCCGTCTATAACTGCTACAAAGGCATTGTCGATTCCCAGTCGGACAAGCCCGATGTCCGCCGCCGCGTGATCTATATGTCGCCGCAGGGCAAGGTCTTCACACAGGAAAAAGCGAGAGAACTGCTCTCCTACGACAATCTCGTCTTTTTGTGCGGACATTACGAGGGCATTGACGAGCGTGTGCTGGAGGAAATCGTTGACGAGGAAATCTCCATCGGCGACTACGTTCTGACAGGCGGCGAGATTCCCGCCTGCATCGTCGTAGACTGCGTTGCCCGCATGATCGACGGCGTTCTTGCCTCTCCCGAATGTTATGAGGAGGAATCCATTTCCTCGGGACTGCTCGAATATCCGCAGTATACGCGCCCCGTCGAATTTCACGGCAAGCGCAT
>JAZQWK010000168.1:0-3715 GCA_045632325.1 Eubacteriales bacterium
ACAAAATGAACGCAGAAATAATAGCTATCGTCAATCAGAAGGGCGGAGTTGGTAAATCCTTCTCCTGCATTAATATCGGCGTAGGACTTGCTAGAGCCGATAAGAGAGTTTTGCTTGTGGACTTCGATCCGCAGGCAAGTATGACCATTGCGCTTGGATATCCACAGCCGGATCGGCTGCCAACAACGGTCACGGGTGTTATGACTAAGATTATTGAGGATGACCCTTTACATCACGCTGAGGGAATCATACACCATGCAGAAGGTGTTGATCTTTTACCGGCAGATATACGATTATCTGGGATGGAGGTTGCTTTGGTGAATACGATCAGCCGCGAAACGATTTTGAGGCAATATCTGAATACGGTGAAGCGGAACTATACACATATTTTGTTGGATTGCCAGCCGTCTCTCGGTATGCTGACAGTAAATGCATTGGCAGCGGCGAATCGTGTGCTGATTCCTGTACAAGCGGAATACTTGCCGGCAAAGGGGTTGGAGCAGCTTCTCCAGACCGTGAAAAAGGTGCGGAAGCAAATCAATCCTACGCTACAGATCGATGGCATACAGCTGACGATGGAGGACAGCCGCACGAATATTGCGAAAGAAATATCTTCGCTTCTGCGTGAAACCTACGGCAGCTCTCTGAATGTGTTTCGCACAGAGATTCCACATTCAGTTAAGGCAAAGGAATCCAATGCGGAAGGCAAGAGCATTTACACATACGACGATTCCTGCAAGGTGTCGCAGGCATACAAAAATTCGGTACGGGAGGTGTTGTACCTTGAAAAGCAGCGCGAAAAACGTAACGTTGACCTCGGTCGATGATCTGTTCACGACAGAGGAAGAACGTGAGGAAAAGACGCGGGAGAAAGTACGGAATATCCCACTTGCGGAGTTGCATCCGTTCCGAGATCACCCATTCAAGGTGGTGGACGATGATAAAATGCAGGAAACTGTAGAGAGCATTCGTGAGTACGGGGTGCTTGTGCCGATCATTGCAAGACCGAAAGAAGAAGGCGGTTACGAAATCATATCAGGACACAGAAGATGTCATGCCAGTGAACTTGCGGGACTGGAAACTGTGCCGGTGATTGTACGGCATTTGGATGATGATGAAGCGACGGTGATCATGGTTGATTCAAATCTTCAAAGAGAGAGTTTGCTTCCAAGCGAAAAGGCGAAAGCATATAAAATGAAACTGGAAGCTATGAAAAGAAGGTCGGGAAGACCACTAAAAGGAAATCTGTCTCAAAATGAGACAAATTTAAGGTCGGATGAAATTCTTGGAGAACAGGTTGGTGAAAGCAGAGCTACAATTCAACGCTATATCCGCCTGACCGAACTAATCCCCGATCTACTCGACATGGTCGATGACAAAAAACTGAACTTCAATTCTGCCGTAGAAATTTCATATTTGCCGCAGGAAGAACAGCAGCTTGTCCATGAAACCATCGTTTCGGAAGCGCACGCACCGACTGTTGCACAGGCGCAGGAGATAAAGCGGCTCAGCCAGAAAAAAGAACTAACAGACGATACCGTGTTATCGGTGTTCGGCAATAAAGATGACAGCCGTGCAAAGGTTGCTGAAATGCCAGAACCGGTGGTGGAAAAGCCGCCGCAGACGACGACAAAAACCTTGAACATCCCCATGGAGCGATTTGAAAAATATTTCCCGAATCGCTCGGAGACTGAAATTACGGAAATGATTTTCAAGGTTCTTGATACCTGGCATCACCACATGCAAAAACGGCGAGGACAATCAAGATAACGGAGGTAACTTGAATGAACATGAAATCTTTGTGTCCGACAGGTGAAATTCTTTGGACAACCTATTATAAAAACAGAGAGCCGAAATATATCATCACTTCCAAAATTGGGAGCAGAGAATACTATTTTCTGTACCCGATAGAAAATGGCATCCGCGGGAAGCGCATTGGAAAAGTACGCTCACCCATCGAATTTGAAATGACATACCTGAAAGATTTTTTCGATAAATGAGGGAGGAAATACATATGCCTGTTTGCAGAATTATGAAAGAAAGTAATTATACCCGCGTCTCAAACCACTATCTTCGCGATAACTCCTTGTCTTTCAAGGCAAAGGGATTGCTCACTCTCATGCTGTCTCTGCCCGAAGACTGGGATTATACGATTGCGGGGCTTGCACAATTTACCGCAGATGGTCGTGTCAGCATTGCAAATACGATCCGAGAACTGGAAGAATGTGGCTATATACGCCGCAATCAGACGCGCGGTGAAAACGGTGCGTTTGCACAGAACGAATATTGGATTTATGAGATGCCGCAGACGGAAAATGCACCGTATGCAGAAAATGTGGAAACCGTGGATTGTGATTTTGAAACATCCGAAAGTGCGGTTTATGATGATGTCGATCCGATGGCAGCTACCAAATCTACAGTGGAAATATCACCGTTAGCAGGTATCGAAGATACAGATAATAACAAGAATTTTTTGTCTGTGCCGTTCCCAAGTCTGCCAATCCCGCCGACAGAAAACCCGTCAGCAGAAATCATGCCGACAGGAAACAGCACACAACAAATAAAAGAATTACAAAAGACTGAAAAACCAAATTTGATACGATACGATCTGATGCGGGCGCGCGCGGCGGATCGGGTGGAGTATGCCGTTTTGGGGGATGAATTTCCGAAGGAGCAACTTGATGAGCTGATCGAACTGATTGTGGAAATGGAATCTTGTCAAAGCGAAACCATGCTCATTGCAGGAGCGGTCTATCCTCGTGAGTTGGTCGCGTCTCGGATGCAATCACTCAATGCAGAATGCGTTCGGTATGTCCTGGATTGCCTGCGGGAAGTAAAGCCGCAAATCAAGAACATGAAAAAATACCTGATGGCGTCTCTGTTCAACGCTCCGGCAACGATGGAGAATTTCACGGAATCGCGGGTGCAGCGCGAGGTTTTCGCAAAAATGGACATGAAAAACACGGAAACGGGAGGAATACACGCATGAACAAGTCAAAGAAAAACGACGATGAAAAGCTGATTCACGACACGGAGGTTCTTTTGCAAAAGTATCGGCAGGTCAAGTGGGCGCTTGACGTTGCGGCAAACAAAGAGATGCGTGAATTGAAGCACGAAACGGGCATCACCGAGGAATATCTTCACGCCGCAGTGTTCGCCGGTGCAGATATCAGCAACACAAGACTTGAACGGCGTGCGCAGAGCATGGAACGCAGTCGTCAGATGCTAGCACTGGTCAACGAAAGTGTGGAATTGATGCGGCAATTTCATCCGATGGGAGAGATGTATTACGAGATCATCTCGCGATACTATTTGAGCAAGCAGCAGAAGTCTCAGTCGCAGGTGCTTGAGGAAATGGAGCAGCAGGAAATTTACCTCTGCGAGAACACGTTCCGCAAGTACAAAAAAGCAGCGATTAAGGTCATCGGCGAAATCCTTTGGGGGTATGAAGACCGCGAAAGTGTTGGAATTCTCAAACAATTTGCTGCGAAAAATTACGGTGAGGATTGAAATTCAAAGGCAATTACTCTTGCTTCTGCGTGTGAAAACGCTTATAATTAGAGCAGAAAGAAAAAACTTGAATATGAAAGGATGGCACATATGAATACGAACATGAACCAGAGCACAAATGAACTTCCCGCATACACGGAGGTCAATGGAATCACGTATCAGGTTGTCGGGGATGTTTATCTCCCGCTGATCGCAGTCGATGACA
>JAZQWK010000169.1:0-7623 GCA_045632325.1 Eubacteriales bacterium
GTACGCACGAGACGACGCGTCTGTGCGCATCGCTGCTTGAAAAGTACACCAAGCCCGGCGACCGTATGCTCGACGTCGGTACAGGCTCCGGTATTCTCGCCATCTGCGCATCGCTGCTCGGCGCACAGGATTGCTATGCCTACGACATCGACCCCGTTGCCGTTCGCGTTGCAAAGGAAAATATGGATGAAAACGGCGTGACGAACGTCACCTGCGGCGTATCCGATCTGCTGAAGGACGTTGACCGCACAGCTCCTTATACCATTTGTACGGCGAATATCGTTGCGGATATCATCATCCGTATGGCACCCGACATCGGTTCGCTCCTTGCCGACGGCGCGGTCTATATCACCTCCGGCATCATCACCGAACGTGCGGACGAGGTCCGTGCGGCAATGCTCGAAAACGGCTTCCGCGTTCTCGATGAAGTACGCGACAACGGCTGGACGGCGTTTGCTTATACGCCCGTGCGCGCATAATTTCGGCGCTGATACGTTTGGTATTTCTTCACAAAATTGCGCTCGTGCATTTGTGAAACGTGACCAAAACCCGTTTTTCGGGGCAAAATCGGCAGAAAAAGCCGTGAAAATGTTAATAAAATAAAAATTTATGGATAATATCCAAAATACCCTTTGACAAATTGGTCAATTTGTAGTATAATAGTACTGCGTTATTCCAACGAACGACGCAGGCAATCGGAATACAGCGTTTCATTGGGAGGAATCGAAAGAACATGGCAAGATTTTTTCTGTCGCGCGACGCGATGGATCTTGCGTCGGGCGTGATCCCGATCGCAGGAGATGACGCGCATCATATTGCGTTCTCTCTGCGCATGGCAGTGGGAGAGCGTTTGACGGTCTGCGATATGCAGAAAACCGAATACGCCTGTACCATCACGGACATCAAGCCGGAGCTCATTTTGCTTCGTATCGACGAGATACGCGAAAACAGCACGGAGCTCCCTTTGGAGATCACGCTGTAACAATCGCTTCCCAAAGGCGATAAAATGGAATACATCGTGCAGAAGGCAGTAGAACTTGGCGTGACGGCGATCGTACCGGTCGCAGGAGCCCGCTGCATCGTCAAGCTGGACGAGAAAAATGCACAGAAAAAGGTTGCCCGCTGGCAGAAGATCGCAGAGGAAGCCGCAAAGCAGTGCGGACGCGGAATCGTTCCGTCGGTCGCGATGCCGATCACGTTTGCCAAAGCAATCGAGGACGGAAAACGGATGCAGCTGCCTCTGTTCTGCTATGAAGGCGACGGTACGGTGTCTTTGAAGACCGTTCTTGAAAACGCAAAGCAGAATATGACGCCTGATGCGCCTCCGACGGCTGCAATATACGTCGGTCCGGAGGGCGGCTACGACACCAAAGAGGTCGCGCTTGCCGCGGATGCCGGTTTCCCGTCGGTCAATCTCGGACGCAGGATCCTTCGGTGCGAGACCGCATCGGGATTTGCGTTATCCTGTATGACGTACGCGTTTGAACTGTAAATTTCCTGTAATTTTGAATCATTGCTGCATGCCGCGTCGGACACGACAGCAGGGGAAGGTATAAAAATGAGTGATAACAAAAAAATCAAAAAGACTTCAGGCAGATCTGTATTGACAGGGAAGCCTGTCACGACAGGTAAAACCGTCATGACGGAGGAAGAAAACGATTTGATGATGAATCGTTTGATGCTCGGCTTCGTGCTTGCCGTATGTGCCGTGACCGCAGTGATGATGCTGAAGAATTCCAACAATACGATTCAGCTTTATGAAACCGTCGGTCCCGTGATGTCCGTCGTCTGCACCGTGCTGTTTGCATTGGCGGCAGTGTTCTTCGGCATCCGTACCAAGCGCGGTATTGACGACAGCAAAAAGATCTTCACGCGCTGGAATGTCATGATCCCCGGTGTGCTTTCTTTGTTCTGCGGTATCATCTTTTTCCTGAATCCTGCCGTAGCATGTGCGTATTCCGTTGCCATGATCATCGGTGCGTGCGTTCTGTATTTCATTTGGTATATTTATCCCCGCGTATTCTTTGCGCTTTCCTGCTTCTGTTTGGCAGAAGGCTTTCTGATCCACGCAGGCTTCGGTCTTTCCACGGCGCGCGCGTTCAGCTCGCTTCTGCAGCTGATGAGCAAGATCGGTGCAGCCGTTCTTCCGATCGCGGTCGTTATTCTGATCCTCGCGATCGTCAAAAAGCATCCGAGAGCAGCCTCCGGTATCGCGCTCTGGCAGGTATTTGCAGTATGCGGCGTGGCGTTCGTCGGTGCGGTTCTGCTTTGGTGCGGTTCCTTTGGCATCTTCTACTTTGCATACCATTACGTTCTGTATGCAATCGCAGCGGCACTCGCAGCTGTCGGTATCATCTATACGGTTAAGAGCATCTGATTTCCGAAAGTAATTTCGGTGTCAATAGAAATCAAGAAAAATCTGCGGCGGCTGATCATGTCTGCTGTGTTTCAAATATAGGAGGAAGCACCATATGTCTACCAGATTGTTCCAGGGTATTATTCATCAGATGAGAGAAGCAGTGGAACGGGTAATTGGTGTCATCGATGAAAACGGTGTCATTATTTCCTGCAGTGAGCTCGTCAAGATCGGCGAAACCAGACAGGGTATCCGCGACGAAATGGCATATACGACGGATTCCGTGGTTTCCGGCGGTTATACGTACCGTCCGATCGGCGGCGCGACCAAGAACGAATACATCATATTCGTCGAGGGTGAAGATAAGAAGGCGGAAGAGCTTGCAATGGTTCTTGCGGTTTCTCTGTCCAACATCAAGAATCTGTACGATGAAAAGTACGACAAGAGCTCGTTCATCAAGAATATCATCCTTGACAACATTCTTCCCAGCGATATTTACATCAAGTCCAAGGAGCTGCATTTCTCCACGGAAGTCATGCGTATCGCCATTCTCATCAAATTCTACGGCAAGATCGATATCATTCCGTTCGACGTCGTTCAGAATATGTTCCCCGATAAGAACAAGGACTTCGTCATCAACGTCAGCGAGCACGACGTCGTTCTGATCAAGGAAGTCAAGCCCAACTACGAGATCCGCGAAGTCGAAAAGATGGCAAAGCAGATTGCCGATACCATCAACGCCGAATTCTATACCAAGGTCTCCATCGGTATCGGTACCGCTGTTTCCACCATCAAGGATCTGGCTCGCTCTTATAAGGAAGCACAGACCTCCATTGAAGTCGGCAAGGTCTTCGACACCGAAAAGAATATCATCTCCTACGAAAACCTCGGCATCGGCAGACTCATTTATCAGTTGCCGACGACCCTGTGCGAAATGTTCATGAACGAAGTGTTCAAGAAGGGCAGCCTGGAAGCGCTTGACCGCGAAACGCTGATGACCATTCAGTGCTTCTTTGAAAACAACCTCAACGTTTCCGAGACCTCCCGCAAGCTGTTCGTTCACAGAAATACGCTCGTTTACCGTCTGGAAAAGATCCGCAAGCTCACAGGTCTTGACCTGCGTGAATTCGAGCACGCGATCACCTTCAAGGTCGCCTTGATGGTACAGAAGTATCTGTCCTCGAAACCCATTAAGTATTAAAGATACCAAAGACACTACGATACGCAAATGCGTCAATCCGCAGCTCCGGACAAATGGGGGCAGGGTTGGCGCGTTTCGTGTGTATAAGACTAAAATTGTGCGCAATGTCAATGATATCAGCTGATTGACGCTGAATATTGTTGATAATTTACAAATCAGGAAGGAATTCTATGATTGAATTTAATGACGTAAGCAAAATCTTCTCAAACGGCACCGTTGCGTTGGAAAACGTCAATCTGAAGATCGAAGACGGCGAGTTCGTCTTTATCGTCGGTGAGTCCGGTGCAGGTAAGTCCACGCTGATGCGCTTGCTTCTCCGTGAGGAAAAGGTATCCTCCGGCGTTCTGCGCGTCGGTGATTACGATCTGACGAAGATCCCCAATTACAAGATCCCGTATTACAGACGCCAGCTCGGTATGGTCTTCCAGGACTTCCGTCTGTTTGACAAGAAAACCGTATACGAAAACGTCGCGTTTGCAATGCGCGTCGTCGGTGAACCGACCTCGGTCATCAAGCGCCGCGTTCCGACGATTCTCTCGATCGTCGGTCTGGTCGATAAGTATAAGAGCTTTCCTTCGGAGCTGTCGGGCGGTGAACAGCAGCGAGTGGCACTGGCAAGAGCACTTGCCAACAACCCGCGCATCATCATTGCGGACGAGCCGACGGCTAATATCGACCCGAAAATGAAGATGGAGATCATGAATCTGCTTGCGAAGATCAACTCCAAGGGCAAGACGGTCATCGTTGTTACCCACGAAAAGAACATTGTCGACCATTTCCAGAAGCGCGTCATCACGATCCGCGACGGTCACGTTGTCGACGACAGAATCGGAGGTATGTTTGACGATGAGAATGTATAATATTGGCTATTTCTTTTCTCAGGCGTTCAAGGGCATCTGGAGAAACGGTCTGATGAGCCTTGCGGCAATCACCGTACTTTTGTCCTGTCTCGTTCTGATGGGCTCCTTCTCTTTGCTCGTCTATAACGTCAACGTCAATATTGAAGAAGTCGCAAAGCTCAACGAAATCGTTGTTATTGTCGATACCGAAGCGACCGACGAGGAAGTCGAGGCGCTGTCCGGAAAGATCCACGCACTTGATAACGTCGCCAACGTCGTCTTCGTTTCCAAAGAAGAAGGCCTGGAATCCGAGCGCTCCAGATATGAAGAATATTCTTATCTGTTTGACAGCATCGCAGAAGACAACCCGCTTCCCGACGTTTTCAAGATTACCTATGAGGACAACTCCCGTGTTGCCAACCTCGTTTATGCGCTCGGTAAGTTCGATCACGTTTCCAAGGTCAACAACAGAACCGACATTGCAAACGATATTGAAAGCATCAAGAGCGGTGTTTCGTTTATCTTCATTTGGTTCCTTGCCATTCTGTTCGTCGTCAGTATCTTTATCATCATCAACACGATCAAGATCGGTGTCGAATCGCGCAGCCGTGAAATTTCCGCAATGCGCTATATCGGTGCGACAAATTTCTTTATGACGACGCCGTTCATCATCGAAGGTATCATCATCGGTCTCGTTTCCGGCTTGCTCGGATATACCCTGCAGAGCTTTTTGTATAATGCCATTTACAACGCGATGTCGGGCGATTACAAGATGATCGCCGTTGCACCGTTCTCCGACGTGCAGAGCTATATTCTGTTTGGCTTCCTTATCATCGGCGTTCTCGCCGGTACGGTAGGTTCCGGTATTTCGCTCAGACGGTATATGAGGGTGTAAGGTTTAGATGATTCCTTGTGATTGTAGGGTCGATTCATGAATCGACCGCAACCCATCTCCAACCCAATAAAAAATTCCAGATTATGAAAAACAAAAAGACAACAAAATCCCGTATCCTGCGCTGGATCGCGGGTGGTTTGGCGGTACTGACCCTGTGTTACGCCATTCCGAAATGGTCGCTCGTTCTGCCGATTCGTGCGGCGGAAGCGGTCACCGCCGAGGAAAAACAGGCT
Organism: Eubacteriales bacterium; assembly: GCA_045632325.1. Lineage (GTDB taxonomy): Bacteria > Bacillota > Clostridia > Oscillospirales > CAG-272 > RGIG3925. Next base: position 5,525 of record JAZQWK010000169.1, read on the forward strand.
GTGAAAAAGCTGGAGCAGGAGCTTGCGGTTCTCAAAGAAAACCGTACGCTGGCTCGCGACAATTACCAGGCGGCGCTTGACGAATACAAGGCTGCAGAGCTTGACTATATGAAAGCGCAGAAAGCCAAGGAAGCGCTGGACAATGAGATCACCGCGCTGGAAGGCGAGATTGATGTTACCAACAATCTTCTGAATACATACAATACCCAGCTGACCTATTATACGGAACAAATTGCGGTAAAGGAAGAGGAAATTGACGAGCGCTGGGGCGTGTTCCTCGACCGCGTCCGCATCAACTACGAGGACTCGTTTACCTCGTACTTGGAAATCGTGTTGTCCTCCGACAGCTTTTCCGATCTTCTGTATCGCGTCGATATCATTGCCAGTATGCTCGATTATGACAAGCACGTACTGGTGGCGCTCGATACTGCAAAGAAGGATCTGACCACGATGCAGACCGAATATCAGAGTCTGCAGTACAAGGCCCAGGAGACGCTCGCTTCTCTGATGGAACAGCTTCCCGTTCTTGAGGACAAGCGCGCGGAAAGTGCCAAGCTGCTTGCAGAGCTGGATGCCAAGGTTCTTGCCGCGATGCAGAGCAAGGAGACCTCCGAGGCGCTGAAGAAGGAAATCGAAGCATCCTATGCTGAAAAAGCCGCACAGCTGGAAAAAGCGGAAGCGGAGATTGAAGAAAAGATCCGCAAAGCGCAGGAAGAAGCAGCGCGCAAGGCAAGAGAAGAAGCCGAGCGCAAGCGCAAAGAGGAAGAAGAGCGCAAAAAGCAGGAGGCGGCAAACAAGCAGCCTTCCTCCACGACAACGACCACGCAGAACAAAACCCCGACCGTGACGGGTAAATATGCATGGCCGACGGAAAGTGCTTATAAGAAGATCTCTTCCTATTTCGGATGGCGAACCTCTCCGCTGACAGGAAAGGCGGAGTTCCACAACGGCATCGATATTCCCGCAGCGTACGGATCTGCCATTTATGCGGTGGACGGTGGTACGGTCATTCTTTCCGAACGTCATTACAGCTACGGAAATTATATTGTCATCGATCACGGAAACGGTCTGACGACGCTGTACGCACATAACACCAAAAATCTTGTCAAGGTCGGTGACGTGGTCGATAAGGGGCAGCAGATCGCTACCTGCGGCTCGACCGGCGATTCGTCCGGCAACCACTGTCATTTCAGTGTCCGCGTGGACGGTTCCCCTGTAAACCCGATGAATTATGTTTCCAATTAAGAGGAGTTCTGTATGAAAAAACAGTTCACCCGATGGAGTCTTCTCCTGCTGTTCGTGATCCTGCTCATCGGATACGTCATTCCGATGTGGTCACTCACGATTCCCGTTTTTGCGTATGACGCAACGGCGGACAAACAGCAGGTCAAGAAAATGGAAGAGGAACTTGCGGTACTCCGCAGCAATTCTTCCGTCGCATCCGATGCATACAAAGAGGCACTTGATGCATATAAACAGACGGAGGCGGATATCGCCGCGGCTGAAAAACTGAAAATCACGCTGGATAAGGAAATCCTGGCGCTGGAAACGGAAATTGATAAAACGCAATCACTTCTGAAAACGTACAACGAACAGCTGGCGTATTATGCCGACGCCGTCGTTGAGAAGCAGGCAGAGATCGATGACCGTTACGCGTTGTTCAGAGACCGTATCCGCATCAACTACGAGGATTCGTTTACGTCGTATCTGGAAATCGTGTTGTCCTCGGACAGCTTTTCCGATTTTCTGTATCGCGTAGACGTCATCGCAAGTCTGCTTGATTACGACAAGCGCGTGCTTGCCGCACTCGATCGCTCCAAGAAAGAGCTTTCCCAGATGCAGAACGATTATCAGGTGCTGCAGTACAACGCGCAGGAAACGCTGGATACGCTCGCAGAGGAAATGCCGAAGCTGGAGCAGAAGCGGCTGGACAATGAGGATCTGATCGAACAGCTGGAAGCCGATTTTATCAAGCTGAAGGAACAGAAGGACGCAACGGAAGAACAAAAGCAAAAGGTTGCGCAGCAGGTCAAAGCCATGGAGGCAAAGGTTGCTGCGGCGGAAGCGGAAATTGACCGCAAGATCAAGGAAGCGGAAGA
>JAZQWK010000170.1:0-2072 GCA_045632325.1 Eubacteriales bacterium
CCATGCCTTTTCAGCTTCTTCTTTTTTGCCGTTTGCATACAGTGTTACACCGTACTGCATCCAAAGCACAGCATCCTGCGGCGCACGTTCAAGTGCATAGGCAAGACGGTTTTCCCAGAAATCTGGGCAATACGGGCGATCTGTGATGTAGCTGACCGGCGGTACTGTGGCATCCGTTTCAGAATATCTTCCATTGTCAAGCAGACTGTTCCACGGCGCACATTCCGTCACATCGGACGTATTCCATTCATCGAAATAATGGCTGATCGGTGCGGTTCCGGTGATTTTGCGCACCCGATTTTCAAGTGCGCCCCAACCGCTGCCGCGATAAAAGACCTCCGTTGTTTTCATATCCGCAATCGACGGGAACCGATGATCTAAATACGCATCGGGCGTCATACCGTCTGTATATTGCAGAAGCTGTTGTTCCACCGCATCAACGGCAGAATCCCATTCACCGTGCAGAACATCTGGATCCGAATGCAGAGCCGCATAACACTCGGTAAATGCAATTTCGGCCTCTCCTGCCATCGGGAAATGCTCCAGCTGCGTATGTGCAAGTCCTGCCTGAATTTCGATGTATCCCTCTCCGCTTCCGTTCTCCGCTCCGGCAAGAAATTCTCCCCAGTGGCGACCGCCAGCCCCCTGTCCCCAAAGGAACAGTTTTCGACCTTTCAGTTGTGATTCCGAGAAGTGAAGCAGACCATAACCATCAAGCTCCACCGAAGCAATCCATTTTGCGCGTTCTTTGGGAATCTGGTAAAAGAAATCAAGGGAACGTCCGATTCGTGTCGGATAACTGACATCGCATCCGAGCGCATTCGGAATTTCGGTTTTGTCAAGGACATAATGATCGGCATTGTAATAACAGATAAAGGAACGGTTTGTCGGAACAAGAACTCTTGTCCCGTCTGTCTGCGGAACCGCAATATTCGACCACCAATACATCGGCGTTTCACATGGTGCGGTGTTTTCAATGACATTGCGGATATATAAGATTGGTGAATCCTCTGGCAACCAGACATTCACGGAATAAACCACACCGCGGATACGTTCATATTCATACATGGAGAGAATCTCGTTTCCGCGATCATCCTCGCGGCATACAGCAAACATCGGAGAACAGGTCAGCGGATTGTGTCCCTTGATGCCGACATTGAATTCCACGCCGCCCGAAAACCATGCATTGCGCAAAGCCAGATTACACGGCTGAAATACAGGATTGACATACAATAAATCCCTCTCCCCGATTTTGTCGTATAACTGCCATAACCGTCCACCCATGGTTGGTAGAAATACAGCACGAAGATACCGGTTCTCCAGTACAACAGCCGGGAATTGCGTCTCCTGCCGTTCTCTTGTGTATCCGTCCTGTGTCAGATACGGAAGCATCGTCGGCAGCATTCCCCAACCGATCCACCGCGATTCCTCCTCCGTGACAGCAGAGGTTACTTCATATCCTGCATGAATGTATGTATTATTCATGATATCCGGCAGCGGATTTTTCTTACCAAGAGAAGCCGCGGATATTGTCATTGTCTCATAACGAATCATTTTTCACCGAAAACCTCCTTTATCAAAGCATTCAATTCGGATTTGCTGTGCAGTCCCAGTCGTTTGAGAATATGGGAAAGACGGTATTTCAGTGTTCGCTCCGTTAAAAACAAACGGTTTGCAATCTGTGCATATGTTTCTCCGCGCGCTGTACCGAAAATGATCTCACGGTCGATAGGGTCGCTGTGCTGCAAATCATTTTCAAGCATGATAAGACGGCTGACCAGATTCCCGCCAAAGTAATCCGGCAGATTCTGATGACCTTCATTTACAGACGGTACCGTACCGACAAAAGGAATCCCTCCCGTCGAATCACGCACGATCAATTCCGTCGGAATACGGATGAGTACCTGCACACCGACGTCACTGTGAAGAAGATATTCGTAAAGTCGCACCGATTCCCGTCCAAGTGCAAAATAATCAAAATTAACGCTTGTCAATGTCGGGGATGCATTCATACCGAGAAAGGAATTCCCCATACCGAGTACAGGATACGACGCACCGATCGGAATCCCACG
>JAZQWK010000171.1:0-5880 GCA_045632325.1 Eubacteriales bacterium
GGCGAAGCCTTGTATATCATCATTGGCATCTGCCATGTATCTCATCAAACCGTTATACACTCCGCGTAATGAGATACGCTCCGCAATGATATACACGCTGACGCGTGATGATATACCAAACCTGCGGTTTGGATAAAAAAATCGACAAGCACACGCTTGTCGATTTTTTGGCGGAGAAGGAGAGATTCGAACTCTCGAACTATTTTTGGTAGTTACGCGATTTCCAGTCGCGCGCGCTCGACCAACTACGCGACTTCTCCGTATGTTTTAGTCGCTGTTGCTTGACAACATAAATATTATAACATAGATATTCTGTTTTGTCAATAACTTTTTCAGAAAAATTTTGCGAATTTTACAATAATTTTTTGAAACGGATCGTATTTGTTCAATTTGCAATGTTTTTCGCGAAAACGCTTGCAATGATTATGCGGATGTGTTATAATAGATTCACCAAATTACGTAATAAACGGAAAGGATTATCAATATGAAGACCGGAAACAAAAAGATCGCCGCATTTCTTCTCGCTTGTCTGATGCTCTGCCCTGCCGTCGTTTCGTGCGCTGACGCGGATACTGCCGCACCGGACACGACGCCTGCGACCGATGCCGCCGACACGACCGCACCTGCGGAAACGGAAGCGGTGTATCCCTACGAAACGCCCGACCTCGGCGGTTACACGCTGCGCGTGCTGTCCTCCGGCTACCTTTGGGATATGTATCAGGAAGTCGACGTGACGGAAACGAACGGCGAAGTGCTCAACGACGCCGTATACAACCGCAACCGTAAGATCGAATCCAAGCTCAACTGTACCTTTGAGGAAAACAACCTTGAGGTTTCCGACGACCCGAACAACGTCAACAAGCACTTAAAGGATCTGATCCTTGCCGGTGACGATATGTACGACGTTGCGTACGCCTGCGTCTACGCAATGCCCGCGATGGTCACCGACGGCTATTTCCAGAACCTGCTCGGCGTTGACGATCTGCACCTGAACGAACCGTGGTGGGACTCCGTCGTTGCGGAAAACGGCGTACTTGAAGATTGCCTGTACTTCGTCACAAGCCCCATGCAGCTGATGCCGTACGACGGCGCGTGGGCACTGTTCTTCAACGAAACGATGATGGAGAAGAACGACCTTGAAAAGCCGTACGATCTCGTCCGCGAAGGCAAATGGACGTACGAGACCTATCTTGACTACTGCAAGCAGATCACCAACATGAACGGCGACTCCTCCTTTGCGTGGGACAACAGCGGCAACTGCATCTACGGTGCTTCCGTGCACGGCTTCTCGCCCGACAAGTACATTCTCGGTGCGGGCGAATACTTCATCGAGCGCGACGCCTCCGGTGCGCTGACGTTTGCGGCAAAGGACGAACGCTTCTTCGACGTCGTCAACGCGCTGACCGCCATCATGGACGAATCGACCGGCTACACGATCTTCGGCGTCAATCTGGACTTCGACGTCGAAAACGGCGGTTATATGCACATCTTCGAATCGGGACGCTCGCTGTTTTTGACCGCGGAGATCAAGGGTGCACAGCTTCTGCGCAACATGGAAGACACCTTCGGTATTCTTCCCTATCCCAAGTACGACGAATCCCAGGAGTCCTACTACTCCTCGTTCGTCAACCAGTGCCTGTTCTACACGATTCCCGTCACAAACACGCACGTTTACGAGACCGCCGTCATCTCCGACTACACCTCCTATCTGAGTATGCAGGACGTTCTGCCCGTCTACTACGGCAACGTCGTTGAGCAGAAGGGTCTGCGCAATCAGGATTCCATTGAAATGCTCGATATCGTGCTGTCTACCAAGACCGTCGACCTCGGCATCCTGTTCGGCTGGACGAACGCCATGCTTGAATCCATGCGCTCGAAGATGTTTGAAGGTGCGACCGACACGGCTTCTCTGATCGAAAAGCAGGAAAAGACGATCGTCAAGAAGATGGAGCAGACCGTTGAGGCGGTTCGCGCATCGCTGGAAAATTCGTAAAGAGGAACTGTTCACAGGGATAATGCCGGTAGTTTAAGCGCAGACGGCTGCAATTGTTTTGTGGGTGCACAACAATTACGATGCCGTTTGCGATTGACGGATAAGGTGATGGTTCGCACATAAGCCTTCCCTGGTCAGGGAAGGTGTCAAACGCACCTGGGGCGTTTGACGGATGAGTCGTTCTTTTGTTACTCTTCTGTGCAGATGATACTTTTCATTTCAGCGAAAAAAAAGTATTCTTGTTGCTATACAGTGTACAGCCTTTAAGCCGCCTAAACGACTCAAATCCGTAGAAGATGGCAACGTCAACTCCCTCCGTCACGCTTCGCGTGCCACCTCCCTCGGTGAGGGAGGCTTGACATTGGAATCACGATCAAAAAAGACGCTTCGGCGTCTTTTTTTGTATGTGGGAACAATCTTGTGCGCAAGCATTTCTCCTTTCAGCACCCCCATTTTTTGTTCAAAACCTCTTGAAAATCTTTGGGAAATTTGATATAATATAAGGAAATAACATATCAGGAGTACACAATGAAAAAACAACTGCTCACAGCCCTTCTGCTGGCGTCGATTCTCGCCTCCGCATCCTGCGGCAGCGCTGACGACACCGACGCAAAACAGCCAGAAACTGCAACTGCCGCCGTCACCGAAACAGCGGCGGAAGATGACCCGAACGCATATCCCTATGAAATTGCCGACCTCGGCGGCTATACGCTCCGCGTTCTGAATGTGGATTTCCTCTGGGATATGTTCGTTACCGTTGACACGGAAGCAACCACGGGTGAGGTGCTCAACGACGCCGTGTTCAACCGCAACCGTCTCGCCGAAGAAAAGATGAACTTCACCATCAAGGAGACCCGCACCACGAACAACGATCTTGCGACGCACAACAAGCTGATTCAGGATACCATTCTTGCGGGCGAGGATCTGTACGACGTCATGTACGCCTGTATCTATTACTCCCCTGCCATGCTGACCGACGGCTATTTCCAAAACCTGCTTGACGTCGACGGTCTGCACTTCGAGAACGAATGGTGGGATGCGGTCGTTTCCGAAAACACGACCATCACAGGATGCCAGTTCACCGCAACGGGTCCGATGCATCTGATGCCCTACGACAGCGCGTGGGTTCTGTTCTTCAATCAGGACATGATGAACAAAAACGACATGGAGCTTCCGTACGACCTCGTCCGTGAGGGCAAGTGGACGCACGAAGCACTCGGCAAATACACCAAAGCCATTGCAAACCTCAACGGCGACGCGGCGTTCAAGTGGAGCGACTCCGGCAACGCCGTCTACGGCATCTCCGCGCACCCCGACTCTCCCGCACACTTCATCACGGCAACAGGCGAATACATCGTCCGCACCGACGACGACGGCGTACCGTATTTCGCACCGGAGCACGACCGCTTCTTCTCCGTCATGTCTTCCCTCGCCGCCGTGCTTGACACCTCCGCAGGCTCCGCGCTTGCCGCATCGTCTGCCGATCTGAACGACGCCGAATCCAGCTACATGAACGTCTTCTACACCGAGCGTTCGCTGTTTTTGACCGCGGAGATCAAAGCCGCACAGCTTCTGCGCGATATGGAACCGACCTTCGGTATCGTACCGCTTCCCAAGCTCGACGAGGCGCAGGAGAACTACCGCTGTGACTTCGTTCAGTCCTGTCTGTTCTACACGATTCCCGTCACCAACACGCACGTTGACGAAACCGCGGCAGCCTCCGACTATCTGTCCTATCTGAGTCTGCGCGACGTCGTTCCGGTGTACTATGAGAACGTCGTCCAGCAAAAGGGTCTGCGCAATCAGGACTCCATCGATATGCTGGAAATCATTTTGGCAAACAAGACGATTGACCTGGGCAACATCTTCGGCTGGAACACGAATCTGATGAGTGCCTTCCGACCGCTGATGTTCAAAGGCTCCGACGCCGTTGCATCCTACATCGAACGTCACAAGCCCAAGATCGAGAAGTCCATTTCCGATACGATCGATGCCATTGAAGACACGCTGGCGAATTCTTAAGGCAATACCGCACGGCAACGACGGTATTGATGATGGCAAGATAAGGAGCAGGCGGCTTCAAGGAGCCTGTAGGGGCGCGTCTGCGCCACCCGTCAACACCATCAATCCCTTAAGTTGACAACATTCCTCCACTGACCATAACGCATCGACCTATCGCTGCGTCCGTATGACAAAACATCAACACACATCCGACACACAAGGAGTTTATCATGAAAAAACAACTGCTCACAGTCCTTCTGCTGGCGTCGCTGCTTGCCTCCGCATCCTGCGGCAGTGCGTCCGACACCGAAGTAAAACAGTCCGACAACGGCTCCTCCTCCGTCACCGAGACGCAGGCCGTTACGGAAGACCCCGACGCGTATCCTTACGAGATCCCGGATCTTGGCGGCTACACCCTGCGCGTGTTCAACATTGAAACGCTGTGGGATATGTACGTTTCCGTTGACACCGAGGCAACGGACGGCGAAGTGCTCAACGACGCCGTCTACAACCGCAACCGCGCCGCGGAACAGGCACTCAACTTCACCGTGGAGGAAATCTATTCCACGACGGAGGATCTGAACGTCCATAACAAAATGATCGGCGACGCCGTTTTAGCCGGTGACGATCTCTATGATGTCGTATACGCATCCGTTCATTACAAGCCTGCCATGATCACCGACGGATACTTCCTCAATCTTCTTGACGTGGAAGGTCTGCATTTTGAAGAGCCTTGGTGGGATGCCGTCGTTGCGGAAAACACGACGATCAACGACTGTATGTTTACCGCAACCAGCCCGATGCATCTGATGCCGTACGACAGCGCGTGGATGCTGTTCTTCAACCAGGATATCATGGAGCAGAACGATATGGAGCTGCCCTATCAGCTCGTCCGTGACGGCAAGTGGACGGTGGACGCGCTGCACACCTACACCAAAGCCATTGCCAATCTGAACGGCGACAGCAGCTTCAAATGGGACAAGAACGGAAACGCCTTCTACGGTATGGCGGCGCATCCCAGCTCTCTTGCGCATTTTATCACGGCGTCCGATGAATACATCGTTCGTTCCGACGACAACGGCAACCTCGTTTACGGCGCAGAAAGCGAACGCTTCTTTACCGCAATCTCTGCACTTGCAAAGCTGTACGATACGTCCGCCGGCTCCTCGCTTGACGCAAGCTCCACCGATTTTGACGCAGACAAGGGCGGCTATATGCACGTCTTCCATTCCGGCAGATCGCTGTTTTTGACCGCGGAGATCAAGGCGGCACAGCTGCTGCGCGATATGGAAGCGACGTTCGGTATCGTTCCGCTGCCCAAGCTTGACGAAGCGCAGGAAAGCTATCGCTGTGACTTCGTTGCGTCCTGTCTGTTCTATACGATTCCCGTCACCAACACGCATCTGACGGAGACCGCCGCAGCCTCCGACTATCTCTCGTATCTCTCCCAGCGCGACGTCATTCCGGTCTATTACGAGAACGTCGTTGAGCAGAAGGGTCTGCGCAACGAGGATTCCATTGAGATGCTCGATATCGTTCTGAACAACAAGACGATCGATATTGCCAACGTCTTCGGCTGGAGCACCAACCTGATGAACAGCTTCAATACGCTGCTGTTCAAGGGCTCGGACGCGGTTGCATCCTACGTTGAAAAGCAGCAGTCCAAGATCGAGAAATCGATTTCCGAGCTGATGGATGCCGTTGCTTTCTCGCAGGAAAACAATTAAGAATATACAAAAATCCGACCTGTCATCAAAAGACGGTCGGATTTTTTATTCGATTCAGAGCACGACCTCATCGCCGTCCGCGGCAACGTGAACTGCCATCGGAAGCGTGGGGATGATCTCGGGCATTTTCTCGGTATTGTAGCCGATCATGTGGTTGAA
>JAZQWK010000172.1:0-1694 GCA_045632325.1 Eubacteriales bacterium
AATTCCTTTGCCGTGCGGTACATTTCCATTAAGACATCCCCAAGATATTTCCAATAATTTTCGCGCAGATACCGCTCGCCGACCATATCCTGAAACAGGTCATTTGCCATTGCGTAAAAGAAGATATCGCCGCGGTTCTGCATGGCATCGACGATGGATGTTTTGCCGGTGCTTGTAACACCGTTCAGAAAGATGATCTTGCCTTTTTCCATATCATTGTCTCGCTTTCCTTATTTTGCATTTCCCATCCGGCACAGCGACCAGCCGAGGGTTGACGTTTTGACCTCTTCTGCAATGCGCCGCAGGTTGTCGGTGATGCGCAGCTCCACACCACGAGCGATCAGTGCACCGGGCAGATCATCGATGATGTGACGTGCAATTGGGAGCTGCTCGGTTGTCGCAACATAATAACCGGCAATCTCATCCTGCAGGACAAAGTCTGACGGGTCGAACTCATAGAGATACAGCGTGGTATTCCGCATTCGATCAAACCAGCCATGCTCGATGATGACCGTATGCATCACATTGTCAGATGTAAAGAATCGCCGACGGTCTTCCTCTGTGGTTTCGGGGCGAATGTGATATGTTACGCGCGGACAGTCTCGCGGTGTGAGAAAGTTCGGCAGATGCTCCTCGTCAATCGCCCAGACCAGACCGACCGTCGGGTCAAGATCACGCCGTTTGGGCAGTCGAGGATGAAACACTGTGATATCGGGATTTTCGCTGACGTGATACAGACGCATATCCATTTCAACATTCACCGAATACACCGGACTTGGATTTTTTCGGCAACAGGTTGCGGATTTCCGTCAAGCGTTCCATCACAAGCTCCGGCTGTGCAGCGTAATCCTCATAGGAAAAGATCAGCGCGTTCCAAAGGTCATGCAGTTTGCTTTGGGCATCGGGATCGGGGCAGTGGCTCCATGCGGCGTAAACATTGCTGACCAACGCTTCCATTGTATCTGGATTGGAAATATCGTCATATTTGATTTTCTGTGCCGCTAAAGAAAGCAAGGTCTGACACGCTTGTGCGTCGTATTCCGGTTGTTTTTGTGCGCGGTCGTGATATCCGACCGAAAAAGCGGCGGCAATGCACACGATAAAGGTTAGAACGAGCGCAATCACAATGCTTTTTTTCATAAAGAACTCCTTTCCTCCGATGCTGCCATGCGGATTTCTGTCTTGAAATACTGCTCCTGAAACGCAGTCTGCGCGGCAATTTCCTCTCGGGTAAACGTCATGCCCACGGGGGCGACCACCCATTTTTCCTCAATGTCGTCATAGCGGTGGATGACGGCGATCACCTGCCCGACAAATTCTGCGACAGGTTCCGAAACGCCGAGAATGTAGGCGTCCTGTTCCTCGCCGTCGGGTGCGATAATCCCCGGAATATAGCCGTAGTTGACGGGATAGTATAAGTCTTTGTGCGTTGGATGATATGACCCCATAGGACGGTCGACGAAGACCTTGACCGTTTGTCCGATGCTCATGTGTCGATTCGCTCCAGTTCACGGATGTTTTTGTTGCGGTAGACAAGATCCTCGCGCTCGGTAAAGCCGATGTGTTCCCAGAAGCCGTTTCCAATGTCATTGCTTTTGAACACGACAAGCGCGGCTTTGCTGATGCCCTCTTTGTCCAGTGCCGCTATGGCATGCTCGACCAGCTTCTCAGCGATGCCCTGACCGCGGTATTCG
>JAZQWK010000173.1:0-3081 GCA_045632325.1 Eubacteriales bacterium
TGGCAACCTTGATCTTATTGGTGACAAGCTCGCCCGAGATGCGGTTCAGAATGTTGTGGATGTTTTTGACGATGCTGTTGACGATCAGATAGCCAAACTGCAAAAACAGATACAGGTAAAATCCGTCCAGCGATTGGTTGAGAATGGCATCGGCAAGCGCATTGAGCAGGGATGCGTGGATCAAGCTGTGTACAACGGGCGCGATGCCGTCATACAGTGTCATGAACATCATGACGAACAAAATCCATTTTTTCGTGTCCCAAACGATGCGGAAAACGTATCCCATACGGTGCGCGGTTCCGCCGATGATCTTTTTCAGATAGCCGGGGACTTCACGGATGTTTTGGGGAAGCGGCTCTTTCCATTTGTCATTGCCGCCGCGGGGCGGTCCGGGAGGAGGTCCCATCATAGTTGTTCACCTCGTTGTTGTTAATTTGATAACTCCCTCCGTCACGCTCCGCGTGCCACCTCCCTCGGAGAGGGAGGCTCAATATCAGGCTCCCTCCCCGAGGGAGCTGTCACCGCAGGTGACTGAGGGAGTAACCCATTGAAATTCATAAATGCAAATTCTGTCAAACCTTATAATCTTCAGTCTTCTCGTCATCCCACACATAATGTGCGCGTTCGCCGCCGATGGATTTCGGACGGGTACGGGCGCAGAGGATGTTTGCATTGCCGATCTTGTCAAGCGACAGACGAACGGGAACCGCGACACGGCGCAGATGCATACCGATCAGCGTGCCGCCGATGTCAAGACCTGCATGGGCGCGGATCTCCTCAACGGCAACGGGGTCTTTCATGTTTGCCCAGGTGACGGTTGCAAAGGAGCCGCCGGCTTTCGGCTGGGGAACGACGGAAACAATCTCATAGCCGTACTTTTCTGCGGCTTCGCGTTCCATGATGATCGCGCGGTTCAGATGCTCACAGCACTGTGCGCAGAGATAAACGCCTGCTTCGGCAAGGACGGGCGCGATGCCGGCATAGGCTGCCTTTGCGCACTGAACGCTCGAATCGTGACCGATCGTGCCGCCTGCGATTTCGCTGGACGAGCAGCCGACGACGAGCAGGTCGCCCGCTTTGAGGTTTGCGGCCGCCAGCAGCTCACGGACGGCTGTGTTTGCCTGTTCGGTAATGGAATTGTACATATCATTATACCTCCTGTGGTAGTTATCGGAATGAATGGTTTGAAGTGATGAATTGTTTTGAAAATGATGTGTATTTTTATACCTTATTTATATTATTATAGCACACATTGTGTGGGATTGCAAGTTTTTAAGCAGAATTTGGTGAGCGGCAAAAGAAAAATCCCGAAAGAAATTTGTCAAAATGCATTTCTTTCGGGATTGGATTGTTTTTACTTAATAACCGTACCGGTCGGGACGCTGTCGTCAACGAAAATCAGCTGGCAGCCGCAGGAGTGGTTCGTTGCGGCGAGGAGCATACCTTCGCTGGTAACACCGGTCAGACGTGTGGGCTTGAGGTTTGCAATGACGATGATCTTGCGGCCGACGAGCTCGTCGATGCCCCATTCCTTCTTGATGGAGGAAACGATCGTGCGCGGTTCGTCCGTGCCGTCGTCAAGGGTGAGCTTCAGACAGCTGTGAGACTTGCGGATTTCCTGTGCCTTGACGATCTTGCAGACACGCAGGTCAACCTTTGCAAAGTCATCGAGATCGATTTCGTCCTTGACAGGCGGAATTTCGTCGGGCAGATCGTCAGCACCGCGATTGTTGACAGCGGCGACTTCTTCGACAACCTCGGGACCCTTTGCTTCTTCTTCCGTCATCGGGTAGGAGAAGTCGAGAAGCCCTACGTACTTTTCGGGATTGATTGCAAACAGGAACAGGTACAGACGCGGACCCTTTTCCTTGTCGATGAGCAGTTTATAAACATTCTTGAAGAACGTGCCCTGGATGCCCTTGAGTTCCTTGTCGGTTGCCGTCTTGCCTGCATCGGCGAGGATGGCCTTCGGGATTGCATAAAGCTCTGCGTTCAGACCGTCCAGATCGTAGCCGCCCTTGGCAATCAGCGCGTGCAGACGGGTGATCTGTTCCTTTTCTTCATCGGAGAGGGTGTTGTAAACGTCCCAGTTACGGGTGGTGCGCAGACGGTTGACACTTTCGGGTGCGCACTGTTCGAGCCAGAACTTTGCACGGTCAACGCGGTCTTCGCAGTCTTCCTTGGTATAGGGCGTACCGATTTTTGCAAAGACGGTTTCGAGCATATCGGGGTTGAAGTCAACGACGGAGCCGAGCTGAACAAGCAGACCCATCGGAACGGTAACAGGAGCACGTCCTTCAACCTCGCAGTTGTACAGGATTGCCTGACCGTATTCGTCGAGCGTACCTTCGCGCTGTTCGTTCAGCATCTTGTCAAATTCAAAATACTGGCGCAGAATACCGTCATCGAAGCAGAAGTCAAATGCCTTGAGCGGCTCGGTCTTGGAGTAGAGCCACAGAATGACTTCAGGCTGATAGAGCTTGAGCAGCAGCTCGGGTGTCATGTTCAGACCCGAGGAGCCGGACATCTTACCGACCTGACCCTTGATGCCGATGAATTCGTAACCCTGGAACAGCGGTGCTTCGTAGCCGAAAATTTCCTTTGCAACGTCCTTTGCGCTGCCGTAGGAGCCGTGCAGGGAAGCGTGGTCCTTTCCGCCCGGTTCAAAGTCAACGCCTTCATACATCCAGCGCATCGGCCAGTCGACCTTCCATGCGAGCTTGCAGTTGAAGTCGGTTGTGAAGTTGAAGTGACCTTCGTGACCGCATACACAGGTGTAATCTGCCTCGGTGCAGTCATCGGAGATGGCATGAATCTTGGTGGTATCACGTCCGCAGACAGGGCAGTAGATGGAAACGGGGTAATAAGCCTCGCGTTCACCCGGCTGAGCTTCCTGGGTTCTGTGGCGGTCGAGAATGTCGAAAATGCGTCCGCGTTCGCGCAGAGCGTGGATGACGTGTTCTGCGTACTTGCCGGAGCGATACATTTCGGTCTGATGACGGTAGTCCATTTCAATGCCGAAGCGCTTGATGGATTCACAGAATTCTGCTTCAAAGTGTTCTGCATAGGTTGCGTTTACCG
>JAZQWK010000174.1:0-24908 GCA_045632325.1 Eubacteriales bacterium
CCCGAGGGAGCTGTCAACCGAGATTTCTCGGTTGACTGAGGGAGTCATATCAGTTATATTTCGTTCATTTTGAAATATCGTTTCAAATATGCACTCCCTCCGTCAAAGAAAGTCCTGCTTTCTTTGACACCTCCCTTCAAGAGGGAGGCTCATACTACACAGAAAGGACGCAAGTCCCATGAATATCAAAGCGATCGGTCTGATCGAGGTATCCGGCTCGGTTGCCGCCATTGACGCACTGGACATCATGTGCAAAGCGGCAAACGTAACGCTCGTTACCTGGGAAAAGAAGCTCGGCGGACGACTGGTCACGGTCATCGTCACGGGCGACGTTTCCGACGTCACCGCTGCAGTTGCTGCTGCAAACGCATCCTGCATCGTTAAGCCCTGCGCATCCGCCGTGATTCCCAATCCCCACGAGGAAACAAAACGGATCCTCGCATTCAGTGCAGCCAATCACAACATTGAATTGTAAGGAACGATTATGTCCGAAACAACTGAAAAGACACCGGCAAAAAAGCCCGTGTCCAGAACACGCAAGAAACCTGCCGCACCCGCAGAGAATGCACCTGTAACCGCTCCCGCGGAAACAGCGCCGCAGCTCTCTGACACGGCAATCAAAATGACGGCGGAGCCGAAATCCGAGCCCGCCAAACCGGAGGTAAGAAAAATGACGAACCAGGCACTTGGTATGATCGAAACCAGAGGTCTTGTTGCAGCAATCGAAGCAGCAGACGCAATGCTCAAGGCAGCAAACGTTGAACTCGTCGGTACCGAAAAGATCGGTTCCGGCCTCGTATCCGTTATGGTCCGCGGTGACGTCGGCGCAGTAAAGTCCGCTGTTGAAGCAGGCGCTGCATCCGCTGAACGTCTCGGCGAAGTTATCGCTACTCACGTCATCCCCAGACCCCACGACGATGTCGAAAAGATCCTTCCCCTTCTGAAGTAATCTATGATTATCGGAAAAGTTACCGGCAGTGTCGTCGCTACACGCAAAAACGAAAAGCTGATCGGATCCAAGTTTCTCGTGATTGAACCGTTGAGAAGCATATCGTCCGAGATTGCAAGCGATAAATTCGTTGCCGTCGATTCCATCGGCGCCGGCATCGGTGACATCGTTATGGTTGCCCGCGGAAGTGCAGCAAGACTGGCTTGCTCCCGCGATGACGCACCGTGCGATGCCGCTGTCGTCGGTATCATTGACGATGGCACCGGTTTGGAGAAATAAGAAACTATGAATTTAACTGAACTTTCTACCCTGATGCAGAATGCAGGTGTTGCAGGTGCGGGCGGCGCAGGCTTCCCGTCCTACGCAAAGCTCAACGCGGCTGCCGACACCATCATTCTCAACTGTGCGGAATGTGAGCCTCTGCTCAAGCTGCACAGACAGGTTCTGGCAAAGTACGCAAACGAGATCCTCGCAACGCTGACGATCATTGCAGATGCAGTGGAAGCGGACAATATCATCATTGCCGTCAAGCCGCACTACAAGGAAGCCGTTGACGCGGTCAAGGCAAATCTCGCAAGCTATCCGAAAGCCAGAATCGGCCTTCTTCCGGAGGTTTATCCGGCAGGTGACGAAGTCGTTACCATCTACGAAACGACCGGACGCGTTGTCAAGCCCGGTGCACTGCCGATCACGGTCGGTGTCACCGTCTTCAACGTCGAAACCGTTTATAACATCTATCGCGCTCTGCACGAAGCGGCTCCCGTCACCGATAAGTACATCACCATCACAGGTGCTGTCAAGACGCCCGTGACGCTGAAGGCTCCGCTCGGCTGCACCTACGGTGAGCTGATCGCGCTGGCAGGCGGTGCGACCGTATCCGACTACAAGCTGGTCGGCGGCGGTCCGATGACAGGTCGCATCGTATCCGAGTCCGACGTTGTCACCAAGACTTCCAATGCAATCATCGTGCTTCCTGCTGATCACTACGTCATCCGCAAGAAGTCCGCATCCATCAAGATCGATATGAACCGTGCAATGGCAGCTTGCTGTCAGTGCCGTATGTGTACCGACCTCTGCTCCAGAAACCTGCTCGGTCATCCGATCGAACCGCACGCATTCATGCGCGGTGCTTCGACCGGTGCAACCAAGAACGTCAAGCCGTTCCTCGACACGATGTTCTGCTCCCAGTGCGGTATCTGTGAAATGTACGCCTGCGGACAGGATTTGTCCCCCAGAACCCTCATCGGTGAATACAAGAACGGTCTGCGTGCATCCGGCGTTAAGCCCGATCCCAACGCAGTTCTCGCTCCCGTCGATCCGACCCGTTCCGGCAGACTGATCCCTGTTGAACGTCTGACCGCACGTCTGGGTCTTGCCGAATACGACAAGCCTGCACCCATTGCGGCAAACGACGTCAAGGCGTCTTCCGTCAAGATCATGCTCGGACAGTGCATCGGTGTTCCCGCTTCCGCTTCCGTCAAGGTCGGCGATACCGTCAAGGTCGGCGACGTCGTCGGTTCTGCTGCGGAAGGCAAGCTCTCCATGCCCGTTCATGCATCCATTGCGGGCAAGGTAGCAGAAGTCACCGACAAGTACGTTGTCATCCGCGCATAACGCACGGTCTTCCACACATTCGATAAATTCAAGAAAAGGAAACAAATCAAATGAGTAAAGCAATCGGAATGGTTGAATGTCAGAATATTTCGACCGGTATCAAAGCAGCCGATCTGATGATCAAGACGGCTGAGGTCGAAATTCTGGAATGTCAGCCTGTTTGTCCGGGTAAATACATCATCCTGATTTCCGGCGATCTGAGTGCGGTCAAGGCATCTGTTGACGCGGCAAAGACAGTACACGCGCAGAAAGTTGTCGGCGACTTCGTTCTCGGCAACCCGCACGAATCGATCTTCCCCGCAATCTACGGCGCATCCGAGATTCCCGATGCAAAGGCACTCGGCGTCATGGAAACCTTCAATGTTGCGGCTGCCATCGTTGCGGCTGATGCTGCAGCAAAGACCTCGCTTGTCAATCTGATCGAGCTTCGTCTCGCACGCGGTATGGGCGGTAAGTCCTACCTGCTGCTTACTGGTGACGTTGCGGCTGTCACTGCAGCGATCGAACGCGCAGAACAGGTCGCATCGGAAGACGGCATGATGCTTGACAGCGCTGTCATCCCCAATCCCGACAAGAGACTCTGGGCAAATATTCTGTAAGAATTATCCCCAAAAGAGGATTGTTGTGTATTTTACGGACGACCAATGGTCGTCCATACAGAACACCAATTAAGGTGTTTCGGCACAACAAAGAAATCTCTATCCCATAAGGAGGTACGCGGCGAACCGTATCTATGGAACGCCGCTTCTTTCCCATGCAAACATTTTATGTAAAACCCAAGGTTTGCTCCGGTGACGGTGCGATGGATATTCTGTCGAACTTCCACGGCAAGAATGCGGTCATCTTTACCGATGCCTTCATGGTCAAATCCGGTGCTGCAGCCCGCGTTGCCGAAAAGCTGTCGAACTGTGCTGACGTGCGCATTTTCGATGAGATCAAACCCGATCCTCCGATCGAATTGGTTGCAAGCGGCTTACAGTTCCTGCTGGATGCCAATGCCGATCTCGTCGTTGCACTCGGCGGCGGCTCTTCCATTGACGCCGCAAAGGCGACGATTCTGATGGCAAAGCGTTCCGGCGCAAAGGACGGCATTTCGCTGATTGCGATTCCGACCACCAGCGGTACCGGATCCGAGGTCACCAGCTTCGCTGTCATCACCGACCGTGAAAAAGGTGTCAAGTATCCGCTCGTCGATGAAGCGCTGCTTCCCGACTATGCGATCATGGATCCGTCGCTCGTCGTTTCCGCACCGCCGCGCATCACTGCCGACACCGGATTTGACGTCATCACGCACGCACTGGAAGCTTACGTTTCCACCGGCGCAAACGATTACTCCGACGCCCTTGCAGAAAAGGCACTGGAGCTGGCATTTGCATATCTGCCCAAGGCTTATGCAAACGGTCAGGATTTAGAAGCACGTGAGAAGATGCATACCGCATCGTGTCTTGCGGGTATGGCATTCAATGCCGTTTCCCTGGGCATCAATCACGGCATTGCACATCAGCTCGGCGCACGCTTCCACATCCCGCACGGTAGAGCCAATGCAATGCTCCTGCCCCACGTCGTTCGTTTCAATGCCAATCTTGACGCCAATTTCGGTGCCAAGCAGGAAACAACGGCTTCTCTGCGTTATGCGCACATTGCACGCCGCATCGGTCTGTCGGGTGACGACACCAATGCGCTGGTTCTCGCGCTCATCCGTCATATGTTCTATATGCTGAAGATGACCGAAACGCCTGCAACCCTCAAGGATGCCGGCGTAACCAAGGAAGCGTACGAATCCGTCAAGGCTGCAATGATCGACGCGGCTCTCAAGGATGCCTGCACCGCGACAAATCCCCGTCCTCTGGACGAAGACGATGTCGCATCCATTCTCGCAGGTCTTGCTAAATGGTAAAACAATAATCGGAGAGGTTCTCTCCAATGCTCAAATCCTGCAGAAAACCTCTGTGGGATTTCGGCTTTTCTCAAAACAGGATTTTTTTATGAAAGAAGGTTTTTCGATATGAAAAAGAATCTTTTTGCAGCAGCCGGTGCCATGCTGCTTCTCGCTGCATGGTCGATGACCGCATGCGGCGACTCTTCCGGCAAAGCAAACACAGAAACCGCTATGGTCACAGAGCCGACGACGGACACCGTCATCACCGAAGCGGTTACCGAACCCGTAACGGAAGTGGTCACCGAAGCTCCCAAGCGTGACAAGATCGTCTATGCTTCCACCTACACGGAAGACGGCAACCGTTCTCCTATCTCTCTGCTGAATGCAAATTCCTCCGTCGCTGCGCACATCGCATCTGAGGGTATCATCGAATCCGTTTCCGCAAACTGCCCCAGCTGGAGCGACAACGTCGGTTCTCTGACGATGAAGTTCTACGCATGGAACACCGACTATGAAACCACGCTCGCCGGTCAGGCACTCGTCGCTGAAACGTTCGTTGATTACGAAGACAACGCAACGCTCGAAATGGATCTGACCGACGATTTTGCAGAAGGCGGTCTCCCTGCCGGCGAATACCTGTGGATCCTCTGCGACGGTGTCGATGAAGGCAAGTCCGGCGTCGGTATCTGGGCACAGGGTTATCCCGAAGAAGATCCGATCATCAAGGGTCTTTATAAGAACGGTAAGGAATACACCTCCGGCGCATCCTTTGAGGCTGATTTCGTTATCCGTATTCCCGCGGAATAATCAAGTGTAAATCGTTACACGTTTATCGTTACACATAACGTGAAAAAATACGGCACAGCAGAAAAACTGCTGTGCCTGTTTTCATATATGACAATTCACTACTCCCTCCGTCACGCTACGCGTGCCACCCCCCTCAAAGAGGGAGGCTCAGGAGTGTGTATCGTTTCACATTACTTTACAACGACTTTCTTGAAGTTCTTCTTGCCGCGCTTGATGAGCTTGCCTTCAGCGAGATCTGCAACGTCGAACGTCATCTTGAAATCGGTGACCTTTTCGCCGTCAACGGTGACACCGCCCTGCTCAACAGCACGTCTTGCCTCGGAGCGAGATGCGCAAAGCTCTGCACCGACGAGCAGTGCGAGAATGTCAGCTTTACCGTCAGCAAAGTCAGCCGCGTTCAGCTCGACCGTCGGTGCGGAATCCGCATCAACGTTGGTGGAGAACAGTGCACGCGCCTGTGCCTGTGCCTTGTCTGCTTCTTCTTCGCCGTGAACCAGCTTGGTCAGCTCGTATGCGAGGATTTCCTTTGCGGTGTTGAGCTGGCTGCCTTCCCATGCGTCCATCTTGTCGATTTCTTCAACCGGCAGGAACGTCAGCATACGGATGCACTTGAGAACGTCAGCGTCACCGACGTTTCTCCAGTACTGGTAGAATTCAAACGGGGAGGTCTTGTTCGGGTCGAGCCAAACAGCACCGGAAGCGGTCTTACCCATCTTCTTGCCCTCGGAGTTGAGCAGCAGCGTGATGGTCATCGCATATGCGTCCTTACCGAGCTTGCGGCGGATCAGTTCGGTACCGCCGAGCATGTTGGACCACTGGTCGTCACCGCCGAACTGCATATTGCAGCCGTAGTGCTGGAACAGGTGGTAGAAGTCGTAGGACTGCATGATCATGTAGTTGAATTCGAGGAACGACAGACCTTTTTCCATTCTCTGCTTGTAACATTCTGCGCGAAGCATATTGTTGACAGAGAAGCATGCGCCGACTTCGCGGAGCAGTTCAATGTAGTTGAGGTCGAGCAGCCAGTCTGCGTTGTTGACCATGATCGCCTTATCGTCACCGAATTCGATGAATCTCTCCATCTGGCGCTTGAAGCAATCGCAGTTGTGCTGGATGATCTCGGGGGTCATCATGGAACGCATATCGGTTCTGCCGGACGGATCGCCGATGTAACCGGTACCGCCGCCGATCAGAACGACGGGCTTGTTGCCTGCCATCTGCAGACGCTTCATCAGACAAAGCGCCATAAAATGGCCGACGTGGAGGGAATCTGCGGTCGGGTCGAAGCCGATGTAGAAAACAGCCTTACCGGAGTTGACCAGTTCTCTGA
Organism: Eubacteriales bacterium; assembly: GCA_045632325.1. Classification (GTDB taxonomy): domain Bacteria; phylum Bacillota; class Clostridia; order Oscillospirales; family CAG-272; genus RGIG3925. The sequence goes on from JAZQWK010000174.1 coordinate 6,580, forward strand.
TCTCGGATTCGTCGGTCGTCTGCGCGATCAGACCGCGCGCAACGAGTTCTTCATAAATCTGCATGGAATAAATCCTTCTTTCAATATAGTTTCATCCGATACCAAGACAGCGCCGTCAGATACAAACGCAGAGAAAAATAAAAAATCCCCGCACCTGTCACGCTGACAAGCACAAGGACAGCGGAATTCCCGCCGTGTTACCACCATTGCTTCATCTATCCCTCACGAGACAGACCTCTGTGTGTTTTCGTATCAAAACACCCGCGCATGATCACGGACGCGTGCCGCCGCAGCCTACTGCCGTAGATCATTTCACAGGTTCGGTGCGAAGCTCGGGGAGGTATTCGTCCCTCCTGTCTGTCATGCGCGCCTCTCATCGACCGGCTGCTTTCTGTGCACCGACAGGAAACTACTTGTTCCCTTCATTGCTTTTTGGGTATATTCTGTTTGTACGGATGATTTAGTATATCACAAAAAGCCCGATATGTCAATACTTTTTTCATTTTTCGGAGATTTTTCCGATACCACTTGACAACAGAGAAAAAATGCGGTATAAATACAGTATCGAATATCCAAAGGAGCTCTATCATGTCCATACCCTCCAAAGAAAATTTCCTCGCATCCCTCCGCCGTCAGCCCGATGCGCGTCCGACGCTGTTTGAGCCGTTCATCCATCCGAGACTTGCCGAGCAGTTGATCTGGCGGCGCGGTTCACAGCTGTGGGACACACCTACCCATTACGTTGATACGATGGTCTCCCTGCGCGAACGCACGCAGGCGGATGTCATCATCCTCGATGCCCGCACCTATTGCATGCGTTCTCTGTTTGAGATGCTTGCTGCCGCAGAGAAGCTGACACCGCCGATATCGGGATGTGTCGTTCTCTGCCGCTCACAGGAGCAGGTCAGTGAGTGTATCCACTCCCCTGTCGTCTGTGCCATCGGCGGCTATGAGAATACCAAGCCCTACTATCCCGATATCGCGCCGTTTATCCGCATGGACAAAACTGCGGAATATGCCGTATCCGAGGGTGCAGACGGCTGGTTTGCGCCGTCCGACGCGGAAGCGTATTATGCGCAGTACGGAACATCGCTGTCCATCTGCGGCGGACTTGGTGCCGATACCGTTTCTGCCATGGAGCCGCTTGCCATTCACCGCCGCGTACAAGCCTTGATCGATGCGACGCAGAGCCGCGGATATCTGATCGGTTCGGGCGGCGAAATCGCAGAATCGGCGTATCTTTCTCTGATTTCCATGCTCGGCATCTACATCCGCAACCACTGACCGCGCTCCATCCAAAGTCTTTTCAAATATTTTACAGTTTCTTGATACGGATGTCATCATTGTGGATATAATGAAGCTATCAAACGCGCATTGAAAGGAAGTCATCCATGAATCTGTCCGCTGTCAACCGAATACTGACCATGCTCGGCGGCATGTTTGACCCCAACCGCCCAACCGAGCCGTTTTTGCCGCAGACAACGGGGAAACCCGTTTTCCGAGCAGGAGCTCCCGCCTTACCGCGCACAGCACCGGAATCCGTCGGCGTGTCCTCCGAGCATATCGCATCATTCCTGCGCACGCTGCGGGAACACCATCGGCTTCGTATGCATTCCGTCATGATCCTGCGCCATGGAAACGTCATCTGTGAAGCAGATTTCGGCGGGCAGGATCACCGTTATCCGCGCTATACGTTTTCCGCCTGCAAGAGCATCGTTTCTCTTGCCATCGGCATCCTGTGCGATCAGGGCAAACTGCATACCGATGATAAAATCGTCGATCTGTTTCCCGATCGGTTCAATCCCGTGGCGCGGCTGCGGCTGGCATCGCTGACTGTAGAGCATCTGCTGACGATGCGCTCTGCCGTCATGTTCAACGAGCTTGAATCGCAGACCGACGAGGATTGGATCAAGTGCTATCTCAATTCCGCGACGAGCGGTGAGATCGGCGGACAGTTTCAGTACAACTCCATGAATACCTATCTGCTGTCCGCCATCGTGGTGCGCAGATCCGGTATGTCGCTGTCTGCATTTTTGCAGAAGTATTTGTTTGATGCCATGGACATTCGCGATTATTACTGGGAGTGCTGTCCGCGCGGAATCGAGATTGGCGGCTGGGGACTTTATATGCGCCCCGAAGACCTTGCTAAAATCGGTCTGCTTTTATTGAACGGCGGTATCTGGAACGAAAAACGTCTGATTTCCGAACGCTATCTGAAGCGCGCCCTCTCCCCGATCGTAAAAACACCGCCGTCCACGGGGCGCTATGACTACGGATATCAGTTTTGGGTCGGCACGGAGCCACGGGCTTATCTATGCAACGGCATGTTCGGACAGAATGTGCTTGCTCTCCCCGATACCGATATGCTCATCGTATCGACCGCTGCCAACGACGAGCTGTTCCAGCAAGGACCGTTCTACGATCTTGCAACGGAATTTTTCGGCGATCCTGCCAAGCTTTCCGACCATGCACTGATACCGACTGCCGTGAGTGAAGCCAAGCTCCGACTTGAGCAATTGCTCTGTCGCGATCATACCGCGTCGGAGGTTCGTGATGCAGAAGCAACGATCCGATCTGCCGAGCATCCGGACTCTGCCATACAAAGAACGGACGGCAGCCGCAGCTTACTGTCCCGCGTCTCCAAAATGCTGTTCGGTCAGAATCCCGCACAAGCGCAGAAAGATCGCCGTCCGGTCGATATCGCAAAAGAAAAACCGAGCGACGTCCGTCTTCCGCCGAGTGCCGTACTGTTTTTAAACAGTACCTTCATCCCGCAGGAGCAGGAGCCTGCCGCCGCGGTCGGTCTTCTTCCGACCGTCATGCAGACGGTACACAGCAACGCCACGCGCGGGTTTGTGTCCGTTTCTTTTGCGAGGATCTTGGAAAACGGAGAAGAACGCCTGCTTGTGACGTACCGCGAAGCCGACGACACGCATATTTTCAGTGCTGGCATCCATCGCGCGGCGCAGACCCAGCTTTACTTCCACGGCACACCGTTCCTTGCCGCCGCAAAGGTATCCTTCCCGACCGATGAAGACGGACGACAGGTTTGTAAGATCCACATCGACTTCCCCGAAATGCCATCCTGCCGCATCCTCAAGCTTTTTTTGAATCCCGACGGCACTGCCGTTCTGCGACAGGAAGAAACACCGGGAGCCGCACTGCTGACCGGCACCGTCATCGGCTGGAAAACGAGCCTGTCCCAATCCGTTCAGCCCATGCTCGGCGGCGCACTTGACAAAATCGACAACGACTATCTATCATACCGCATCCGCCGCACGCTCTCCCCGGAATTGAAGCTGCGTCGGGTGCCCACGGAGTAACACATGAAGAAACGACTGATTTCCCTGATTCTGATACTTTTTACCCTCACGGCACTCCTGTCCTCCTGCGGACAAAATGAAGCCGAAACTGCCGCCGCCGATTTGCTTAAACGCTGTATCGCCTGCGATACCGATGCGGTCGCTGCGGTGATGGGCTATGAAGTTTCGTCACTGACCGACATTGAAAACTTCACGCTGGCACGCATGAGATGCAAGATCATCGCATCAAAGCAGGTAGACAGCGTCCGCTGGGATGTTACTTTTGATACCAATCTGTTTGACATCATGAATCTGCTCAACGAAGCCTTGATCTACACCTACGCAAGCAGTGCCTCCGAGCCGTTCGATCCCAATTTTTGGGTGCTCGAACAGCTGAATACGGGAAACGCCGCACGGGCTGACTTCCGCGCCGTTCTGCCGATGATCCGCTCCGAGGACGGAACGTGGTCCGTGGACACCGACCGCATCGGCGACGACGTCCGCGATGCCATCTCCGGCGGGGCGTATTCATGGTATGCGGCATATACGGAAGCGTTTGGCGGAGAGGAAACGCCCGAGACGTAAAACACAACGGTACAGACAATGCCGCACGCATTCGCTCTGTACCGCTTTTCTTTGGATCTGCACCGTCTGCTTCCCGTCCGACGACGCTGTCCGACGTCATTTGTAACATTTCGATGAATTTCCGTATTGTTCATAAATTTTCCGAATTTGTATGATATACTTGACAGTATCCGATCGGATCAACAAATCCATTTTTCAAATGACCAAAGAAGGACTGTCATGCAACTCAAGCAATTTTTTCAATCAAAGGCGATCACCTCGTGGGCAGTGATTCCGCGTATGCCGCGATCTATTCAGCACAAGGCTCTGCGGTATTTCATCCAAATCTGCGGTTGGTGTATCGTTCTGTTCTTTCCCGTCTACTGCTTTCTGATGACGGAATATATCCACTATGCAAACAAAGCAAGCTTTTTCAAATTTCTTGCCGAGCGTATTCCCGTCGTCCTGTTCGGGCTGGGACTGTTTTACCTCCTGTGGCTGTGCGTGCTGTGTGTCTGCCGCAAGGGCTGGATCGCCACGTTGGTCTTCGGCATATCGGTCAGCGCCGTTGCCTTTACCAACTACATGAAGCACGCGATGACGGGCGACTACTTTTATCCGTGGGATGCGCTGCAAGTCAACAAGCTCGGTGAGCTGACCCAGTTCATCACCGTTCCATTCCCCATTCTGTACATCCTGATGATTGCACTGATCGGCGTTATGGCGGTCATTGTTCGATACAGCGGTGCTGCACTGCCGCTGAAATGGTTCGTCCGTCTTCCCGTTCTGCTGATCACCGTCGGCTGCATGACGTTCTCCGTATCGACCCCTGCACGCGTTACGACGCTTCTGAATCGCAATGCGCTGTACTTGGAGGACATGGCACTGCAGACCTCCAATTACTCTGTCAACGGCTTTGTCGGTGCTTTCACTGTCAACGTGCTCTCCTCCAACATCCAGCGTCCCGAAGGTTATTCCGAAGATACCGTCGCCGCACTGCTGGAAAATCAAACCGCAGAAGAAGCGACAGAGGATTTTTCCTACCCCGATATCATTCTGATCCTGTCAGAAAGCTTTTGGGATCCGACGCTGCTTCCGGGAACCACCTTTTCGGAGGATCCGCTCAAAAACTACCGTGCGCTGATTGCAGAGGAAGGCGTCATTTCCGGCAGATTCTTTACAACGGGCTTCGGCGGCGGAACCGTCCGTCCCGAATTTGAAGTTCTCACAGGACTGTCCACAGACAAGCTTCCGTCCGGCTGCGTGCCGTGGCAGTACATTACGAAAGAAACGGAAAGCTACGTTTCAGTTTACCGCGACCTTGGCTACAACACGCTCGCCATTCACCCGTACACCTCCAGCTTTTATAACCGCAAGTCGGCATATCCCCTGATCGGCATCGACACGCTGTATTTTGAGGACGCGCTGTATGCACTCGGCAAGGAAAACGTCATGCCGATCTACGTGGACGGCGGACAGATCACCGACTACTCCTTCGGTCAGTCCATCGTTCATTATCTGGAGCAGAACCCCGACACGCCGAATTTCGTCTACGGTATCAGCATGGAAAATCATCAGCCGTATCCGAACAAATACAAAGAGCACGAGATCACCGTCGAAAATCCGGCTTTTGACGAGAACGTGCAAAATGCCGTTCTGAATTTCACCAAGGGCGTTTCCCATGCAGACGAATGTCTTGCATCGCTTGCGGAATACGTGAAAAACCGCGACCGCGATACGGTTCTCATCTGGTTCGGTGACCATTTGCCCACACTCGGTTCGGGATTCGGCGCTTACGTCCAATCAGGCATGATCGGCGCATACGACGAGGCGGATTACGAGCGGCTGTACTCCACGCCGTTTCTGATCTACGCCAATTTTGAACTGCAGGAAAGCACGATGCTGCATCCCGGGCAGGACAATGACATTCCGTCCTACAGTCTGATGACCGCCGCAGCCCAGCTCATCGGAGCACCGATGACGCCGATGATGTCGTATCTGGAATCGTATTATCAATCGATCCCTTACTATAACGTCCGTCTGCACAAAGCGGTTTCCGACGAGGCACGGAAATGGATCGACGGACATACCACCCTGACCTACGATATCATCGCAGGTGAGCGATATGCATATCAAAAAGAGTAACAACGCAAAAAACGTGGTACCGAAAAAGTACCACGTTTTGTTTTTGGATTGACTTCAGATTATTCCTGAGAGTTGAACGCATCCCACAGCTCGTCGAGCTTTGCCTGTGCTTTTGCCTCAAACTTGAGATAATTGGAGACGAAGTCGGTCTTCTTACCGGTAAGCGGCGTCGAGAATGCATTGTAAAGCGGCATATTCTGACAGTAGTTACCGAATGCAACCGGGAATACGCAGGAGATGTTGTAACGGATGATATCAAGCATCTGGGCAGACTGGTCGTCACGCGCATACTTGACCTTCAGTGCGGTCTCATAGTACGCAGGAACGACGTCCTTTGCGGATTCGCGAGCAAGAACTTCCAGAACGGCGCCCATCGTATCGAGCTTGGTACAGGTCATCGGAATGACACCGACGTTCGCGGTATCGTGAGAAGACGTGATGTAATTTTCCTGTGCTTCGTCCATCTTCGGGTACGGCAGGATACCGATATCGGTTTCCATATCACGGAACAGCTCAAGAGAGGAGACGCGCTGATAGCCGCCGAACAGAGAGTTGCCGTTGATGAATGCATTGGTGCAGGCTTCAACGCTCACGGAATAGTTGTGCGTACCTTCGCCGTGGAAGATCTCAACCAGATTGGACAGCAGCTGCACGGAACGCTCGTTGTTCATCGCAAAGTACGGCGCACCGTCGGATTCATATTCCAGGAACGTGATGTCGGATGCGATAACCCACGGGATCATCGGTCCCCAATAACCGATCGTACAGAAACCGTAACGGTCATCGTCGTCCGCCTTACCGTCACCGTTGATATCCTGATATGCTTCGCTGATGTAGTTTAAGAACGTTTCCTGCGTCCACGTGCCGTTCAGAACGTGATCGTACAGCTCGTTCGCGGATTCAAACAGCGTATTGAACATTTCCTTGTTGACGTACAGCGCGTGTGCGCAGCGGAGGATATCGAGGAAATAGTCACCGGCGAGGATGTAGCGCTGATCCTCAGAATTGAACGAAACGTCCTTCATATACGCCTCGTACCAATAATCCTTGGAAAAATCGATATACTGAAGATCATAAGTATTGATGAAGTTATTCTGGACAGACAGAGAGCACAGCGGGAACAGGTCGTGAATGACGAGGTCGTAAGCATCGTCGCCTGCCATGATCAGCTTGGGCAGAGAGGACTTGATACCGTCATAGTTTTCTTCGTTGTCGGTGAAAACGAACTTGACGTTGAGCAGCTCTTCCACGTTCATATTGCGCTTGTATACGGCGTCCTTGACGATATCGCCGTTCGCTTCTTCCTCATGCTTGATCGCATAGTTGGAAGAACCGAGACCGTCGTAGTCGTTTGCAGAAACGAGCATACGGATCTCTTCTCCGCCGTAGTCAAATCCTTCAAAGGGATCGGGTTCCGTCGTCGTTTCCTCGACAGCTCCGGTATCGTTGGTCGGTGCATTGGTCTGCACGTCCGTCGCAGGCGTATCACCGCCGCAGGATGCAAAGGTAAAGGTACCTGCCGCCATCAGCGCAGCAAGCAGAAGTGTCAGGGTGCGTGTGGTTTTCATAATCCGTTCCTCCGAATCATATTCTGACACACCATATTTTAATTCGCGAAAACGCGAAAAATTTTATATTCGCGAAAACGCGAAAATATGATGCTTTTCATAATTATTAAAGTTATGAACTAACCTTGATGTTCCCATTATATCATATACAATTTGTTAATATATGAACAAATTGTAAATTCAATGTCATTTTGGCGTTATAGACAAAAGATTCACGATGATTTTGTGGATAATGACAACAAAAACAGACCGTCGATCCATTGCGGCGGTCTGTTTCAAACATATATAAAAAAGCGTTACTGCTCGATGGACGAGAATGCATCCCAAAGGGAATCCAGCTTTGCCTGTGCTGCCTTGATGCCCTTTTCATAATAGGACATGAAATCCGTTTTATTCTTTCCGAGCGGCGATGCAAAGGTATTGGACAGGATGAAATAATCGCAATACGCATTGTATGCAAGCGGGAAGGACTTACCGAGACCTGCACGGATGATGTCCAGCATCTGCGACGACTGGTCGTCACGGGAATACTTGACCTTCAGTGCCGTTTCGTAATATGCAGGCATAACGGTATTGTAGGTTTCACGCGACAACACTTCCAGAACTGCGGAAACGGTATCGAGCTTGGAGCAGGTGATCGGAATGACACCGATGACGGTAATATCATGCGTGGAGGTGAAGTATTCACCCTGATTTTCGTCAAACATCGGATACGGCAGAATACCGATTTCATATTCCATATCACGGAATACTTCAAACGATGCAATTCTCTGGTAGCCGCCGAACAGAACGGTACCGCTCATGAAGGCGTTGGTATTCGTATCGACACCGACGTAGTCGTGTGCGGAGGTATCGTAGAAGATATCGTTCAGACGCTCCAGCAGCTTGACGGAACGCTCATTGTTGAACGCAAAATACGGTGCGCCGTCTTCTTCGTAATCGAGGAACTTGATATCGGCGGAGGAGATCCACGGGAACGCAGAGCCCCACTTGCCGACGTAGCCGTAGCCGTACTGGTCACCGTCATCGGCCTTGCCGTCACCGTTCAAATCAACGTAGGTATCCTTCACGTAGTCGTAGAAAACCTCCTGCGTCCACGTCATGTTTGCAACGTGCTCGTACAGCTCATCGGGAGTTTCGTAAATCTTTGTAAACAGGTCTTTGTTGACATACATCGCGTGTGCGGAACGGATGATATCCAGGAAAAAGTCGCCCGCAAGCAGATAGTTTTCACTCTTGGATGCAAAGGACAGGTCTGCCATGTAATCTGCATACCAGTAGTCCTGTGTAAAGTCGAAATACTTACCGTCCTGTACGTTCATAAAGTAGCCGGCAACCGACATATTTGCCATCGGGAACAGCGCGTGGACGACAACGTCGTATACGTCGTCACCTGCTGCGATCGTATTGGACAGCGGTTCCGTGATGTCCGCATAAGAATAGTCGCAGTCGATGAATTCCAGATTGACGTTCATCAGCTCTTCAACGAAGGTGTTTCTCTTATAGACCGCTTCATTGACGATATCGCCCGTGGTTTCCTCATCGTGCTTAATCAGATAATTGGATGCGCCGGAACCGTAGTAGTCGTTGGCATCGACGTAGAGACGGATGGATTCTCCGCCGAAATCGAGTGCCGCAAAGGGATCAGGTTCTCCCGTGGTTTCTGCCGCTGTATCGGGGGTGACAGCACCGGTGTCCACGGTGTCAGTCTTCTCGCCGCCGCAGGATGCAAGAGCACCGGCAGTCATCACAGCAGCCAGCAGAAGTGTGAAAATACGTTTGGAATTCATGATGTTCCTCCATTTGATGGTTCTGTGCAAAAACAGAAATTGTTTGTTCATTATAACACAGATCACGGTTGCGTTTGTGAACAGATTGTTAATTCCGTTGGGAATTCACGACGGCGATCAAAAAAACGACGTCTTTCTGTAAAATATCGGAATTTCCGCTTGCCAAATTCCCAAAAGCATGATATACTGATGGCAATATGATTTTACATTGAAAGGATGATTCTCTATGATTTTCAAGGAACAAATCAATCAGGATGACAGCTATATCAAATCTTCCCGTTACGGCATTTTCAATGACAACGGCGTTGAAATGGCACACGCCGGTATTTGCACCCGCCAGACCCGTTACGCAGGCAAGTGGATCCCGACCATGACCGTCGGCGGTGTCGGCACGTCTCCCCAGTATCGCCGCCAGGGTGCGGTCCGTGCCCTGCTGGAAGACCTGATGCCCAAAGCACGCGAAAACGGCTGGTACGTCAGCCTTCTGCATCCGTTCTCTTTTTCGTTCTACCGCAAGTTCGGTTATGAACGCGTCTCCGATACGATCATCGCCGATATGCCGATGACGGCACTCGATTTTCTGCCGCGCTATCCCGATCTGATCCCGCTGGACGAAGCAAACGATCCCGCAGACATCGTCGCGCTGTTTGCAAAATTCAATCAGTACCGCAATCTCTGCTTCGACCGCATTTCCCCCGATCAGTTCCGCAAACACGGCTGTACCACCTGGCTTTACTACAATGCCGCAGGCGTCTGTGCAGGCTACGTCATCGTACAGGTCGAAAACCACTACGACAACATCAACCGTATGATCTCCGACAATCTGCACGTTTGGGAAATCGGTTATCTTGACAAGGACGCGCTGACGCACCTTCTGTCCTTCCTCCGTATGTACGAGGGTGAGCTGAAGACGATCCGCTTCCACGATATCGGTCTGATTCCCGAGGTTGATCTCTGCTTCAAGCACTTCATGGACACCCGCTACGACATCCATCCCGACGTCATGGCACGCATCCTCGACACCGAAGCAATGCTCCGCGCCAACATCTATCCGACTGTACATGGCGTCTTCACCCTGCGCGTCGAAGATTGGCTGCCCGACGTTGCGGGTACGTTCCGCGTCGAATACGAAAACGGTGCGTGCGAGGTTGAGCGTCTTGACAGTGAATGTGCAAAAGCCGATCTGACCGTCGGTCCGACCGCACTTGCAAAGCTGTTCTACGGAACCGAGGCGTTTGATGCGACCCTTGCATCCTATCTCGACGGCGTGAAGATGGAAAACGACGCCGCTGACTTCTTCCGCGCGTTCCCGAAACGCATCAACGGCATTTTCGAGCATTTCTGATATGGCAACACTGTTACTGATTGTCATTTATCTCTGCTTTATCGCGCTCGGCATTCCCGATTCGCTGTTCGGTGCCGCGTGGCCCGCAATTTACACCGATCTTTCACTCCCGATCTCCTACGCAAGCATCGTCGCACTGATCATTTCCTGCGGCACGGTCTTCTGCTCGTTCGTCTCCGGCTACGTCATTGCCAAGCTCGGAACGTGGCGTGTGACGTGGATCAGTACCGTGCTGACAGCGCTGGCGCTGCTCGGCTTTTCGTACGCAAACAGCTTCTGGTGGTTCTGTGTTCTCGCCTTGCCGCTCGGCATCGGCGCCGGTTCCATCGATACCGCACTGAACAACTACGTCGCACTGCACTACAACGCCATGCAAATGAGCTTTCTGCACTGCTTCTACGGCATCGGCGTTTCCATCAGCCCGTACCTTCTGTCGTTCTTTCTCGCCGGAAGCGGCGGCTGGCGACCGGGTTACCGAACGATGTTCGCCATTCAGGTCTGTATTGCGGTGCTGGCGTTCGTCTCCTATCCGCTATGGCGTGTTCACAAAAAAACCGGCAGCGCCGATGCGGGAACGGAAAGCGAATATCCCGTTGTCAGCCCGCTGAAGCTGATTACCCGACCGCGCGTCCGTGCCGCGTGCATGACGTTCTTCGGTTCCTGCTCGCTGGAGCACATCTGCGGGGTCTGGGGTGCGACGTACCTCGTCAACAGCCGCGGACTCGGTGCCGATGATGCCGCGCGCGTGGTGACGCTTTACTACGTCGGCATCGCGCTCGGCAGATTGCTCTCGGGTCTGTTCTCATCAAAACTGACGCCGTGGCAGATCATCATCGGCGGTGAATGTCTGAGTGCATGCGCCATTGCCGTGCTGATCTTCCAGCTGGTCGTTCCGATGCCGCCCATCGTTGACGGTATCGCGCTGTTCGTCATCGGTGTCGGAAACGGCGCCTATTTCCCGAATATGATCCATCTGACCCCCGAAAACTTCGGACGGGAGCTTTCGCAATCCGTCATCGGTACGCAGATGGGCTCGGCATATCTTGGCATCATGATGATGCCGCCGCTGTTCGGTCTCCTCGCACAGCACGTCTCCACCGATCTCTTCGCACCGGTGCTTGCCGTTATGCTCGCGATCATGGTGTGGGCAACCGTGCGCGTCCGTCAGCTGGTTCAAAAGGGAATTATGTAAATGTAAACACAGGAAAAGGAGGATGGTTATGCGCCGATTTGGTTTTTGTTTTCTGCTGCTTCTGCTCATAGCTATGCTTTTTTCCTGTCGGGAAGCGGTTGTCACGGCAGAAGGAGTCCCCACATGGTTCGGCGTTTCCGTCTGTGATTCAGATACCGCAAAAGCATTAAAAGAAACGCGAACCCCATCCGCCGTTCTGCCAAAGCTGTATACGCAGACGGCAGGAGATACGGCACGGCACGAGGTTCCGACGGCACACAACGACAAAACGCCGACCTATTACCTGCCGCTCAATGCAGATCATCCCGACTGGGACAGCATCACGCTGTATGCAGACACCACACTGTACGTCATATCCGACGGTGCACTTCCGACAAAAGCCGATGCTCTGCGCAGCGGTCACGGCTTTTCGATTCTGATTTTGGGTGAGCAGTATTATACCGAGGCAAAGCTGGTCTGTACGGGATTGCCGATGCTGAAGATCGATTTGTACAGCCGTGCCGACGGCGGTATCACCGCATCCACCAATATCGAGCGATCGCCCGATGCAAAGATGTTCTTTTCGTATTACGACCCGTGCGACCCTGTCACAAATACCGTTTCCTCGGACGATTGTGCGGGTAAGATCCACACCCGCGGCGGTACCAGCGCCAAATACGACAAACACAGCTTCAAGTTTTCCCTTTACAGCGATATCACCTGCGTCGATCAGAAAAACGTCGCCCTCTGCGGTCTGCGCGATGACGACGATTGGGTGCTTAACGCCATGTATCAGGAGGAAACCAAGGTCCGCGATATGCTCGCATACGATCTGTGGGAGGATATCGGTGCCGATCATTACGAAGACGGAACCGTGCTCGGTACGCGTATGCGGTACGTTGAAGTCATTCTCGGCGGCAAATACTGGGGGCTGTACGGTCTGTGTGAGCCGGAGGACGCAAAGCAATTCGGTCTGTCACAGGGAAAAGAAGGTTCCGTGTACAAGGTCAGCTCCTGGGTCGTTCCGTCGGTGAAGGAGCTGCGCGACGCGATCCTGCACGAGCAGGCACAGGTCGCCGAGGTTGAAGTCAAATATCCCGAGGTCACCGACGCATCCGCACGCGACGCATGGAAGCCGTTCCTCGATTACGTGGAAGTCACCTATGAAAGCTCCGATTTTTATTTTCAAAATCAAGTCGGCAATCTCATGGATGAAGACAATTTAGCCGATATGTGGATCTTCTTAAACGTCATCGCAGGACGCGACAACCGCTGGAAAAATCTGTATCTTACCTGCCGTGCCGATGACGGGAAGCTCGTGATGGCACCGTGGGACTGCGACATTTCCTTCGGACTCAACTGGGGAGAAAGCGGGGATTTGCACCTGTATCACGAGCCATACTCGTTTTATGAGGTACAGACCATGCCGATTTTTGACCGATATCTGGAGCTGAACGTCAACGAGTTCCGCACCACGCTTGCCAACCGCTGGCAGCAGCTGCGTGAGGATTGGCTGTCTGCCGAGGAGATCATTTCCCGTGCGCAGAAATTCCGCACACAGCTTGAGGATTCGGGTGCACTTGACCGCAATCGGAAAAAGTGGCCGAAAAGCGGTGATGCGGCGGATATCTCCTACATTGAGGAGTTCGTCAATTTCCGTATTCCGTATCTCGACGCAGGCATTGCATCGCTTGCGGATATGCCCGGATGACCTCGGCATTCCATGCCCCACGCATACCGGCAAAGCAATGCATCCAGCCCCATTGCAGGAACGGCAAGCAGACACCACGCCGCGGAATAGGTGATGCAGATCTGCCCCAAAACGTTCATCGGCATCGATGAATAATCCCAGACGGAAAGCCCGAGATGCAGGTTTACAAGCACGCCGCAGAGAAACTCAAGCAGCGTGATGACCCCTGCACACAAAAGCATCTTCTGTGCGGGAACACCGCCGCGAAAGGTACGGCGGATACTGCCGATGCAAAGAAAGCAGAGCCCGCCAAGCAAAAACATGCTGACGTGCGTATACCCGCGATATAAAATTTCCACAAGACAGTATAAAAATCCGCCTGTCAGCTGGGCGGACAAATAAAACGCAAAACGGCGCAAATGAGATTCCTCCAATCGATGAATTGACGGTATCTTCATTCTGCGCCGTTGCCGCTGTAAGTATACGCTTGCAGTGTCAGAATTTTCTGTTCCAATCCGCCGAAAATTACCGCGATTTCCCCCGGATTTTCTCCTCTTGTCCACTTGACAAAACACCCCCTTTTCGTGTATAATATATTAGTAAACATATCGAACTTCCCTCAACTGACGGAATCATGAATTCGTAACGAATTATGTGTGAGTGTACACACGGAAGCGGGAAGCATAACCAATGTCGTCCGTCTGGGCAGTCCGATGTACCACAGCATAGGACTGCCCTTTTCCATTTACTACAATTAACGAACTGAAAGGCTGGTAATTTGATTATGGCAATGAAAAAAGCAGCAATTATTATGGGCAGCGACAGCGATCTGCCTGTCGTAGAAAAAGCATTCTCCGTATTTGAAGAATTTGGCGTACCGTACGAGGTACACGTCTACTCCGCACACAGAACGCCCGCAGAAGCACGCGAATTTGTTACCGGTGCACGTGAAAACGACTTCGGCGTCATCATCGCAGCAGCAGGTAAGGCGGCACATCTGGCAGGTGCTATGGCAGCCGGTACGACCCTTCCCGTCATCGGTATTCCCGTCAAGTCCTCTACCCTCGACGGTCTGGATGCCCTGCTGTCCACCGTTCAGATGCCCACGGGTATTCCGGTAGCAACCGTTGCCATCGACGGTGCGGCAAATGCGGCTCTGCTGGCAGTTCAGATGCTGTCCATCGAAAATAAGGAGCTTGCTGACAAGCTTGATGCCTCCCGTGCAAAAGCGGCTGAAAAGGTTCTTGCCGCAAACCGCGCACTCGAAGAAAAGTACAATCATTGATCTCCTAATCGGAAAGGAAATATATATTTATGGGTGGTTTTTTTGGCGCAGTCTGCAAAGAAGATGCCGTCACCGACGTATTTTTCGGCGTAGACTATCACTCCCATCTCGGAACCCGACGCGGCGGTATGGCGTGTGTCAACGATGAAATCGGATTTCAGCGTTACATTCACTCCATCGAAAATTCGCCGTTCCGAACCAAATTTGAAGACGATATCGTCAAAATGCAGGGACGTGCCTGCATCGGCTGTATCAGTGACTCCGATCCTCAGCCGATTCTGATCCGCTCTAACCTCGGCGTTTACGCCATCGCCGTTGTCGGTGTCATCACCAATGCCGATGCGCTGATCAAGCAGTATCTGACGTTCTCCGGCGGTCATTTCACGGCGATGACCTCGGGCAAGATCAACACCATCGAGCTGGTCTCCGCGCTCATCAATCAAAAGGGCTCCTTTGAGGACGGTATCCGTTTCGCCCACGATATGATCGAAGGCACCGCATCCATCCTCGTGCTCTGCGAAGACGGCTCTCTGATCGCCGCCCGCGATAAATACGGGCGTCTGCCGCTCATCATCGGCAAAAAAGAACCCACCGAGGACAGCGACAACTACGGACACTGCGCGACCTTTGAGGATTTCGCAATGCTCAAGCTCGATTACGCGTTTGAGCGCGAACTCGGTCCGGGTGAGATCGTCCGTATCACGGCAGACAGCGTCACACAGCTGGCACCGCCGCGCAAGGAAAAACGCATCTGCGCATTCCTCTGGACGTATTACGGTTATCCGAACGCCGTTTATGAAGGCGTCAACGTAGAAGCCATGCGTATGAGAAACGGTGAGATCATGGCGCGCGCCGACAAAGCCGCAGGCGTTGCACAGGACATCGACTACGTCGCAGGCATGCCCGACTCCGGCGTACCGCACGCCATCGGTTACGCAAACGAAAGTCATATTCCGTATGCGCGTCCGTTCGTCAAATATACCCCGACCTGGCCGCGCAGCTTCATGCCGACCAACCAGTCCATGCGCAACAAGATTGCAAAAATGAAGCAGATTCCCGTACACGCGCTGATCGAAGATAAAAAGCTGCTGTTTGTCGACGACTCCATCGTTCGCGGTACGCAGATCCGCGAAACGGTCGACTTCCTCTACGACAACGGTGCCAAGGAAGTCCATATCCGCTCCGCCTGCCCGCCGATCATGTTCGGATGCAAGTTCTTGAACTTCTCCCGCAGCAATTCCGATATGGAACTGATCGCAAGAAAGACGATTCAGGAGCTGGAAGGTGACGAAGGGCACAAGCATATCGCAGAATATTCCGATGCTTCCACAGAACGCGGCAAAAAACTGCGTGAAGCGATGGCAAAGCAATTTAAGCTGACCTCCCTGCAGTTCCAGTCTGTTGAAGGCGTGATCGAAGCCATCGGTCTTCCCGCAGAGGATGTCTGTACCTACTGCTGGACCGGTAAGGACTGATCCGCTCACATTCGCTCATCAAACCGCGAGGTAATGATTATGCCCGATACACGCAAAATCAAGCGGCGCGAGGATGCCGGTGCCGATCAGTCAACGCCCTCGATTCCGCAATATTTTTCCTGGGTCAACAACACCAATGAAGGTTCTACTGAAGAACAGACCCACATCAACTTAAACTTTTTCGATTATCTGCGGCGCACCTACGGTATGGAAATCAAAATCTATGCCTGGGACGCGGGCAACTTTGACGGCTCCGCAAACGGTTACGGCGACGAAAACGGTGAAAAATTCCGTTCGCAGTATCCGCGTGGCTGGGCACCGATTGCAGAGCACGCCGCAAATCTCGGTATTCGCATGGGACTTTGGGGCGGTCCCGACGGATTCGGCAATACGCCCGAGGAAGAGGAAAAACGGTATCAGTTTTATGCGGACCTCTGCCGCAAATACCACTTTGCGCTGTTCAAACTCGACGGTGTCTGCGGGGTACTCCGTGCAGAAAAAGCATCGGTCTTTGCCGATCTTCTCCGAGAATGCCGTAAATATTCTCCCGATCTGATTGTCCTCAATCACCGACTGAATCTCTACGAAGCAGAACCGCACGTGACGACCTTTTTATGGCAGGGAGCGGAAACGTATGTCGATGTCCATTCGGCCAACGGAAATACCGGTTCCCATCACCGCTGCTTCATCTTCGACCGCGGTCTTCCCGATGATCTGGAACGGCTTGCGGAGGATCACGGTGTCTGCATTTCTTCCTGCCCCGATTATTTTGACGACGATCTGATTTATCAGGCGTTCGGACGCTGTATGATCCTCGCACCGGAAATTTACGGCAATCCGTGGTTTCTGCGTGACGACGAATACGCGCGTCTGGCATATATTTTCAATCTTCATAAGCTTGCCGCACCGATTCTGGTAAACGGCTTGAAGCTGCCCGAAACCATGGGGGTCACGCAGGACGCAAACGGCAATCCGATTCCGGGTGCCAATCCCGTCTCACGCGGTACCGATTCCCACCGATTTATCGTCACGGGCAACAACACGTGGGAACGTCACAACGCCAGTATTCCGCTTGACGAAACGATCGGTCTGCACTTACCGACAGGTACGGCTGTCCGCATCGTTTCTCACCATCCGACAACGGAGGTCATCGGTGATTTCACCGTCGGCGATACCGTTTCGCTGACATTGGAGCCGTTCCGCGCGCATCTGCTTGAAATTGCGCCGAAGGATGAGTTTTATTCAATGCCGACACTTCCGACAAAGAAGCTCACCCCGCCGCGTCTGCTCGGACAGATGTCCGCGTGTGACGCACCCGAAAACACTGCGCAGATTTTGGAAGCAGCACTGTTCGGTATCGACAACGATTCGCTGGAAGCACGTGCGATTCGCCGCTCGGGTGAAACCAAAATCCCCGAGGTACAGGCTGCCCGTGACGCGTTCTTCGCACAGCAAACGTACAAAGCACGCGGCTGTGAAGGCAGATTCGCGTTTGACGGCAATCCCGATACGTTCTTTGACGGTTACTCCCGCTTCTATTTCGGCGGTCTTCGCCATAACGGCGGTTGTCTGCGTGTCGACTTCGGTGCAATGTATGACGCGGATACGGTAGAAATCGAATGCTTCTCTATTGATACACCCGTCACCGAGGTGCTTGCCGCACAGATTCCCACATCGGGTCAGTATTCCGAAGACCTTGCCGCGTGGATGTCTGCTGACAAAACCGAGATCAGCGTCATCAATGCACATTGCAAAGCACCTGTAGTTACTTCAAGTGTTCACACCATTTATGAGGTGGACGGTAAACGACTGCGCGTTCAGTACAAGGTCGGTGCTCTGCGTTATTTCCTGCTCCCCGAACCGATGGATCGTATTTATGCGATTCGTCTTTACAAAAACGGAACAGAGCTGACACTCGCAAACCCGCGTGTCAACAATCTGCAATCACCTCCCGACAAGCTCACGGTGCAATCCTGCAAAACCGTCACGCTGAC
>JAZQWK010000175.1:0-1430 GCA_045632325.1 Eubacteriales bacterium
GGGAACAACGGAAGTAGAACTGCTTGGCGGAGAACAGAAGGACGGTGTGTGGCTGCATGATATTGTGAGCTTTGGGACGATGCTGGAACGTATGTGCCGGTTGTGAGAGGAGAATTGTTATATGTCAAATTACTTTGAACTTGACCGCGAAATTAAAAAACTGACCGATCAATTAACAAAAGACATCCGCTCCAAATCCGAAAAATCCTCCGTCGCCCGCGAATATGAAGACCACATTCATGACGCAATGCAAAGCTATATGCTCGGCGGGATGCGGGAAGAAGAAGCGTTCGCCGCGGCTGTGGAAGACCTCGGTGACATTGAAGAAATTGCCGCGACGCTTGGGGATATCCACAACACAAGCAAAGTTCCGGATGAACTGCGCAGGCAGATTCTTGGAAGAATCAATAAGTGGAGAATTCTTGCTGTGATTGACGTGCTTGTGGTTCTGATCATTGCAAGTCTGCCGCCGCAGTTTAAGGCAAACCTGCCGTGGTATATTACCATGTATATCCAGCCGCTGTTTATGATTGCGTATCTGTATTTGTATGTCATCATCATTTTCTGCGGTCTGAATCTTCTCGTTTGGTGTTTCAGAAGCATTTGGACGATCATCAAGCGCATCGACGCACTTGCAAAGATAAAACGGTATGCTTCACATGCCGGATTGCATATGCATGTGACGATTGGTGCGCTGACATCGATCTTCATACATCCCGATAAGCCTGCGATCATTCTGGAAAACGACACGCATTATTTCAAGATTCGGCTTTTGACGACGATTATGCGAAAGCGGCAGCTGCACTTTCTCGGCAAGCATTTGTTCACGGTAACCAAGGTGCAGGGCGGGTCTTTCATTTCCCCGATGGCAGTATCGGAGGAATGGATTTTGTTCCGACCGAAAAACGTTGCGCCGATGCACAGCAATGTTTTTGTGGTCTCACAGACCGCTGTTCCTGTCGATGCCATTGCGCTTCCGTTTTTTGAGTGCCGTCATGATCCAAAAGACAAAACGGTCAAAGAGATTCTACTGTTCCATCCAGCACCGATGAATGTACGGTATCAGGATGGCAATTCGGCGGTTGAGATTGGCGGCGGGGAAGAATTCGACGGCGTAACGTTGTTCGATCTGAACGGTTTTTGTAAAATGCTTGAAAGAATGTGAGTGCGGATTCCCCTTGATTTTTTCAGAAAAACGTGCTATAATGAAGAAAACCACGAATCGAGGGAATCATCATGAACATCAAGACCACTGAATTCAAGCGCAAATTTTCGCTTTCCATGTACAAAAATCTGCGTCTTTCCATGGCGGAAATGTCCTTTGCAAAGGATTTTGTCAATGACACGCGCGGGGACTTGTATCCGCTTCTGCATAAGGACGAGGGGACAGCAGAACATCTTGCAGACCACAGATACCATGTATCGGGCGG
>JAZQWK010000176.1:0-11156 GCA_045632325.1 Eubacteriales bacterium
CTCGTCCGGCTCGCACCAGATGTCCAGCCCCCAGATGGAGTTGACGATAGTGCAGAACTGCTGCCGGTTCCAGATCGCGTCTCGGATCGCGTATCCGCTGGTCCCGATGTTGATGGAGTTCTCAAGATCCGTGGTGTGCGCTTTTTTTTCAAACAGACCGCCGTTGGTCACCCCGTGGATGCCCAGACGATAGTTCTCCATGCTCTGCATCGCCAGGAAGAACTCTTCCGCTTTTGCCACCTGTCCTCCGGTCAGCTCTTGGAAGTCGACCTGACCGTCAATCGGCATCCATTTCATCCCGTTCAGCGCAGCGTACTGTACCTGACGGGAAGCCAGCTCCACGGTGGATTGTTCGTCCTGTCCGTCTACCCGGATTCCCCCGATGCCGGTCGCGGACATCAGCGCCGTGTTGACGTAGGGAATGATCCGGGCTTCGTAGTCGATGATCGCTTCGGTCAGCTTGTACTTCGGGATGATCGTCTGCGGAAGCTGCCGGGTGTAGTCCGACAGGATCACCCCAGAATTCTTCATGATGTCCGGGTTGTCGACGATGTCCAGAAGATCCACAGGATCGTACTGCACGTTGACCTTGATGTCGGACAAGATGCGGGTCATCGGATCTGCTGATTTCTTCGCATCCTCCGACGTTTTGATCTCCGCAGTCCCGTTGAACGGGATCGGGCTGGCTGTGATGTAGCGTCCGTAGATGTCCAGCCCTGTGTTCAGGCAGAACTGCAGAAAGATGAACTTGTCCATCCCGTCGACGTATAGGAACAAGCCCTGTCCCCGATAGTACAGGATGCGCTCGATCAGGTTGCCATTCAGACCGCGCGGAAGGTTAAACCATTTCACCCGGTTGCAATGGATCTGCTCGTCGTTGACGCGAAGGATCTTCTTGACCTCTTCGTGCGGCATGCAGCCGTCGCGGGGGGCAAGCCCCAGCGCCATCAGCGTCTGGAGATCCGGAAGTCTCGGTCCCTTACCCATTCTGCTCTCCCTCCTTTACTCCGAACGCAGCAGCAAGCGCAGATCTGATCCTCTCCTCCCGCTGCGCTTTGTCAAGATCAGCCGGGGCAGCTTCCCTCAATCGCTGGATGCGCTCCGTGGCTCCCTGAAGCGTGTTTTGCGGTTTCCGGTCCTCTTCCTGTGCTGCTTCCTGCGCTCTCATGCTTGCCATCTCAGCTTCTCTCCTTCTCTGCATTTCCTGTTGCAACATTCCTTCTCGTTGCTGTGCCAGCGCTCTGTAGACATCCGCATCTGAAGGACCTTCCGGATTTTTCGGGACATCCGGCTTTTCAATCCTTTCAGTAATCTTTTTTGCTCCGGCTCCTATGGCAATAGACCGAAGCATACTGTTCCATGCAGCTTGAATGCTCATCTCATGTATACTCCTTTCTGGAATTCAGCGTTCAATTCGTCCACAAAATGGGTGTCGTGCGTGCTTTCGATTTTTACGATGCTTCCTTTGATAAATCCTCTTGCTTGTATGGTTGAGAAGGACCAAGTGTTGTTGATGTAGCTGCTCGGCTTCCCGATAATTCCAACAGTCATAGATCTGTTTTGAATGAAGGATACAACTGCCGATAACTCGTCCGACGAGCATCTGTAAAGCGTGAGGATCGGAAAGAATCTGTTGTCGATATTGAATGCCGTAGTCCTTGCAAGCGTTCTCGGCATCGCTTGCACGTTCCCAAGTTCAAGACGATGAATGTCTGTTGCATAGGATTTCTGCTCTTGGTATTTGTTTTCGGAGATGACCAGATCTGCGGCTCCGGTTGCAACTCCTCCGATTGCTCCGACAGCTGCTCCGGCAGGACCGGCTACCATTGCTCCCGCCGCGGCTCCACCTGCAACTCCTGCGAATGCTCCTGCAACATCTTCAACTCTTTGATATTTACGCATCACATCCATGTTGTCGATCTGGCGGTTGAAGATTGCTTCAAAGTTCTTGTTTTGTTCTTGGTAGTTTACCCAAGCGCTTGCTATCCTTGCCATTGAATAATCGCCGCCGCATACAAGCCCTCTTACGTTCTCTTCAAAGTACGATCCGTAAATACCTCCGAATATCGGAGCAACTCGGATATACGGGTTGATCGGCATATACGTGCAGCGGATATTGAATCCGGTCAGTCCATTGTTCTTTGCGACGGAGAACTCAAACGAGCTTGCGTAGTTCGGAGAATCAAGTCTCCAAACGTCTGTAATGCTTCTCAATTTAGGATCATCAACTGAAATCGCAGTTCCAAGCAAAATCTGCTTGGTGAAGGATGCTTTCGGAATGCTGAAGATGTGTCCAATCGTAGACGTTATTCCGTCTACAGTCTTGGTTATGCTGTCGGTTTCCGTAAGATGCGGGCTGGCGGTTGTATTTACTTCAATAGACCCATCCGGCTTTACAAATTCGTCCGGGAGAGGACAGAACGGAAGGATCTGAAAATCGTACAGCTTCCCGGATGTATTTGCTGTTGAAAAGCTCATTGCAACAGCCAGATTCACATCTTTATCCGTCGTTATCTGCGTATTGTCCACGGTAACAGATATGTTTCCATAAGGCATTGCCCAGATGTAATATGGCGTGTCCGTAGGAATGTATGAACTTGCCGGAACTTTTGCATTTATGGTATCAATGTCTTGGATCTCTTCACAAGTGGTTGTGATTTGTTTGGCAACACACATCGCAGTAAACGCTGCCGGAACAACATCGTCTGCGCTTTTTCCAGATGCGAACTGTGCAGTAGAATAGGAGGAAAGAACAAGTCTCCCGTCTGCTACCAAGTCCGCATCAGAAGCGGAAAGATAGTTTCCGTACTGCGTGTACGCTCCGCTGATCAGAACATTGATTCTGTAAAATTTTTGAGCCGTACTGTCATAAACAACTTTCCCGTTCATGGCAACTGTCTGCTCAGCTTCTCTTGATCCCTTCAACGTGTATTTTGTTTTGAAGTGATCAACGAAAGATGTCGGAACATTGCCAATCACATCAAAGGTTCCGGTTATTGCATTTTGAGAATATGTCCCAACAGGACCGGACGCGCTTTGCAAGCCATAAGGAAGCAGATCTTTCTCCCAATATTGGCTTATTCCAAGTCTGTAATGAAGTCGGAGCTGGATGTCGTGTTCGTTGTCCGAAAGATATTTGAACGTGTTGGAACTCTGGAACGTCAATATGCTTGGCGTAGTGTAGTCGTAATCATATCCAATTTGCGTTGTTACGCTGCTTGGAATCTCGCTTCCGTAAAAGACGATCCACGGGCATCCGGTCTTGTCTTTAATCTCCAGCTCGTCCGTGATGATCTGGTTGACGGAGATCGGTTCCGGATTGAAGATCAGTTTGCTGTATCTGCTCAGTAGCGCCCGATCAATGTTGCACGTGGCATCCATCAGCTCTTCCCATGCTTCCGCGAAAACGTCCCGTTTAAGATGGCATCTGTACTGACCTCTTAAAAGCCGGATCGTCTCGGTGACAAACCAGCGTGAATCTATAGTTCCATATTCATCGGTGGCAAGCAAGTAGTCCGGCTCGACGGAGAAGTTCACCCCGACCGGCGTGACAAGAACTGTGGTGATCCCGTCGTGCGGGTTCCACAGATTGCATTCTTTGATCTCTGCGATAAAGTTGGCGTTGTCCACACCAAGATAATCGGACAGAGAAAGCCCCCGCTTGAATATGCGGTTAGCGTAGTTATTATATTTCAGGAAGTATACGTGCTTCATGTATCTCTCCTTGCAGTTCAGGGAGGACCGGTTGCCCAGCCCTCCCTTTTCGGGTCAGTTTACGCCTGTTTCAGCGTGGTCCAGGTCTCCTCAGGGAGACGGTCCGGATCGGCGTACATGAACGTCAGCCACATGTTGCGGCTGTGGTTCTTGCCGTTGACGAACTCGGTGGACGTTTCGATGGACGAAACGTACTTACAAGCATCTTTGGAGATGATCTTGCAGATGACCTTCGCGTCCTCGATGTAGCAGGGAATCTGGACCGCGGAAGACGCATAGACCACAGCCCCCGCGGGAAGCTCGTCGCCGGGGAAGACGTGGTAGTCGGTCCCGCCGACCGTGATGTCCTGCTCAGCCAACGCGCGCAGCGTTCCGTTGGCGTTGTTCGATCCGGGAACGTAGGTTCCGTCGTCGGAGTCGATGGGCTTGCCGGCAGCCGGGGTGGAATCGCTGTACGTCGAGTAGTTCGACGTGGTGATCGGAGTGCCGAAGTAGCGGTTCGGCAGCGTGCGTCCGTTTTCCAGAACGCCGTCCTTGTTGAAGGTGACAGGCAGACCGACCTTCATCATTTTGGAGTAGTAGATGCTGTTCCAGATGATGTCGACGGAATCCTTCCCGAACGCCGACATGTACTGCCGGTCGTTGTAGGATCGGGTGGTGTCCGCCATCTCAAACAGGATGTTGCTGACCTTCTCCGCGATGGCAAGTGTGTCCTCCTGTTCGTGACCGGCTCCCTGAAGGGTGACGGTCTGGCTCTGCTTGCCGGTCGCGGAAACGGTCGTGCCGATGTAGGTGTCGACCAGACGCTGGTCGTAGAGCTTCCTCGTCTTGGTGATCATGCTCTGGGCGAGGGAGGTGAACTCGTCGAAGTAGTTCGCGCTCTGGAACGCCTGAGAGCTGAGGAAGTAGGTGGGCAGATACAGGGAGATCTGACGGACCTTGTCGACCGTGATGGTCTTGTACGCCGGGGTGACCTTGTTGCCGGGGGTCAGGACGTTGGTGTCATCCGGGTCGAAGACGTAGCTGGACAGAACGTCGCAGCTCACCCAATAGAGGGTGTCCTCGAAGCGTCCGCCCTCCATCTTGAATCTGGCAGCGTTGGAGTTGTCGATCTGGAGCTTGGCTCCCAGAACGCCGACGAGCCGGATCAGGTTGAAGAGAGACGAGTAGACGGTATTGGCATTAAGCCGTTGTGTGTGAAGTGCCATTGTGGAATCCTCCTAAAATTTTATTTAACTCCGCGATCCGACCGGATAAGGAGTGTTGATACACTTGGCGAAGTAGACGGAGCAGAGAGTGTCATCGCCATCTCCAGCTTCCAGCGAATCCTTCAACACAGAGTTGAATTCTTCGGTGTTGTTCTGGATGTCGGTGGTGATCTCTCCGCGAGACGGGGCGAAAGCGGACCGCTGCCCGTGAGAAACGAGATAATCGTCGATAATCAGCGCGTTCTTGATGAACTCGTTCGATCCCTTGAACTTGTGGTTGTAGATCGTGTCGATCGCCTTGTAGAACTTCTGCTGCTTTTCGTCCTCGGTTTCTTCTTTCTCCCCTCCTTCCTCTCTGGTGAAATGCCCGTTGGCAAGTTCAGAGTAGAGTTTGTTTCTTTCCGCTTCCATTGCCTTGTATCTCTCCAGCGGAACGGTTTCGCTCCGGAGTTTCTTGAGTTGTTCGATGGGGTCAAGGATCTGCTCTTCATTCTGTCCCGGTTCGGTCTGCTGTCCCGGTTCCGGATCTCCGAAGAATTGAAGATTGAGTTTGAGAAGATGTTTCATATCATATTCCTTTCAAATTGTAGTTTTGTAGATCGAACAGGGATTCTCTGAGAACAGGCAATGCCCGGAATCTTGCGATCCTATGCACTATGGTGATTAGTCATCCCGCCGCCGCGCCTCTTCAGCGAATCCCGGCTGTCACGGGTCCATGCACAACATTTCTCAGAATCACGTGTTCTTTCGTTTCAGACCCTCGCGGGTCGAGAAACCATTATTTTGCCTTGATCAGTTTCAGCTTCGCCGCAAACGTGGCTTGGCTGATCAGATCGGCGTACTTGAAAGCACGTGCGTCATATCGTTCTATGACGGACCTTGCTTTCTGCTCGTCAAAGACATCCTCCAAGTGCCGGATCATAGGTATTGTGTGTTTCACGTTCTGTCCGTTCCAGCGCCGGATTATGTTGCCGTCCCAGATCGTAAACCATTCGGACGTGTCCTTCTTGAACTTGATGATGCACGTCGGACGGTTCAGCTGTCGGCTCTTCGGAATCAATGTTTCCAGATCACGTTTGATCTCGTTGGTGTAGTTCGCGTCGTTGTCGTAGTCCATGATGTCGGCGCTGTAGCTCTTCTTCCTGACCTTCAGGTATTGTTCGCTGACCGGGATGTTCTCCACAATCATGTGTTTTCGCTTCAGGAAGAAGCGTCCGGGCTTCTCCGGGATAAAGCCGACCATCTGGGCAAGAAAGTCGGAGCAGTCAGCAACAGCGTTTGCACAAGCGAAGCAGCGGAACGCAGGATAATCCAAGCGCTTCTGGTTGCGAAGGATGTTTTCAAAGTAGATCTTGTACTGTGCAACAGGATCTCCGACGCTGCGGCGTTCAACACCTTCTGCCATCATAAACTCGTCCAAGATGAAGAAGACGAAGCGCTTTACCCGCTTGCCGGTCTTCGGATCTATGGGACGTTTGTTCAGGAATTCCGGGTCGAACTCGGCAACACCTTTTCCTTTTTTGGCGGCGCTGACCAGAGCGTAGAACGTGATGCAGGGCTTGCCGTGGTTGTAAACTGTGCTTCCCTTGACGGAAATCTGCATCTTGTACTTTCGTACCAGCAGCGCATCTATTGCTTTTGCGGCTCGGTTCTCCAGCATGCTCTTGACCGAAAGATCGGACATCCGGAAGTAGTAGCACTTGACGTTCTCTATTCCGTACTTCTGCTGGTGTGATAGGACCGTGTCGAGAGCTGCGAAGCTCTTCCCCTGTCCTCTGGCTCCGATGATCCATGCGTGGCTCCACCACGGAATCCCCATCAATGATCGGGTCGTGTAGTAAAGCCCGCGCATGGTTTTCTCTTTTTTGACCTTCTGCTCCAGAACAGCTTCCTTGAAGACGCGATCAGCTTCCCGCTGCGCTTGCGTTTTCATGCGCCATCCTCCAGATGATCTCTTTCACCATAGTGATCACGTAAGGGCTTGCGTGCCGTTCCCCGGTTTCCCATTTTTGGAGCGTTCTGTACGGGATGCCGGTACGGTTGCAGAGCTGAGTTCTGGTGATGCCTTGCTGTTTTCTGTATTCCTTGATCCCCTGATTATTTAGATCCGAAGAAATATTGGGAGATCTTGTGTTTTGCGTATTTTGAAGGGGTGTCATCTTGTCCATCCAATCTTCCCTCCTTGTTCAGACGTTCTCCTTCTTGCTTGAACTCCTTGTATGCTTGCGAGAGCCACGGATTCAGCTTTCCGGAAGCAAACTGCGCTCTAAGTTCAAGAACGCCGGGAACTTTTGTTTTCCCGTCCACCTTCCATTCATCCGGGGCTTCAAGTTCTCCTCCACGGATCTGTCCGATCAGGGCGTAGGCGCTTCCCGTTTGGAATCTGGAAGTCTCTTTTGAAACAAGGTTCTTGACGATCTGGTTCATAGACCAGCGCCTTCCGGCAAGCATCGGGTCGGAGCGTTCGCTTTCGCGCTGTCCCTGAATGTAGATCATCAGGGATGCTTTGGAGAGCTTCGCGGCGTACATATCGGTCCCGTACTTGGTCCTGAGCATCCTGTCTCTCGCTTCGTACATCTCGGAGTATGCTTGGTAAATCTCTTCGGGAGATGATGCCGTTGTGATCGTTGCTCGTCTGCTCATACCGTCTCTACCTCGCTCTTTTCAATCAGCTTGTCTTCACGGAGATAGAAGACAGGGATCGTTCCGTAGTTGTAAATATCACCCCATTGCCATTCGTCTCGCTTCATGACCTCGTCGAGCTTTGTCTTCCCTCGGACGATTGGATGATAACTGCCGTCTGCGTCGATATATTCGTAGCTGCCCTTAGACCTTGCCCGGAATCTGGCGTTCACCACTTCGTTCTGCCATTGACCAAGATCAGATCCTTCTCCGTCCCCGTGGTACGGTTCTCCGGCATACCAGATGCCGTCCGTGTTGTGTCCCAGCACCATCCGTCCGGCTTCTTCCAGACGGACCGTCAGATCGTCAACGACGGAGTTGGTGTAGTCAAGCCCTGCTTTGGAAAGATGCGAGAGCCGATAGTAGACGGGGCTGAACTTGCTTTGGAAATATCCCCAAGCGTGTGTCAGGATGTGCTTATAGATTGCATAGCGCTTGCGGTTTTCATAGCAATGCTGGATCGGCTCCCTCAGCTGGGGGAACGCGAACGCAACACCCGCCATGTGTGCGCTGTGAATGTCTATGTGGTTTGCGTTTGAGAACGTGATGTTCAGGATCTCCGGACGCATATCTATCCGGGGCTTTTCTATGGTCTTCTTGACCGCAAGCCCGGCTTCCATATCGGGCAGCATCAGTGACCGAATGTCTACACCAAACTTCTTGCAGACCTCCTCCAGCTTCAAGTATGCAGTACGACCGGAAATGTCTTTCCCCTTCTGCAGCTTGTGCCGGAACTGAAAGCGCCAGCAGCCGTCTTGGTCGATCAGGGTCAGCTCTACCATGCTGTTGCTGAACTCAAGCACATCCCATCCGGGGAACTGTCCGAAGTTCTCGACAGCCATTGAGATCCCGCCTGACGGCGTGCGGATAAGTTCGTGGTAGATCTCTTCCTGTTCGTTGTACCTGACCACAAGACCGACCACAGCGTTCCATTCCTTCATCCCCTCCTCGTCTGTGTCGAAGCGGGTGATGGGAATGTCAAGGAAGTTCAGCCGTGTGCTGAACGGGATGTGCGGATAAATCATAAGCTCTTCCATTTCAATTATATACCCCCCTGTGTACACTTGTCAATATATTTTTGTGCAATTCCCACCATTTTTCAAAAACCCGGTTTTCTTCTTCCTGTTCCATCTCCCAGAAGCGCCGGATCTCCGACCGGGGCAGCTTGAAAAAGTTCTCCTCCAGATCCCGGACGATTGCCCTTGTGACGTTCCATGCCGTGTACAAGCTGGGCTTCATCACCTTCGGCGTGATCTGGCGCTGGAATTCCACAGCGTAGAAGATCAGATCCAGCGCCTTCATGTGATCGTACACACCTTCGCTGAAGAGCTGCGCCAGCTTCGCTTGGTATCTGGTCAGCTTCTTCAACGTCGGC
The DNA here is from genome assembly GCA_045632325.1 of Eubacteriales bacterium. Classification (GTDB taxonomy): domain Bacteria; phylum Bacillota; class Clostridia; order Oscillospirales; family CAG-272; genus RGIG3925. The sequence continues at coordinate 8,980 of JAZQWK010000176.1, forward strand.
TGCGAGAGCTGCATGTTGTGCCACAGCAAGTTGATCTGGCTCTTTTCGTATTCCTCGGAGCCGGACCAGACGTACATGCCTACGGTATGCTTCATATCCCCTCCTTAATTGTAAATGACGATGCATGATGGGAATGGTGCATTTTGCTTTGCAATTCCGTTTTCGTCTTCAAACTTTATTCGACCTCTACAAAAAATGACCTTAGCACATCCAAATATATGCTGGTGAAACCATTTTGTTTCGGTCCTTGCTGGGAGTAGCATAACTATTGTTGCGCCCTTCCTCGCTTCGTTGTGTGCCTTTTCGACCCATTTTCCGATCTGCTTACCATACGGAGGGTTGCAAAAGACGGATCCTCCGACATTCCAATTTTGCTTCAATGCATCCTGTTCCTTTGTAAACCACATCGGCGCTTTGTGGTTTTGGTCGGTCGCTGCCGCGTCAAGTTTGAAATGAAATGTTTGGTCCAGAGTCTCATATAGAGAAGATGGTGTTCTCCAATCATCTCTATTACTTGTGAACATGCCTTTATTCATTTTTCTCCTCCTGACAATCCGGATCTTCGATGTTGAATGATGTAGGACCGTGTAACTCTGGCGGCGTTTTTCCGCAGCCGCGGCTGCCGATCAGCGGACCTAAATTCCCGTTTACCATTTGAACAGCAATCTCAATCCTTTTTGCAGCTCTCTCTGCGTTCTCTTTCGCAACACCAGCCAGAGAAATCATGTTTCTTTGTTCTCCGATGCTTCCCCTGTGCCAAGCGTAGTCTGCGTATTTGAGAGCGTATTCAAGATCGTTCTTTGCCTTTTCAAGAATCTCCAGAGCCGCCTTCATTCTGCCGGCTCCGCGTTCGACGGTCTGTGCTTTCACAAAGATCTTTCCGTCTTTGATTTTAAAATAATCGTTCTTCTTTACCATGTCATTGTCCTCCCATGCTTTTCACAAACGTCGTAAATGTCGGAGAGCAGCGCCTTCAGACTGTCCATTCCTCTCTGCGTATCAGCATCAAGACGCTGCACGTATGCTGCCGGACATTCATTTGCAGTCGGGTCAAGTCTCGGAACGAAAATCATCAGTTCTCCGTTGAATAGAACGTTGATATGAACGTCACAAGACGTGACCTTCCCCCAGCCGATCTTCTTTACTTCTTCCATTTTTTGATCTCCTTTTCAATAATAATAAAAGTTAATATCGTCCACAGAGCAATCCCGATTGCAATCCCGGATGCAAAGCCAAGCCAAAAGTCAAACATCATCAATATCCTCCTCTATAATTTCAGGGTTTGCACGTGCAACATCAATAAAGTGGTTTGCTGATAATTCTGCAGAAAGCTCTGTTGGAAACCTACACATGCTTTCATAGTATTTTTTACCATCAACAAAAATTTCATAAAACCACTTATCATTGTACTTTCTCAATGTGTACTCAAGTTTCATTTCTCCACCTCCTCTCCGATCCGCACCAGCCATTGCTGGTGATCGCCGTGAAAACGGCTCTCTCCGTTGTGCATCCAGATCATGCCGACGGGAGCCGCGGTGGCTCCCTCCAGCACAATCCCCTCCGGAGCTTCGTCTGCGTCGTACACAGGCACGTACACAGGGCGAGCGCCGCTACGGTCCATCGTCTGTCCGATCATAATGCGTTCCATCATCCATTGCCTCCCAGATCGTTGATCATTTCCCAGCAAGCAAGAAGCATCGCCTTATTAAAAAAGATTTCATTGTTGGCTCTATAGTAGTATTGTCTCAAAAGATCAAAGAGATCCTCCTTTCCATACTTCATGCGGAATTCGATAGAGTGCTTGCATTCTGCAATTCCGAAAGGACCGTCTTCGTGGCGCTTCTTCTTCTCCTCATTAAGAATTTCCTGCAGAGATTTTTTGGTCATCACTTGTTCTCCTTTGGTTATGTCGGTTTTCCTTCCCTGATGATACTATTATACACCCATTGGGGCAAATTTTCCATAGGCAATTTACACAAAAGTTTTCCACATTCTTTGTGCAGAGTTTTCCACAGCCGGCTGCGCCGGTCACCTTACGGAAGGACGCTGGATGCTTTCCGGTCCACCACAGGGACCGGATCAGGATCTCCGGAACGGAAGATCGCGTGCGCGTGCGCGTAGCCGGGTGGATGGTCGGATGCATAAATGTATAAATATTCATCTGGTGACGCATATAT
>JAZQWK010000177.1:0-5938 GCA_045632325.1 Eubacteriales bacterium
AGCTCAGTTGGTTAGAGCGCCAGGTTGTGACCCTGGAGGTCGTGGGTTCGAACCCCATTACTCACCCCACCGAAATCCGTCTTATGTAAGACGGATTTTTATTTTATCTGAATGGTCAGCCGGTGAAAAAGATGAGAAACGTAAAAGAGGAAATTTTCAATCTTGCGCAGCGTATTGGTTTCTGGGAGATAGGTTCCGTAGACATGGCACTGCTGCGGTATTACCCGGAGGTCAGAAAAATTTGTGAGCAGAATACCTGTCGAAATTATGGGAAAACCTGGGCTTGTCCTCCGGCTGTCGGTACGCTTGAGGCTTGCCGGTGTCGGGTAGAACGGTATCATTCCATGCTCTTGTTTTCCGGAAAGTACGATCTTGAAGATTCCTTTGATTTTGAAGGGATGCAAGCCGGTTTTTATGCGTTCAAACAGAATGTCGATGTGTTGGGGACAGAGATGGAACAACGTCTGACGGATTATTTGCTGCTCTCCAATGAAGGCTGCGGACGGTGTGAAACGTGCACCTATCCGTCAGCACCCTGCCGTTTCCCATCCCGTTTGCACCATTCGATTGAGGGTTACGGATTTGTTGTTAGTGAGTTAGCAACGTGTGCCGGGATCCGCTATATCAACGGTCCCGATACTGTGACATATTTTGGAGCGTTGTTGTTTTGAATAAAAATGGAGTTATCGCATTTGCAATCAAGGTGCAAGTGCAGTAACTCCTGTTTATTTATAGAATCAATCGATACGGTTCGTACTCGTCAATCGGTGCGGCGCTGTTTGTCAGAAGCGACAGCAGGGCACGGCGGAACAGTTCGGGGTGCTGCTCCAATTCAATTTCCATATTTTCCGCTTCTTTGGCACTTTCTGTGACCACGGAAAGCGTAACAGTATCGGTGCCGTTTTCGGAAAAATAGAGATGGAACAGGAATTTGCCGCTCGGAAGCGCTTCAATGGAGTAACGGTAACCTGCGCCGGTCTTGCGGAGGTTCAGAAGCAGGATGGCGTTCTGCAAAGCCTTATCCATCGTGGTGTGGAGAATTTTCCCGCCGAGGCTATGTGCCGCCTCTCGACCGATATCGGTGACGGAGTACAGCTCTCCTGCCGGCGTTTCCTCGACCGCGATATGTCCTGTTTCCAGAAGATCGGGGAACGCAACGCAGAAGTCAAACGGGCGCACGACGCCGTTCTGAATGACGATATCATTGATTTCAATAAAGTCAAGCGGGCGACCGATTCCGTCCATGAGGAACAGAATGAATATTTTGATGTCGCTCATATCACGCAGCGGTGCCTGCAGTGTTTCCGTCATAACCGTACCTGCCTTTTGGATTCGTTATAGTATTATTGTAACATATCTTTGCGGAAAGTGCAAGAGTTTTTTTGGAAATTCTTTTTGTAACCCCTTGCATATTCTGAAAAAATCCTGTATAATGGAGAAAATGAAAGGGGATGAAACCATGTTGGAACACGGCGATCTTTGCATCCGCTGTATTGAGGACACAGACCTGGAATTTGTATCTTTCTGTTCCTCGCCTATGGTGTACGGAACATATCAGGGATTCCGTTTTACATCACAGAACGCGCTGCTCAATGCCTATCAGGAGGACGGCTTCTGGTCGGCGGATGGCGGGATTCTGCTGGTGGAAGATCAGGGTGAAGCTGTGGGACTTGCGCAGATTACGTTCGTCAGGGAAGGGCTTGTCCGGGTCGGGCTGATTCTTCTCCCCGATAATCGCGGTGCCGGAATCGGAACTGCGGTGCTCGGAATGCTGCGGGATTATCTCTGCGAAAATTATCCAATTGCGCGCATCGAAGCCGACACGGATGTGGAAAACATTGCGGGACAGCGGATTCTTGAAAACAATGGATTTGCCTGTGAGGGTACCTTGCGTGCATACCGTTTTTATGGCGGCGCTTATCATGACAGTTATCTATACAGTTATATTACAAATTTGGGGAGATGCAGTTTATGAACCGATCAGATTATATGAGTCTGCTTGATGAGATCATGCATGAGCTGAAAGAAGAAGGCGGCACGTTTTCCGATACATTCGGCACAAAGACCGAGGAGGAGCTTGCCGAGCTGCGCTGTGTTGCGGCAATCGCGCTGATGGCGGCTGATCGTTATTATGCACGTCAGACGAGAATGGCGTATTCCATTCGTTATGAGGAAGAAATCCATACGCCGAAGGAGAATTGACGATGTTGAAAATCGGTTTTTGGGATGAATACCTTGACAATTGGCATGCTAACTACTACCCGGAATTTTTGCGTCAGGCAATCGCCGAATATGGCTTCGACGCTACGGTGACCGATGCGTTTGCATACACGGATGCTCCGGGCGGTGTGACGACGGAAAACTGGTGCCTGGAACGTGGTGTTCGCCGTCATACCGATCCTGCGGCGTTTTTAGACGCTGTGGACGCGATTATGGTCATTGGTGCGGATGATGCCCGTCTTCACAGTAAAATCGCCGTACCGCCTCTGCAGAGCGGAAAGCCGACCTTCGTTGACAAAACCTTTGCACATGATGTGGCGTCGGGCAAGCGACTGTTTGAAATTGCAAGAGAACACAGTACCCCTGTCTTTTCCACTTCCGCACAGCGGTACTGTCCGAGCATCACCGCGTATCGGGCAGAGCATGAGAAGCCGCGCTTTGTGTCGACGGTCGGACCACATTCGCTTGACAATTATGCGGTACATCAGTTTGAACCGATTGTTGCGCTGATGGGCATCGGTGCTGTCCGCGTCAAGGCATTTGAAGCCGGGGACAACGTCACACAGCTGATGATCGATTACGGAAACGGGCGTATGGCGAGTTTTTTGCAGACACCGAATCCGTGGGCGGAGTTTAATTTCATGGTGTCAGACGGTACGAAAGGCGCGCGTCTTGCAAGTGAAAACTTTTACATTCCGACAATGAAAGCCATTCTAGACTTCTTTATGACGGGTGTTTCTCCTGTCTCCGAGCAGGAAACGCTTGAGGTGCTTGCACTGATTGATGCAGCACGGACTGCGAGAACCGTTCCCGATACATGGTTTCCGATGGAACAATTTCGATGAGGTAAACATAATGAATGATACGAATAAAATCCGTCTGCATTATCTTCTGGGGGATGTGCACTGGGGCGGTCACGATGTCCACCGCGTTGCGGAATTTCCGATCGGTCTTCTTGATCAAACCGGTGTATTTGACATAACCTGTGTCTGTGATGAACCGCGGCTGTCAGATATCACATTCGACGATTACTTCGCGTCGGGGAAGATATCCGAGGCAGATGTTTTTGTCTTCAACTGCGGCAATTACCGCTTCAATATCAAGGAAGAACAGGTTTTGCTTGAGGAAGCCGTTGCGCGCGGTGCCGGCTTTGTCTTTTTGCACGGTGATCATCCGTGTTATTGGGCAGAGGTTGGCATGAAGCCATGGGCAGAAGTGGAAAAGATGGCGGGACTGATGTGGCGTGAGCCGACCAGACACGGCGACTATGCGGATGCAAAAGTCCGAATCGATGACAGCGACCATCCTGTGACACGCGGTCTTTGTGATTTTGTTACGCGCGACGAAGTGTTCTGTACCTGTTCCAACGTGCACGGTGTTCCGCTTCGGGTGCTGGCCTCGGCGTATTCCGACCCTGATGTCATTTCCCGCCACGGACTGCACGGTACGGGCGCGTGGGAGCCGATGGTAGCGATTGGACAGTACGGGCAGGGCAGAACGCTGAATCTGCTTCTCGGGCATGTATGGCCGTTCTACACAGGACACGGCATCGGTGAAGACACAATGCTCTCGTGGAAGCCAAAGCAAGTGCGGCAGATCTTTGTCCGTGCGTGCGAATGGGCAGCGACGGGAGATACTGCACTGACGGAATCCTATCTGTTCTGAAAGAAAAAGACGACCTGCCGTAAGTTTTCCGCTTATGGCAGGTCATTTCTGTTTTGTGGGTATTTGTTCAAACCGATTCAATCGCGATGAATACGGAATCCAGAGCGGCGATTTTTTCAAGCCGTTCTTTTTTGTCGTTCTGGTTGTGCATGATAACCATGGCGACAATGCCGATGTGATTGGAAATGCCGGAACGTGCGGGAATGATCTCAAATTCGCGCAGTTCAAATTCATCGGAGGACAGGGTATCAACAAGCTTGTTGAGCGAGGATGCGTCGATACATTCGATATAAATGCGGATATTATATTTGCCGTACGTACCGCCGCGTTCAAATGTTGTCAGACAAACAAAAGTGAAAAGAGAGATGACAGCGGTAATGGTGGCTGCGGCATAGAAACCGACACCGACAGCAATGCCGATGGCAGCCGTTGCCCAGAGTCCTGCGGCGGTTGTCAGACCTGTGACCATCGTTTTGCCGCGGATCAGAATCGTGCCTGCTCCGAGGAAACCGATGCCGGAGATGACCTGTGCTGCCATACGCATTGGGTCGGCAGCATAGCCGAGATTTTCGACGCCGTACATACCCGTCATGACGATCAGCGTTGCGCCGATGCCGACGAGAATGTGCGTACGAAGACCTGCGGCACGTCCGCGGAAGCCGCGTTCAAAGCCGATGATACCCGACAGAACGGTCGACAGCAGCAAACGGAATAATATGGTTTGAAACTCCAGTGGAGAGGAATATAGAATGTGCGTAAAAAACTGCATGGGATATGCCTCCGCTTGAAAAAATGAGGTTGAATCGATGAATGTACCGTATTATACCACAGATGGATATAAAAAGCAAGTGTCTCGGCTGTTTTTGGAAAAGAAAATTTGATAGAAAAAGTAATTTGATCAGATATCGCTGCTGTGCGGGAAATCGGGGAATTTTGCGGAGATACCGTCTGCATAGCGGTTGATGCCGAAATATTCGAGCACAAACTTTTTGACGTTGGATTCGGTCGGATCGACGTAGTGATGCTCCGTTTTTACGTGTCCGTCGGAGGAGACGGTCAGCGTGGTGCCGCCGTGAGTATCGGGCTTCCAGTAACAGCCGTAGCCTGTCTTGAGCGCGTAGGACAGCGTAATGCCCTCGTATTCGATGGAGAAGCAGTTGACGTGGTCGTGTCCGCAGAGCATATTTTTCGTGCTGTCCAGCGACTTGCAGACGGAAAAGAAGCCGTTGTTGAAGACGGGATATCCCATCGTTTCCTGAACGCGGCAGAAGGCGTGATTACAGTACGGCGCGCACAGGGTCTTGCTTTCTTCGTCGTATACGTGCTCCCATGCGTTTTTGTATTCGGGTACGGGAATGTGCATGATGACGGTGCTTTCGACGGTGTGTCCGACTTCGGCGGCGATGCCCTTGACTGCCCACTGATACCACGCGATTTGGCTGTCATACAGGTGGTCGTAGCTGCCCGCCTGCATTTCCTCCTCGTGGTGCGTGTCCATCATGAAGAGCGTGTGGATGATTTTGCCGTTTTCGGTGATGTTGATGATATAGTTTCCGTAGCCCATGCCGCGCGGACCGTAATCGAAGAGGCTGTTTTTCGCTTCTGCAAGCTGATATGCACCCCAGAATTCGCTGACGAGTCCCGTATGATCGGCATTGCCCATGACAGCTGCCCACGGGATGCCGTAGCTGTCGATGAAGCGGATCAGACGCAGATAGGCAAACGCGTCAAACGCATTGTCGCCCGACAGCGTGATGAGATCGGGGTTGGTCTTACGGATGAGCTTATCCATCGTTTCTTCGGCGAATTCACCGACTTCGGAGAACGCCTCTCCGTCGTGGCACTGGATATCGGCGAAATTCAGAATGACGAAATCGCGCTCGGGATCCTTTTCGATTTCAACGGCATAGAGATCGGATTCATAAGGAATCGATGCATCCCAATCGTAAAACAGGGTATCGCCGAAGCGAACTTCGTCGGGAGCTGCGGGATGCTGTGTCAGGGATTCTAAAAATTCGTTGATGACGCGGATGTCGGCTGTCATAATTTTGTT
>JAZQWK010000178.1:0-3571 GCA_045632325.1 Eubacteriales bacterium
CCACCTTCCCTCACCAGGGAAGGCTTGGATGCGCGAGAACCGTCAGCTTAGTTTTCAACCATCAACCCCGTTTCATCCATAACGCAACCCCCATTCCAAGAAAGGAATTACATGATATGCACGAATTCTACCCAATCATCGGCATCGGCGCGGTGCTGGGCGTTTTGTCCGTGATCTTCATCTGCGCGTATATGACGATCCGAAAGCAGAAGGAAGCCATCGGCTTTGACCGCAACATGAAGGACTCCGAGATTACAAAACGGCTGCTCGTCTATGCAAAGCCGTACTGGAAAAGCTTTGCGTTCGTCCTCTGCCTGATGCTGTTTTCCGTCTCGTACGACATCGTCGCGCCCATTTTGATGGGTCACATCGTCGACCTCATTGCCGGCGACTTTGCAATGTCGTATCTATTGCGGATGGTGCTGATCTACGCATCGATCCTCATTCTGTCGCTCGTCTGCTCGTACGTGCAGGCGATCGTTCTGCAGAAGACGGGTCAGCGCATCATCTCAACGATCCGCTCCGATCTGTTTGCGCACATCCAATCCCTGTCGCAGGGTCAGCTCAACTCGATGCCCGTCGGTAAGCTCGTCACGCGCGTGACCAACGACACGGGCGCGATCTCGATGATGTTCACCAACCTGATCGTCAACTTAATCAAAAACGTCTTCGTCATCCTCGGCGTTCTGACCGCGATGCTGATCCTCAATTTGCAGCTGACGTTGATGGTTTTGTGCTTCGTGCCGTTCATTGTGCTGTTCACGATGATCTTCCGCAAGTTCTCCCGCCGTGCGTACCGCCGCGTCAAGGACGGTACGACCGACATCAATACGTTCCTCTCCGAGCATCTGTCGGGCATGAAGATCATCCAGTCCTTCTGCCGCGAGGACAAAAAGCGCGCGGAGTTCGGTGAGCGAAACCGTGCCCTCGGCAAGTCCAAAAACGGCGAAATGCTCGTCTTCTCGGTCTTCAGACCACTCGTTTATATGCTGTACGTCTCCTCCGTGCTCTGCCTGCTTTATCTTGCGGGCCGCGGCTACATCCGGGGACTGACGGTCTTCGGACAGGTCATCACCTCGTCCACGCTCGTCACGTTCTACTCCTACGTCAACAAGTTCTACAATCCCATTCAGAGCCTCGCCGAGCAGTTCAACTGGCTGCAGTCCGCGTTTGCCTCCGCCGAGAAGATCTTCACGATCTTTGACATGACCCCCGAAATCACCGATGCGCCCGACGCGATCGAGCTTGCCCAGGTGCGCGGCGACATCGAATTCCGCGACGTTTGGTTTGCCTACAAGGAAGACGAATGGGTGCTGCGCGGTGTTTCCTTCAAGGTCAACGCCGGTGATACGGTAGCCTTTGTCGGCGCAACGGGCTCGGGCAAGACCACCATCCTTTCCCTGCTCTGCCGCAACTGGGACATTCAGCGCGGGCAGATCCTCGTCGACGGTCACGATATCCGTTCGGTCAAGGTCGCTTCCCTGCGCCGTCACTTCGGGCAGATGCTGCAGGACGTGTTCCTGTTCTCCGGCACCGTCCGCTCCAATATCACCCTGGATACGGAGGGCATCGACGAGGACGCCGTCATGGAAGCGTGCCGCTACGTCAACGCCGATACGTTTATCGCAAGGCTTCCGCACGGGCTTGACGAGGAGGTGCGCGACCGCGGTACGAACTTCTCTGCCGGTCAGCGTCAGCTGCTCTCCTTTGCCCGCACGATCGTACACAAGCCGTCCGTCATGATCCTTGATGAAGCCACGGCGAACATCGACACGGAAACCGAAGTGCTGATTCAGGATTCTCTGGAGCGTATGATGACGATCGGCACGATGCTGATGGTCGCGCATCGCCTCTCTACCATCCGTCACGCCGATAAGATCATCGTCCTCTCCCACGGCGAGATCGTCGAGGAGGGCTCCCACGACGCGCTCGTTGCCAAAAACGGCAGATACGCCGAGCTGCATCGGATGCAGTTTATGCGCGAGCAGCTGGGGAAATGAGAAATTCAAACGTTTCAGCTGCGTTGCGGCGGGAGCAAGCCCCAAGGCATACCTGCCTTTTCCCACGCGGTATGGGACGCGCCTGCGCACCCGTCATCACCGAACCACGCGCATATCCCGCTTTGCCCATGCGCGGAGGGCTGCCTGCCAATCGCGGATGGGCTTTCCGTTGACCTGCCAATCGTTCTTTTCGTTGATACGCCAGAAACGCTCGGGGTCGGTCTGCAGACCTTCTCTGCGGCAAAATTCCGTCACCGCCGCAAGGGACGGGATCGCAAACGGCGACACAGCGTCTTTCTCCGCATTTCTCACACAAGAACCGTTCGTCGGAATTCCGTCCGTCGTCGGTTCTTGTGTTCTTTTATAGTCGCGCTGTTTTGCTTCGGAATAGCGCTGCGCCAGCGTCATTTGGTTCATTTGTTCGTTATCGCGTTCAAAATTTTCGAGGATCAAGTCCTCGTCTCGGTCACCGTCCCGTCTGTTCTCCGTCTCCTCCTCATTCTGTCTTCCCTGTTCTTCCTCCTGCGCAGCTGCACGCATTGCCGCCTCACGCTGTTCGCGTTCCTTGCGGTACTTCTCCTTCCATGCGGGCATCTGACGGCGGATCTCCAACAGCAGCGGATTGTCCGTCTCCATCGGATACGGCTCAGACACGGAATCGGACGCACTGACGACTTCACTGACCGAGTCAGAGACCGATTCGGATGCATAGACGGAGACGGGATCAGAATCAGATACAGATTCCGATACAAATACGGAATCAGATGCAGAAGCATTGACAGAATCAGATACAGATAAGTTGGCGTTCGTTGACGCTTGTTCAGCGAAAGCAACGCTTGTTGACGCTTGTTCGACGGATTCTTCGCAAGGCAGCGCATCATAGATAGCTTCAGCGGCAGATAACGAACGTTCCGTGAAGTCCTCCTCCAAACACGCGCGTTCGATTGCCTCGATTTCTTCCCGATCAAACGCATCCTCGTCCATCTCGGATAACATCTGTTCGGCATCAAAGTAAGCTTCTTCCTCAGATTCTTCCTCGGACGCGCACGTCTCCTCCGACGCGTCTTCCATGGACGTCTCCTCCGATGCTGCACGCTTCTCACCAGACGCCTTCTCCGCACGGCGCTGTGCACTCAGCTTCCCTGCGATTCTGCACTTTTCGCGCGTTTCATCCCACTTTTTCTCGTTTTCGTCGATGTACTGACGGATCGTGGTAAAGACGATCTTCGCACTCGGCGGAAGCGCGGGCTGCTCCTTCGTTCTCGCGTAGACGAACAGCGCACGCATCAGCTTACCGCACTCCTCGTCGTTCAGCATATCGATCAACTCTTCGCTCTGATTGTAAAGAATAAAGCTGTTATGTTCCATTCATTGTCCTCCTACAAATGGATTGTTCTGATATGTTCGTCATTTGCGAACACCTGTTGTGTACTTCGTGACCATATTATACCATACGAATGTTCGTTTGTCAAGTGGTTTCAGAACATTTTATCAAATTCATGTTCCGTACAAATCGGGGACATAGGGTGTTCATGAATTGCTGTAATAAAACAAAAAGAATCAATCCATAA
>JAZQWK010000179.1:0-5490 GCA_045632325.1 Eubacteriales bacterium
ATGCAAGGGATAAAACGCCCCCCTCACCGAGGGAGGTGGCACGCAAAGCGTGACGGAGGGAGTTAGTTTTCTCACATATCGAACATCAAATTATCGTATGATAACTCCCTCAGTCACCTTCGGTGACAGCTCCCTCGGCGAGGGAGCCTCCATCTCACATTTACCCATATATAAAATATACCATGAAAAACACAAAACGAATTTCCATTTTCTGCGGACACTACGGTTCGGGCAAGACCAACATTGCAGTCAACTATGCGCTTTCGCTCAAAGAGCAGGGCATCACGGTGCGCATTGCCGATCTCGATATCGTCAATCCGTATTTCCGAACCAAGGACTCCGCGGATGAACTGGAGGCGGCGGGTATTCCGCTGATCTCACCCGTGTTTGCCAATACCAACGTTGATCTTCCGGCTCTGCCGCAGGAAATGTATTCGCTGGTACAGCAGACAAACACCTATGCCGTCATGGATGTCGGCGGCGACGACCGCGGGGCTTATGCGCTCGGTCGATACGCGCCGTATATTCGTGAGGAAAACAACTTTGATCTGTTCTGCGTCGTCAATTTCTACCGTCCGCTGACCACGACCCCCGAGGAAGCGGCAGAGGTCATGGCAGAAATTGAAGCAGCGGCGCATCTGCCGTTCACGGCGATCATCAACAACTCCAATCTCGGCGAGGCAACCATGCTTGACGACGTTCTTGCAACGCGTGAAAAGTGTGAAGCACTCTCCCGTATGACGGGTCTGCCGATTGCCGCAACCTGTCTGCGTGCGGATTTGATTCCCGCCGGCAGAGAAGCGGAGTTCATGCCGCTGAATTTGCAGAAAAAGTATTTCTGACAGCAAAAAATATTCAACGCTGTGCGAAGAACACTTCTGCGCACGGCTTCAAACCCAAAGATAAGAAAGGAAATGAGTATGGCAAAGGTCACATTTCTCTCGGATCTGTGCAAAGGCTGCGGTCTCTGCGTCGAAGCATGTCCGAAAAAGATTCTCATCATTGCAAAAGACAAGATCAACGCAAAGGGTCATTCCCCCGCTGAAATGACGGAACAGGAAAAGTGCATCGGCTGTGCATTCTGCGCAACGATGTGTCCCGACTGCGTCATTACCGTGGAAAAGTAAGAAAGGAGACTCGGAACATGGCAGAAAAGGTTTTAATGAAAGGCAACGAGGCGATTGCCGAAGCTGCGATCAAAGCGGGATGCCGTCACTATTTCGGCTACCCGATCACCCCGCAGACCGAAATCGCCGCATATATGGCAAAGCGTATGCCCAAGATCGGCGGTACGTTTTTGCAGGCGGAAAGTGAAGTCGCCGCAATCAACATGGTTTACGGTGTTGCAGGCGCAGGCTTCCGCGTTATGACGTCCTCCTCCTCCCCCGGTGTTTCCCTCAAGCAGGAAGGTATTTCCTACATCGCAGGTGCGGATCTTCCCGCTCTGATCGTCAACGTCCAGCGCGGCGGTCCCGGTCTTGGCGGTATTCAGCCCTCCCAGTCCGACTATTTCCAGGCAACCAAGGGCGGCGGTCACGGTGACTACCATCTGATCGTTCTTGCTCCTGCTTCCGTTCAGGAAATGGCAGACCTCACCGGTAAGGCGTTTGACCTTTCCGATAAGTATCGCGTTCCCGCAATGCTGCTGGCAGACGGTACGCTCGGTCAGATGATGGAGCCCGTCGAAATCCCCGAACCCGAAGTACAGGCAGTTGACAAGCCCTGGGCTGTCAACGGTACCAAGGGTAAGAGAGCGCACAACATCGTCAACTCTCTATACCTCAAGCCCGAAATTCTCGAAAAGACCAACTTCGAGCGCTTTGAAAAGTACAAGCAGATCGAAGAAAACGAAGTCATGTATGAATCCTTCATGATGGAAGACGCGGAATACTGCGTTGTCGCATTCGGTATCGCGGCTCGTATCTCCAAGAACGCCGTTGTTGCAGCTCGTAAGAAGGGTATTAAGGTCGGTCTGATCCGTCCGATCACGCTGTGGCCGTTCCCGACCGAAGTGATCGCAAAGGCAGCGGAACAGGTTAAGGGCTTTATCTCCGTTGAACTTTCCATGGGTCAGATGATCGAGGACGTTCGTCTGGCATCGGGATGCAAGAAGCCCGTACTGCTCTGCAACCGTGCAGGCGGTATGATCATGTCGCCCGAGGAAGTTCTTGCCAAGATCGACGAGCTTGCCGCTCTGTAAATAAGATAGGAGGATTACTAACATGATCGTGTTTGAAAAACCGAAAGCATTGACAGATGCGCCGCTTCACTACTGTCCCGGCTGCACCCACGGTATCATCCACCGTCTCGTTGCCGAAGTCATTGATGAGCTTGGCATCGAGGGTATCACCGTCGGCGTTGCGCCCGTCGGCTGCTCTGTTATGGCTTATGATTACTTTGCATGCGATATGGTCGAAGCAGCTCACGGACGTGCTCCGGCAGTTGCGACCGGTCTGAAGCGCTGTATGCCCGAAAACATCATCTTCACCTATCAGGGTGACGGTGACCTCGCATCCATCGGTATGGCAGAAACCGTCCATGCCGCAACGAGAAACGAAAACATCACCATTATCTTCGTCAACAATGCCATTTACGGCATGACCGGCGGTCAGATGGCACCGACCTCTCTCCCCGGACAGGTCACCCAGACCTCTCCCTACGGTCGTGTCGTCATCACCGCAGGTTACCCGATCCGCGTCAGCGAAATGCTGTCCACGCTGGAAGGTCCCGAATACATCGAACGCGTCGCTGTCAACAACGTCAAGAACGTCCGCAATGCCAAGAAGGCAATTCTGAAGGCGTTCAAGAACCAGGTGGAAGGCAAGGGTTTCTCTCTGATCGAAGTCGTTTCTACCTGCCCGACCAACTGGGGTATGACGCCCACGCAGGCACTGGAATGGGTCGACACCAATATGCTCCCGTACTATCCGCTCGGCGTTTACAAGGATAAGACAGCTGCCGCTGAAGCTGCTGCAAAGGAGGAATAAGAACATGCTGACACAGATTCTGATTGCAGGTTTCGGCGGACAGGGTGTTCTGTTTGCCGGTAAGTTCATCGCGTACAAGGGTCTTTTTGAAGGTAAGGAAGTCTCCTGGCTGCCCTCCTACGGTCCCGAAATGCGCGGCGGTACTGCGAACTGCTCCGTCATTCTCTCCGACGATCCCGTCGGTTCTCCGATCGTTTCCAACCCCGACGTTCTGATGGCAATGAACCTGCCGTCTCTTGACAAGTACGAGGGTGCCTGCGTTCCCGGCGCAAAGATCATCGTTGACTCCACGTTGATCGAACGCAAGGTTGAGCGCACCGACGTCGATGCGTACTACATCCCCGCGACCAAGATGGCAAACGATGCAGGTATCCCCACGCTTGCCAACATGATTATGGTCGGTAAGATGATCCGCGAGACCGGCTGCATTTCCTTTGATGAAATGGAAGCAGCACTGGCAAAGGTCGTTTCCGCGAAGCGTGCAAACCTTGCGGAAATCAACCTCAACGCTCTCAAGATGGGTTACGATTACGAAGGCTAAACGATAAAAATGATTGCCCAACTTCCGGTAAAAGGAGGTTGGGCAATTGCTTTTGCTATCAGTAGTATCATTATACACAGAGGATGGTTCATGGGCGTCATGATTTTATGTTGTCTCTTTGGTGCAAACAGCATCAAAGAATCGTGTTTCGGTCGATTCGTGAATCGACCCTACAACCGGGGAAGGCTGTCAACTTAAGCGCAGACAGTGCAAATTACGCTGTAGGGACAGGCGTCCTCGACTGTCCCTGTGTCCGCGTTGAAATACGGGACAGTCGGGGACGCCTGTCCCTACAATCTATAGGATCATTTGCGTCACCCATAAAAGTGTTCTAATCTATAAGTTGACATCATTACCTCTAAGTGAGATCCGCTCAGCACATCGCGTCGCGGACAAGCATAATCGACGTCTTGATCTCCGCAGGATTGTCTTCGTTAAGATCAAACAATCTGCATCCGCGGATGTCTTCGTTGTGGCAGGCGTGATAGGACAAAAAGCCGTCGTAGCCGAGTGTGATGCCCATGTAGGTCGCGGAGAACTGGTTCTCATGCTCATGACCGCAGAAAATTGCCTTAACGTCACCGCGCTGGACACAGGCAGAGAACAGACCTGAATTCAGCGTATGGGATGCAACGTCCTCAAGCTGGTAACCCTTGAATCCGACCTTGTTCTTGTGAACGGTGACGAGTGCGTGCTCGGGCGTGGGGATGTGCATATACATCAGAGACGGAACCTTGTGACCGAGGGCAGATTCCAGTTCACGGGAGGCCATATAGTACCAGAGAACCTGCGACGTGCGCGGACCGTCGTAGTCACCCGACGACGCCTGGCACGCCTGGAAATAGCGGGTATCTTCGGGGAGACCGAAATCGGCGTAAAATTCAGGCATAGAGTGGTTGGAGTCAAGACCCCAGACGCCGAACAGGACGTCGTTCTTGTCGGCATTGTAAATGGGCAGGAAATAGTTGCCGACGCCGTCGATGTCCTCGGGACCTGCCTTGGAGACACAGTGGGGATACGATTCGTAGATCGGCTGCTGGACGGCATTTGGTACACCGTAGTTGTCGTCGTGGTTGCCGAAGACGTGTGCCCACGGAATACCGCGGCGCTCCATCGGCTCGGTGATCGTGTCAAGGACGAAACGGACGTCGTCTTCCGTTTCTGCGTGAATATAGCCGGGACCGCAGATGTCACCCGCGATCAGAACGAGGTCGGGATTTGCTTTGGCAACGAGTGCTTCGATCGCGTCATGTGTTTCTTTGGCGGCAAAACCGCGGCCGCCGTGGATATCGGAGAACATCATGATACGGAATTTGCCTTCGGCAGAGAAGCAAAGCGGCAGCTTTGTTGAGAGAAGTTCGTTTGCAGGAGTGTTCATGTTGGATACCTCGTGATTTGATATGGTGTTTGAAAAAGATGATTCTCAATCAAAATCAAATGCTGAACTTGTTTATGGTTGACAGATATGGTGACGGTTCGCACAAAATAACCTTCCCCAGCGGGGAAGGTGGCACGCGATAGCGTGACGGATGAGGGGAAAACATCGAGAAATTTTGATTTCATAGCATCAATTTTCTCCTCATCCACCGCAAGCGGTCCCCCTTCTCCGCTGGAGAAGGTCTTGGGGAGTATGCACCATCGTTGTTATCTCTAAAAGATGAGACATTGCCTATGGGCGGAAGTATATTCAAAAATTTACTGATTTTCGTCTGATACAGATGCAGTCGGTGCAGTTTCAAACTTCTTGCGCTCGATAACGTACTGGAACAGAACGATGACGGCAATCAGACCGAGACCGACGAAGTCTGTGATCGTTTCGGGGATGATCATGCAAAGACCTGCGCCAATCAGAACGACTCTCTGCCAGATCGCTTCGCGGTGGTGCAAATAGCCTTCCATACCGGAGGAGATCGCGTAGATACCGATCAGCGACGTTGCAAAGATCGAGATGACCTGGAAGGG
>JAZQWK010000180.1:0-1584 GCA_045632325.1 Eubacteriales bacterium
GAGGGGAGGCTCGTATGACGACGGAAAAGGAGACGGTACGCGACGACGCGTACTATATGGAAGCGGCGCTGGAGGAGGCGAGAATCGCGGCGGAGCTGGGCGAAGTCCCGATCGGTGCGGTGATCGTCTGGGACGGTGAGATCGTTGCCCGCGCCCACAATACCCGCGAAACGGAAAAAAATGCCCTCGGTCACGCGGAATGTCTTGCCATCGACGCGGCGTGTAAGGCGCTCGGCGGCTGGCGGCTGCACCGTGCGACGCTGTACGTGACGCTGGAGCCGTGCCCGATGTGTGCGGGTGCGATCGTCAACGCGCGCGTGGCACGGGTCGTCTACGGCGCAAAGGATGCGCGTGCGGGAGCGTTCGGCTCGGTACTGCAGCTGAACAACTATCCGCTCAACCACAAGCCGCAGATCTGCTCCGGTGTCTGCGAGGATGCCTGCCGCGACCTGATGACGGCGTTTTTTGCGTCTCTGCGGCAGAAACGGCTCGACGGAGGACTCAAACGCTCACGGCGTGATTTTATGGGAAAATAAAGAAAAACGGAACTGCTTTCGGGGGATTCCCTTGGGCAGTTCCGTTCTTGTTTTACGGGGAATGGGGCTTTCTTGCGAGATACAGGACGTAGGTGTCCGCGAACACGATGCGGTCGCCTGCATCGAGCACGGCGCGGCGCAGACCGTCAAACAGCGCACTTCTGTGCGGCTCGGGAATGACGAGATGGTCGCAGTGGGTGCCCGAAAACGCGACGTATTCGTCGGCTGTGAATACGCGCTCACCAAAATATTCTCTCGTTTCAAAATCGGTATAGCCGTATTCGGGTGCGGCGGTATAGCGGAAGTTTCCGTGGGTGTACGGAATCTCGGGTTTATAGTGCGCGTCGTAGACCTTCTGAATCGTCTGATACAGCGCTTCGTTTGGCTTGCGGTAGTCGCCGCGCGTCAGCATCATCGCAAGCACGCCGCCGGGGCGGAGCAGGGAAAACGTCTTTGTAAATGCAGTTGGTTCGCCGATCCATTGAATGGTCGCCGCAGAATAAATAAGGTCAAACGTCTGCGTCCCGAAATCGTGCGTGATGAAGTCGTCGTTGACGATGTGAAAATTGCTGCGCGCCCCATATTTTTCAAGCATTTTGGCACACAGATGCTCACCAAGCTCAATGGCGTGATAATCGCAGCCCGTATCAAGGATCGGTTCGGTCGCCTGTCCTGTGCCCGGTCCAAGCTCAAGAACGCGCTTTTCGGGCGTGATATCGGCATATGCGATCAGGTCGTCAAACAGGGCTTTTGCGTACCGCGGACGGTATTTGTCAAATTGATCGGGGATCGTATCAAAAATTTTGCGAAATTCCATGGGAGACTCCTTTTGATGAGAGAAAAGCTCGTTTTGCAGTATTATAACACGGAAAGTCCCGCTTTACAAGATTTATAACCAAAATATCCTGTAAATATTGAAAATGCACTTGCACATGCGTGGGGTCTGTGATATAATTACTGCAACGAATTACCTTGAAAGGAAGTATAAGACAATGTTTGATATCACGATCGGTACGCTGATCCCCGCACGGTCGGCGGCGACGATGAT
>JAZQWK010000181.1:0-3606 GCA_045632325.1 Eubacteriales bacterium
ACTCATCCGTGCGTCGCGGTGCAAACTGCGCCGCGACGCACGGTGCGTTTATGCAAAAGAATGCAGAATAAAGCGCGATTGAAAAATGGCGTTTTCTTGTGCAGTCTTTGCCGATTGATCATCCGCACGGAACACTGTCCGCCGCAATTTTGCGGCAACGTCGTAGGGCGGTGCCTTGGTGCCGCCGTATCGGGAGCGTCTGAAATCGACACGCAAGCGGTTGTCCTCTCCGTGAGTGAGGCTTGCGGCGTGCAGGCTCTGCGCGCCCTGCGGACGTGAACAAGTTTGTGGGAATACCGACTTGTCCCGAAAACGCGGCGGGGTATAACCAAAGGAAATCCCTTCAGGGACTCTTGTTACGCATCCTTTATAGAAACGGCACATATTCTCCGAAAAGGAGTGATCAATATGAACAACACCGTTACGTTACCCGTGGTGCAACACGGGCGCAAGTATGATATCGTGGTCATCGGCGGTGGCACGTCGGGTGCGATCGCGGCGATCGCGGCGGCGGAAAGCGGCAAGGATGTACTGATCGTGGAGCGCGGGTATGCGCTGGGCGGCTCGGCAAGCCTTGCGCAGGTCACACCGCTGATGGGTACGCGCATCGGCAACTATCGCAACTCCTACGTCGGCACGCGTCTGCAGAACCTGCTGGAGGAAAACGGCTATACCGCCGCTCCGTGGGCGGGATGTGACAAGACGTTGTTCTCTCCCGTTACGCTGACGATCACGCTTGAGGAGATGTGCCGCGGCGCGGGTGTTGAACTGCTGTACGGCGCGTCTTACGTCAACTGCGTCGTGGAAAACGACCGTATTCAGGCGGTGCTGGTACAGACGCTGGAAGGGTTGCTCCGCATCGACACCGCGTTTGTCATCGACGCATCGGGTGATGCGCAGGTCGCCTATACCTGCGGCTGTCCGTTTGAAGCGGGCGACCCCGAAGACAACCACATCAACCAGAATATGTCCCTGCGCTTTGCCGTAGGTAATATTGATTTTAAACGCGTCAATCAATTCCTGCTCGATCACGGTGAGGACGCCGATCCCAACTCCGAGCAGACCTATATGGCGCACGAATGGAAAAGCACCGACGCCCCGTTGTACAGCACCTTCTGCGAAGCGCTGGAAAACGGCGATATTGAGCGTGCGGACGGTGTGTATTTCCAGAGCTTCACATCCAAAGCGTTCGGTCGCGGCGTGATGTATTTCAACTGCCCCGAAGCGCCGCATTGCCGCAACACCACCGATACGGTCGCGGTGTCGCAGGGTGTGGCGGATTGCCGTGCATCGGCGGTGCGCGTGCATCGCTTCCTGCAGAAATACGTCCCCGGCTTTGAGGACAGCACGATCATCTCGTTCGCGGGACTGGCGGGCGTGCGCGAAAGCCGCCGCATTGTCGGACAATACTGGCTGACGATCGACGATTACAACGCCCGTGCGAAATTCCCCGATGCGATCGCACAGAGTGCGTATCCCGTGGACGTACACGGCAAAACGACATTGATTCACCCCGACGGCTTCAAGCCCGGTGAATTTTTCGAGATCCCCTACGGTTGCCTCGTCGCAAAAGGGGTGAACAACCTGCTGGTGGCGGGACGTTGCTCGTCCGCGTCCTTCTGGGCGCAATCCGCCATCCGCATTCAGCTTGTGTGTCACGCGCTCGGTGAAGCGGCGGGCATCGCGGCATCCATGGCGCTGGATCTTGCCTGCGACGCGGGTAAGGTGGACGGCGCGGCAGTACGGGCGGAAATGATCGCCCGCGGCGGTACATTCGCTCCGGTCGATTGATCGGTCGAAATAGAAAATTTTGCAATTAAACGGAGGAACACACGCAATGAAAACGAAATTGTGGCGTATGCTTGCTCTGGCGCTCGCCATCGTGATGATGGTCGGTTGCTTCGCGTCCTGCGACAACAACGGCGACAGCAAGGACGAAGACGAAAACCCCTACACCAGCGTGCAGGAGGAAGGCACCGAAGAGGAGCTGACCGCTGTGCGTGATTCGCTTGTCAAGGCGACCGAGACGAAGGGTCTTGGCGACATTGAGAAGCTCGAGTTTTATGAGAACGGTGTCCGCACGACGAGCGATGTGTACGTGCAGGTCAAGGACAACAAGAAGTTCTACTATGCAGGCGGCATCAAGCGTATGGTCAACTATCCCGACGGCTATATCCTCGACGTCCCCGCTGACTGGACGCCCGATTTTTCGCTGGCAACGCTGCGTGTCCGCTTTGATACCGATGAGGTGTCGCTGATCGCGTCGCACGAAGCCAACGGCATCCGCTACCACGGCGGTTTCGACAACTACCTGACCGCGCTGTATCTGTTCGTCGGCAACGTCGACTCGCAGAAGAACAACGGCGTTGAGGTTGTGGAAGCGCGCAAGGAAGTCAAGATCAACGACGACTGGAACGCGTCGGTCTATCGCCTGAAAATCAAGGATTGCCCCGAGACGATCAAGGCGTATTACACCTACGTTGACTACTACAACACCGAGAAAAACGATACCTATCACTTTATGTTCAAAGCGGTAGACGACCGTGATTTCTCCGATGTGTATATGAGCTTCCAGAAGATCTATGACAAGGGCGCGGCTGTCGACACGATGGTCTATCCCGAGGAGTCTAACCCCAACTGGGCAGAGGAAACCAAAGCTCATTATGAGGCGCTCAAGGCGCAGACCCACGTGGATTGGGGTCTGTTTGCTTACAAGCTCCAGACCACGGGCTGGAAAGTCACCATCCCCGTGCTGGAGAAGAAGACGGGTTACACCTTCCCCGTGATCTCGGAGTACAGCCATTACAGCTCTGAGGGTAAAGCAAACGGCTTCCCGCTGGAGTTCGGTCAGAAGGTTGTCGCGGACGGCGACCGCATGATGCAGTTCACCTTCCAGTACACCGACAACAACAATATGGACCTCACGATGTACAACCCGATCATGGATATCTATCGCGGTACCGAGGAGTCCAAGAAAATTCTCACGGAGTATGCACAGGGTGCGGCTGAGTTCGGTCAGCCCTTCTACTTCCGACTCAACAACGAGATGAACACCGACTGGACCAGCTATTGCCCGATGGCGAATATGCTCGATCCTGACATCTTCGCTTCTACCTGGATCACGCTGTACGACATCTTCACCGAGACGGGCGCGAACCAGTGGGCGATCTGGATCTTCAACGGCTTCGACAACTCTTACCCGCCGTACAACTGGGCGGATTACCGCTGCCTGATGCCCAGCCCGAACTACATTGATATGATCGGTCTGACGGGCTACAACTTCGTCACCCCCGAGGATACCACGACGTGGGAGACCTTCGAGGCGAAGTACGATAAGATCAGCGCGGAATATTCCAAGTATTTTGCGGATTGGGCATGGATCATCTCCGAGTTCGGTTGTGAGACCAGCACCAACCCCGACCAGTCCAAGGCAACGTGGGTCAAGGAGATGTTCGAGACCCTGAACACCGGTCGTTATCCGCAGCTGAAGGTCGCGGTGTGGTTCAACTGCTCCGACTACGATCAGCAAGGTAACGTCACCAACGACCTCAACCTCGAGAAAGATCCCGACGTTGTGCAAGCGTTCAAGGAAGGTCTCGAGTTGAC
>JAZQWK010000182.1:0-10426 GCA_045632325.1 Eubacteriales bacterium
CTGCTTTTCCGGAACGCCGTAAATTCTCTTAGCCTTCTGCTTCTCACGAAGCTGCATGCCGTATTCCTTCAGTTTCTTGTTCTGCGCACCGTGCTGACCGGGAGCGGTATTGCGGCGGCTGATCGCACACTTATCGGATAAGCAGCGGTCGCCCTTGAGGAACAGCTTAGTTCCTTCTCTGCGGCAGAGTTTGCATGCGGGACCTGTATATCTTGCCATAGTTGGTAGGCACCTCCTTTATTCTTCCGATGATTATACGCGTCTTCTCTTGGGGGGTCTGCATCCGTTGTGGGGGATGGGGGTAACGTCCTTGATCAGGCTGATTTCCAGACCGACGGACTGCAGAGCGCGAATTGCAGATTCACGTCCCGAACCCGGACCCTTGACATAAACTTCAACAGTCTTCATGCCCTGATCCACAGCGATCTTTGCTGCGGTTTCTGCTGCCATCTGTGCAGCATACGGGGTAGACTTTCTGGAGCCCTTGTAACCAAGTTCACCGGCAGATGCCCAGGAAACTGCGTTACCGTTCATGTCGGTAATGGTAATGATCGTGTTGTTGAAGGTGGAACGGATATGAGCAGCGCCTTTTTCCACGTTCTTACGCTCGCGGCGCTTCTTGGTTGCCTTCTTGGCAGTAGCCTTTGCCATTGCTTTTGTCACTCCTATCTTAATTACTTCTTCTTGTTAGCGATCGTCTTCGCAGGACCCTTTCTGGTTCTTGCGTTGGTCTTGGTTCTCTGTCCTCTGACAGGGAGACCCTTTCTGTGACGGATACCGCGATAGCAGCCGATTTCGACCATTCTCTTGATATCCATGGAGACTTCACGACGAAGGTCACCTTCTACGGTGTAATTTTCTTCGATTTCGTCTCTCAGCTTTGCTACTTCTTCGTCAGTCAGATCCTTTGCACGGGTATCAGGGTTGATACCGGTGGATTCGAGAATCTGGTTGGCGGTCTTTCTGCCGATACCGTAAATATAGGTCAGAGCAATTTCAATGCGCTTCGCATTCGGAATATCTACACCAGCGATACGTGCCATTCTTGTATTTCACCTCTCTGATTCATTCGCAAGACAGTGCGGGATTAGCCCTGCTTCTGCTTGTGCTTCGGGTTTTCGCAAATCACCATGATTCTACCTTTTCTCTTGATGATTTTGCACTTTTCGCAAATCTTTTTTACGGAAGGTTTTACTTTCATGTAACGATACCATTCCTTTCTTATTTATGCATAAAGCTTACTTCGCTCTCCAGGTGATGCGGCCCTTGTCGAGGTCGTAAACGGAAACCTCAACCGTAACCTTGTCACCGAGAAGAATCTTGATATAATTCATTCTGAGTTTACCGGAAATATGTGCCGTAACGATGTGTTCGTTTGGCAGCTTGACCTTAAAGGTCGCATTCGGCAGCACCTCAACTACGGTGCCTTCAAACTCAATAACGTCATCCTTTGGCAGAAGAATCTCTCCTTTCCTAAGTGCTCATCGGCTTTCTGTCTCATCCGTTTCACCGCGGAACGCGGAGATGACGCGGCGGATGTAGCTGTCATTGCACACCCCATCGGCAATCTTCTCGACACATTCCATGCCGGCAAACGAGATCAGCTTCAGATGCTTGAGCTTCTTTTTCTTGGGATTGACGCATTTCCGCAGCCGTCCGTCCGCGATTGCCACGTGCTCGCCGTCGAGCTCGGCGACGATCACAAACAAGCGGTCGGCATCTCTGCCGGCAACAGACTGCACGATGCGTCCGATCATGGTTCCGGTGACCTTGGTTTGTGAACGCTTTTGATCTTCAAGCGTTTCCTCGGTCGCCGTTCCGGAACGAAAACGGTTTTTGCGTATATCTGAAATCATGTCCGCTCTCCGTTTATACCTGCGTCAGCAGAACAACACCGTTGTCCGTGACAGCAAGGGTATGCTCATAATGGGCGGAAAGTTTCCCATCTGCGGTTTTGATCGTCCAACCGTCATCCAGCTGAATGACGTCGTACGTTCCCGCATTGATCATGGGTTCCACAGCGATGACCATACCGGCGTAGATCCGCTGTCCGCGACCGGCAATTCCGTAATTGGGAACGTCCGGTGCCTCATGCAGATCGCGTCCAATACCGTGTCCGACAAATTTGCGAACAGCAGAGAATCCAAACTTTTTGACGTAACCGTCTACCGCAGCACCGAGATCTCCGAGCCGGCTGCCCGGACCGATGGTCTTGATGCCTTCGAAGAAGGATTCTTTTGTCACGCGGATCAAGGCTGCTGCTTCATCGGAAACCGTTCCGACAGGGAACGTATTTGCCGAATCGCCGTGATAGCCTTTGTAATACGCGCCGACATCGATCTTTACGATATCACCATCACAAAGAAACTTCTTTGCACCGGGGATTCCGTGAATGACCTCGTCGTTGATGCTGATGCAAGCACTCGCCGGAAAACCGCCGTAGTTCAGAAAGGAAGGGGTTGCACCACATTTTTTGATATACTCGCGGATCGCGGTATCGATCTCTTTTGTGGAGACACCCGGTCTTACCATTTCGCCCGCCATGGCAAGCGCTTCACCGGTAATCTTACCGGCGTCACGCATCATGGCGATCTGAGCTGCATTCTTAACCTGAATCATAGATTATCTGCCCAGGAAGGAAGTGATAACAGCCTCGGTCAAAGCCGTAGTGTCTGCCAGTTCTTCCTGTCCTTCGACAAGCTGAAGCTTGCCCTTCTTATCGTAATAAGCCTTGAGGGGCTCAGTGGACTCGTGATAGGTGTGCAGTCTGTCGAGAACGACCTCGGGAGCATCATCACGACGGATGGTCAGCTCAGCACCGCACTTATCGCAGGTCTTGTTGTCCTTGGAGGGCTTATAAACGGTGTGATACGTAGCGCCGCAGATGCAGGTGCGTCTGCCGCTCATACGCTCAACGATCTTTTCATCTGCCACTTCGATGGAGATGACCAGATCCATTTCGATGCCCATTGCATCGAGTGCTTCCGCCTGGCCGACGGTTCTGGGGAAACCGTCAAGGATGAAACCACCCTTGCAGTCGTCCTCTGCAAGACGTTCCTTGATGATGCCGATGACGACTTCATCGGGAACAAGCTTGCCGGATTCGGTGAACGCCTTTGCAGCGTTGCCCATTTCCGTACCGTTCTTAATTGCCTCACGGATGATTGCACCGGTGGAAATCGCCGGAATGTTGTACTTCTCGGAAACGATTTCGGCCTGAGTGCCCTTGCCGGCGCCGGGAGCGCCGAGAAACATAATCTTCATCTGGTAAAACCTCTTATTATTCAAGGAATCCCTTATAGTGACGCATCGTCATCTGTGCTTCCAGTTCACGGAAGGTTTCCAGTGCAACACCAACGATGATGAGCAGGGAGGAACCACCGAATGCAATACCGCCGAGCTTGTTGCCTGCGATCATGTTGATGATCAGCGGGAGAACTGCGATAACTGCGAGGAACAGAGCGCCGATGAAGGTCAGCTTATTCAGTACACGAGTGATATAGTCCGCAGTGGGCTTACCGGGACGCATACCGAGGATAAAGCCGCCGTTCTTCTTCAGGTTGTTTGCAACTTCAACGGGGTTGAAGGAGATACCGACGTAGAAGAAGTTGAACGCGATGATCAGGATGAAGAAGAGAACTGCATATACGGGAGAGGTATAGCTAAAGAAATTAACGAAACCTTCCCAGAAAGATCCTGCCTTAGGCGGGAACATGACCGACATGGTCGAGGGGATTGCCACGATGGAGTTTGCGAAGATGATCGGCATGACACCGGTCATGTTAAGCTTCAGCGGAAGCGTGGTGGACTGACCACCGAACATCTTACGGCCGACAACCTTCTTTGCATACTGAACGGGCAGTCTGCGTTCTGCATTGGTCATATAAATGACGAATACGAGAATCGCGACAGAGAGAATTGCTGCGATGATTGCAACGAGGATCTTAGCCCAGATTGCGTTCTGTGCAGCGAGCAGAGAAGAAACGGATGCGGGAAGGCTTGCAATGATGTTGCAGAACAGGATCATGGAGATACCGTTGCCGATACCGAATTCATCGATCTTTTCTGCGAGCCACATGACAAGTGCGGTACCCGCGACGTAGCAGAACATAACAACGATTCTGATGAACGTGCTGTCGACGATCAGTGCAGATTCAATGTATCTGGTATAACCGAACGCGGTGATCAGACCGAGAATGATCGTACCGATACGGGTGAACTGTGCGAGCTTCTTTCTGCCGTCATCTTCCTTTGCGATGCGTTCCAGCGCGGGAATCGCGATGGAGAGCAGCTGAATGACGATCTGTGCCGTGATATACGGGGAAACAGACAGTGCGAACAGCGTTGCCTTGGAGAATGCATCACCGGAAAGAATGTTAAAATACTGGAAAATGGAACCATCAGTGTAAGTGTTGACCATCTGAGTCAGAAGGTCAGCGCTCAGAAACGGAACGGGGAGCACTGCACCCAGTCTGTAGAGAACCAGGATCAGCAGCGTGAAGAGAATCTTCTTGCGCAGTTCCGGGATCATCCAAGCGTTTCTTAAAGTCTGAAGCACTTAGATCACCTCAGTCTTTCCACCGACTGCTTCGATCTTCTCTTTTGCAGACGCTGAAAAGATTGATGCTTTGACGGTTAATTTCTTGCTGATTTCACCGTTACCGAGAATCTTGATACCATCATAAACATTGTTGATGATACCCATTTCGATAAGGTTTTCTGCAGAAACAACGGATCCATCTTCAAAAACATTGAGTGCATCAACATTTACGATAGTGTAGTGCTTTGCAAATACGTTATGAAAACCTCTCTTGGGAAGTCTTCTGTACAGCGGGATCTGACCGCCTTCAAAACCGGGTCTTACACCGCCGCCGGTACGAGCGTTCTGACCCTTGTGACCCTTGCCGGCTGTCTTACCGTTACCGGATGCGGGACCACGGCCCTTGCGGTATACGGGCTTCGCGGAACCAGCTGCGGGAGAAAGTTCGTGGAGCTTCATGTTATTTCCTCCTGTCGATTTCGATTAGACGTTCTCAACCTTAACAAGGTGTGCAAGAACATTGATTTTGCCCTGTGCGACTGCGTCGTTTGCAACAACGATGCAGCTGCCGATCTTATTCAGACCGAGAGACTTTGCAGTAGCCTTCTGATTCGGCTTTGCACCGATGAGGCTCTTTGCCAGCGTAATCTTTACGTTTTCCATTCTGCAAATCCTCCTTTGATTAACCCTTGACCTGTTCGACGGAGATGCCGCGCATAGCAGCAACTTCTTCGACGTTGCGCAGAGACTTCAGACCTTCAAAGGTCGCCTTGACAACGTTGGTCGGGTTGTTGGTTCTCAGGCACTTGGTTCTGATATCCTTAATGCCTGCCATATCCAGGATCGCACGAACAGTACCGCCTGCGATGACACCGGTACCCTTTGCAGCGGGCTTGAGCATGACGCGGCCTGCGCCGAACTCACCGATGACTTCGTGGGGGATCGTGGTACCCTTAAGGGAAACCGTGATCATGTTCTTCTTTGCGTCCTCGATACCTTTTCTGATTGCTTCCGGAACTTCTGCAGCCTTACCCAGACCGTAACCAACGTGTCCGTTTTCGTCACCGACGATCATGATCGCAGCAAAGTGCGGGACACGACCACCCTTGACGGTCTTGGAAACACGGTTGATAACGACGAGCTTTTCCTTCAGTTCAACTGCAGATGCATCAAATCTATTTGCCATGATATCCTCCTGCTTTCTCAGAACTTCAGGCCGGCTTCTCTTGCGCCGTCTGCCAGTTCCATGATACGACCGTGGTAAAGGTAACCGGAGCGATCGAATACGACGGTCTCGATACCCTTTTCCAGAGCTCTCTTTGCGAGAATTTCGCCGAGCTGCTTTGCGCCTTCCTTGTTTCCACCGTTGCCTTCAAAAGAAGCTTCAAGGGAGGAAGCAGAGACGAGCGTAACACCTGCGACGTCATCAATGATCTGTGCGGAGATGTTCTTGTTGGAGCGGAAGACACACAGACGCGGTCTTTCAACCGTACCGGAGATCTTCGCGCGGACTCTCTTATGTCTCTTAAGACGCTGAGCGTTGCTGTCTTTTCTTGTAACCATTCCTTAACACTCCTTTCTTTATTTACCGGTCTTACCGGCCTTGCGGCGGATGTGTTCATCGGCGTACTTGATACCCTTGCCCTTATAGGGTTCCGGCGGTCTCTTTTCACGGACCTGTGCTGCAACCTGGCCGACGAGCTGCTTGTCAATACCCTTGACAAAAATTGTGTTCGCATCGGGGGTTTCAAAAGTAACACCATCGATTTCGGTCATAACAACCGGGTGGGAATAGCCGAGGTTCATAACGAGCTTCTTGCCTTCCTTTGCGACTCTGTAACCAACGCCGTTAACTTCGAGCTTCTTTTCGTAGCCCTTGGTAACACCTTCAACCATGTTTGCGATGAGGGTTCTGGACAGACCGTGCAGTGCGCGGTTTTCCTTTTCATCGTTGGGGCGGGTGACGTTGATCTCAGTGCCGGTGACTTCGATCGTCATGTTCGGATGAATTGCCTGCGTTAACGTTCCCTTCGGACCCTTTACGGTAACAACGTTTGCGTCGTCAACCTTGATTTCGACGCCTGCGGGAACAGTAATCGGCTTTCTACCAATTCTGGACATATTCTTTTACCTCCTGTTCCAAATTACCATACAAAGGCGAGAATTTCGCCGCCGACATTTTCCTGTCTAGCCTTCTTGTCGGTCATAATACCCTTAGAGGTAGATACGATCGCAATGCCCATACCGTTCATAACCTTCGGCATGTCTTCACAGTTGGAGTAAATTCTGAGACCGGGCTTGGAAACTCTTCTCAGACCCTGGATGACCTTACCCTTGCCCTGGGTATACTTGAGAACGATGCGGATGACGCCCTGCTTACCATCTTCGATAACCTGATAGAACTTGATGTAGCCCTCGGTCAGAAGAATGTCAGCGATCGCCTTCTTCATGTTGGATGCGGGAATGTCTACAGATTCATGCTTTGCGTTGTTCGCGTTTCTGATTCTAGTGAGCATGTCTGCAATAACGTCTGAAATTTGCATGTTGTGTTCCTCCTTAATGCAAGTTATGATATTGAATGTTGCGGGAATCCTTACAACCTTTGGATGCCCGAGCCTTCTCACCTGCTGCCGGGTGTTTCTTGGCAGGCGTGTTTTAACGCCGTCAAGTTCCGGCGGCTAATCGGCGGTTAACGCGTGAGTGCGTTCCTTCCGATAAGTTTGGAGCTTTTATATAGGGATCGGCTCAGTTCCCGTATGCGGCGTGAGCGCCGCGCGGAAACGTCTTTGCACAAAACCGAGGGTAAACGGTGTTGTGCGTTTACCGAACTCCTCAGATTCAATGCCACGTTTGTGCGTGGACTGTTTTGCTCATCAGGTTTGATGAGCGGTTCCTTGGCAGTTGATTACCAGGAAGCCTTCTTTACGCCGGGGATCTGACCCTTGTAAGCCAGCTCGCGGAAGCAGATACGGCAGATACCGTACTTACGCATGTATGCGTGAGGACGACCACAGATCTTGCATCTGGTGTATTCTCTGGTGGAGAACTTCTGCGGCTTCTGCTGCTTTAAAACCATAGCCTTCTTTGCCATCTTGTATCTCCTCTTACTTTGCGAACGGAGCGCCCATCATGGTGAGCAGATCTCTTGCCTGTTCGTCGTTTTCTGCTGTTGTAACGAATGCGATATCCATACCGCGGATCTTTTCGACCTTGTCGTACTCGATTTCCGGGAAGATAAGCTGTTCCTTCAGACCCAGGGAGTAGTTACCTCTGCCGTCGAAAGCATTGGGGTTGATACCCTTGAAGTCACGGACACGGGGAAGTGCGAAGTTGAAAAGCTTGTCAGCGAATTCGTACATTCTCTCGCCGCGCAGCGTAACCTTTACGCCGAGCTTCATACCTTCACGAACCTTGAAGTTCGCGACGGACTTACGAGCGGTGGTAGCGACTGCCTTCTGACCTGCGATCATGGAGATCTCAGCGATGACAGAATCGATGACCTTTGCGTTTTCACGAGCATCGCCGCAGCCGACGTTGATAACGATCTTATCAAGCTTCGGGATCTGCATGGGGCTCTTGTACTCGTACTTCTTCATCAATGCGGGAGCAACCTCGGATTTATAAAGTTCTCTCAGTCTTGCCATTTCAATTCACCTCCGCATTCTTACAGTTCGCTGCCGCACTTGGTGCAGACGCGGGTCTTCTTACCGTCAACGACGTTCGTCTTGACGCGGACACCCTTGCCGCACTTGGAGCAGTACAGCTGAACCTTGGATGCATACATTGCACCCTCAACCTTTACGATACCGCCGGTTTCGCCCTGTCTTCTGGGCTTGACGTGCTTGGAAACGATGTTGACACCCTCGACAATAACCTTGCCTTCCTTGAGGGAAACTTCAACAACCTTACCCTGCTTGCCTTTGTCCTTACCGGAGATTACGATAACGGTATCATCCTTCTTAACATGAAGCTGCTTTGCCATATTACCTAAAACCTCCTATTAAAGTACTTCGGGAGCGAGGGAGAGGATCTTCAGATAATCCTTTTCACGAAGCTCTCTTGCGACCGGGCCAAAAATACGGGTACCGCGGGGCGTGCCATCATCCTTGATGATGACTGCTGCGTTTTCATCAAACTTAATGTAAGAGCCGTCAGCACGCTTCAGACCCTTTGCGGTCCGAACGACGACTGCCTTTACAACTTCGCCTTTTTTGACCTGACCGTTCGGTGCTGCCTTCTTAACAGCACAAACGACAACGTCACCGATATTTGCATATCTTCTGCCGGTACCGCCGAGAACTCTGATGCACATGAGTTCCTTTGCGCCGGTGTTGTCGGCTACATTCATTAAAGACTGCTGCTGTAACACTTTGTCTTTTCCTCCTTATTCACTGTTTTCACAGACACAATTTCACGCGATCTGCAAGAAACAATTACTTTGCTTTTTCGATTACTTCTACGAGTCTCCATCTCTTATCCTTGGAGAGCGGTCTCGTTTCCATAATTTCAACCTTATCGCCGATCTTGCACTCGTTGTTTTCGTCGTGCGCCTTCAGCTTGATGGATCTCTTCATGATCTTGCCGTAAAGCGGATGCTTGACGTTATCTTCGATCAGGACAACGATGGTCTTATCCATCTTGTCGGATACAACCTTACCAACTCTGGTCTTTCTGAGGTTTCTTTCCATTTCTGATACTCCTTCCTGCCCTTACGCGTTCTTGGAAGCTTCAGCTTCCTTCTGGCGAAGAACGGTCATAACACGTGCAATATCCTTCTTAACGTCTGCAATTTTGTGAGGATTGTCAAGCTGGTTGATTGCGTGCTGGAAGCGAAGATGGAAGAGTTCGCTTTTCAGTTCCTTGAATTTTGCTTCAAGTTCAGCGACAGTCAGTTCTTTTAATTCCTTTGCTTTCACTGCTTATACCTCCTCAGCTTCGTTCTCTTTGATCACGAACTTTGTCTTGATCGGGAGCTTGTGACCGGCCAAACGCATAGCTTCGCGTGCAATTTCAGGAGAAACGCCGTCCATTTCGAACAGGACTCTGCCGGGCTTAACAACTGCGACCCAGTATTCGGGAGAACCCTTACCGGAACCCATTCGGGTTTCAGCGGGCTTTTCGGTGATGGGCTTGTCCGGGAAAATCTTGATCCAGACCTGACCGCCACGCTTGATATAACGGGTCATCGCGATACGGGCTGCTTCGATCTGCTTGGAGGAAATCCAAGCGGGCTCGGTAGCGACCAGACCGTAAGAACCGTTGCTGATTTCAGCACCGCGGTAAGCCTTACCGGTCAGTCTGCCTCTGTGAACGCGTCTGTATTTTACTCTCTTCGGAATTAACATTACTTGTTGCCTCCTTCTCTGGGAGTTCTGGGACCTCTTCTCTGGCCGTCTCTGTTGTCGCGGCGGTCACCGAAGTTTCTTCTCGGGCGGTTCTGCTTTTCTTCAGCAGGAGCCGCATTGTGTCTGCCGTCTGCAAGGACTTCGCCCTTGTAGATCCAGGTCTTGACACCGATCTTACCGTAAGTGGTGGATGCTTCTGCAAAGCCGTAGTCGATATCAGCTCTCAGCGTCTGCAGCGGGATGGTACCCTCGTGGTAGTGCTCGCTGCGCGCGATTTCTGCGCCGCCGAGACGACCGGAAACGGTAACCTTGATACCCTTTGCACCGAGCTTCATCGTTCTGCCGATGGACATCTTCATTGCACGGCGGAAGGAAACTCTTTCTTCCAGCTGAGCTGCGATGTTTTCAGCAACGAGCTGTGCATTCAGGTCGGGGCTCTTGATTTCGACAACATTGACGGAAACGGGAGCCTTGACGATTGCTTCGCATTCGAGTCTGAGCTTTTCGATTTCAGCACCGCCGCGACCGATAACGATACCGG